>NZ_JBNNVP010000001.1:51778-328995 GCF_050280605.1 Pseudomonas sp. NPDC089918 | reverse complement strand
ATGTCGATGAAGTCGATGACGATCAGGCCGCCGATGTCGCGCAAGCGCAACTGACGGGCGATTTCTTCGGCAGCTTCAAGGTTGGTCTGCAGTGCTGCTTCGATATCGAAGATCACGAAGAGCATCGCGACCAGATAGAATTTGGCAGAGAGCCGCAAGCGGGCGCCACCGGTAGGTAGCATGCCGGACTCGAACGGTTCGTTTTTGCTGCGGCCCCAGGCTTTTGACCCGAGGAGGCTGGAGACGCCGAGCATGAAGGCGCAAAGGCCGCCGACACCCAGAAGGAAAATGGCAAAGCCCCAGTTGTGGGCCATGAGTCCGGTCGCTTCGGGCATGCTGGAAATCCTTAACAGAGAGCAAAGGTCTCTGAGCTTGAAAAGAAACAAAGCAGTGACGATATGTCGCAGCAATCAATCGCGGTGATTTTATGGCTAAACACCGAGCAAGTAAAATTCAGATAGCGAAATTATTTACAAGAATAAGGACATAGCGTGCCTCCAAAGCCCTGTAGCCCATGCCGCTCGGGCATTAGCGGGGGTTTTGTCAAATATGTTTTGTAGGGAATGTAACGAACATACTTGCCGCTAAATGATAATCAATATTATTTGTCACAGTTTTTAAACTGTTTAACGGGTGAGTGGCTGGGAAGTTGTCTTATATGCGCGTTACTGCAAGTAGCGAGCACGGTCGTTTTACCTGATTTTCCGGGTCATGAAACTGCTCTGGATCAATGTTTTTCGCAGGATTTTGTGGGTTGACGCGTTCCCTGTGGGAGCCGGGCTTGCCCGCGATGGCGGTGTATCAGACGCAGTAGATGTTGACTGGCAGGTCGCCATCGCGGGCAAGCCCGGCTCCCACAGGGTTTTGCAGTGGTCAAAAAATCGCAGGCAAAAAAACGCCCCGAACCAGTCGGGGCGTCAGATATGCAGCGCTGCGGTTAGCTTTTACTCGGTCCGCAACGGCCGTTTACTCAGGCGAAGCAGATCAGTGGAACTGTTCTTCTTCGGTCGAACCGGTCAGCGCGGTTACCGAGGACGTGCCACCTTGAATCACGGTGGTCATGTCGTCGAAGTAGCCGGTGCCCACTTCCTGCTGATGAGCCACGAAGGTGTAACCCTTGGCAGCGTCAGCGAACTCTTGCTCTTGCAGCTTCACATAGGCAGTCATGTCGTTGCGGGCGTAGTCGTGCGCCAGGTTGAACATGCTGTGCCACATGTTGTGAATGCCGGCCAGGGTGATGAACTGGTGCTTGTAACCCATGGCGGACAGTTCGCGCTGGAACTTGGCGATGGTCGCGTCGTCCAGGTTTTTCTTCCAGTTGAAGGAAGGCGAGCAGTTGTACGAAAGCAGTTGGTCCGGGTATTCCTTTTTGATCGCTTCAGCGAAGCGACGAGCCTCGTCCAGATCCGGCTTGGCGGTTTCGCACCAGATCAGGTCGGCGAACGGCGCGTAGGCCAGGCCGCGAGCAATGGCCTGGTCGAGACCGGCGCGCACTTTGTAGAAACCTTCCTGGGTGCGTTCGCCAGTCACGAATGGCTGGTCATACGGGTCGCAATCGGAAGTCAGCAAGTCGGCAGCGTTGGCGTCGGTACGGGCCAGGATGATGGTCGGTGTACCGGCAACGTCAGCTGCCAGACGAGCAGCGGTCAGCTTCTGCACAGCTTCCTGGGTAGGAACCAGTACCTTGCCGCCCATGTGGCCGCATTTTTTCACGGAAGCCAGTTGGTCTTCGAAGTGAACGCCGGCGGCGCCTGCTTCGATCATGCTCTTCATCAACTCGTAAGCGTTCAGTACGCCACCGAAACCGGCTTCAGCGTCAGCCACGATCGGCGCGAAGTAGTCGATGTAGCCTTCGTCGCCCGGGTTCTTGCCGGCTTTCCACTGGATCTGGTCAGCGCGACGGAACGAGTTGTTGATGCGCTTGACCACGGTCGGAACCGAATCCACCGGGTACAGCGACTGATCCGGGTACATCGATTCGGCGGAGTTGTTGTCCGCAGCTACTTGCCAGCCCGACAGGTAGATCGCCTGGATACCGGCCTTGACTTGTTGCACAGCCTGGCCGCCGGTCAGGGCGCCCATGCAGTTGACGAAATCTTTCTCAGGACGGAAGGACGGCTTGGCACCCTGGGTTACCAGGTTCCAAAGCTTGTCGGCGCCCATTTTTGCAAAGGTGTGCTCAGGTTGAACCGAGCCACGCAGGCGGACGACGTCAGCAGCGGAGTAATTGCGTGTCACGCCTTTCCAGCGCGGGTTTTCAGCCCAATCTTTTTCGAGGGCTGCAATTTGCTGTTCGCGTGTCAGTGCCATGGGGATAAACCTCGTCGCGTCTTTAATCGAAAGTGGTTCTGGGTGGACAATTCCTGCGTGCCAAATACGCATTTTAAAGGGGCGTAAAGGCTGCTCGCTGACCAGAAGCTTAGGCGGTCAAGTCGGGTTCGGCGGGGATGGCGACGGGATGAACGATGGGCTCGAGGGGAAGTGAGCAGGTAAGGGCGAACTGGCGAGCGCATTCGGGCGTCGTGGGCCTTGGTGCGAACTTCAGTGTGGAGCCGGGTTACCTAATTACGCTTCCGTCCCTCGGGACAACTTCGTTCCAGTCGGCAACCTCGTCAAACACACCTTGTGGGCGGTACAGACACGAATCGGCTCGCGGGGTAGGTGCGAACAGCAACTCGAAAGCCCTTGCCAGGGCCTCTGATTAGCGGGAGCGAGGCCATCATGCCTTTGCTTTTTTGGCTCGTCAAACGTTTTGTAGTGCTTTTTTTTAAGCACTACATCTTTGGTCTAATACGACTAATCAGTCAGTTTTCGGTGGTTTAGTCCAAAGTATCGACTTTCACCCGCAGGGTCATGTCGTCCCGGCCCTGAGTCGAGTAGCTGCGGGTCTGGCCCTGTTTGTCGGCCTGAGTCTGGCGGTTCACGCCGGCCAGGGTGATCCATTCACCCAGTCGACCCGTGACAGTTGTGTCGGTACTTTGCACATTCACTACATCAGGACGTTCCTGGCTCATCCGGTCACGGTTAGTACTGATTGCCAGATGAACGATGTCGCCGGTGACGCTCGCGGTGACGTAGAAGCCTTGGGTGACATTGCGGTATTCGGTCTGGCTGCGCAGGTCGCCATAGCTGTCGGTCTGGGTGCTGGTGAGCGGCATGCTCTGGCCGACCTGGATCAGCGCCGGTGTGCCTTCGCTGGCCTGAACCTGCTGGATACCGCCGTTGCGGCTGTCGGTGCTGCGGTTGATGATGCGAGTCTGGCTCGGCTTGGCACCGTTTACCGAATAACCCTGATCACCCTGGAAGTTGTTTTCGTTGGTATCGACGGTGATCAGCAAGCGCTTGGCGGCCACATCGAGTTGGCTGATCAAGGCCTTAAGTTCGTCGATCGTGCGCTGTTCTGCGTTGACGATGAGCTGATTACCATAGGCGCTGACCTGGCCGTCCTTGCCAATGAAATTCTGCGCCACCGGCAACAGGTCGGCGCTGGTGCGATAGTTCAAGGGCACGATCTCGGTGGCGGCCATGACCGAAAAACTGCAGGTCAGCAGCAGCGTGGTGAGCAGGGTGCGTAGGGACATATCCGTTATCTCCGGCCTTTAAAGTCTTGATATTGCCAGTTTGTCGGCCTGCGGTGGGGCAAGTTGAATCGTAGACAGCAAAACGCCCCGACATCCGAGGATGGCGGGGCGTGATCGTTCCCACGCTCCGCGTGGGAATGCAGCCTGTGATGCTCCGCGTCACTGCCGCGAGGGGACGCGGAGCGTCCCAAGAGGCATTCCCACGCGGAGCGTGGGAACGATCAGTTACAGGGATTCAGGCGGAGTGACGCACCATGTCCACATGCGGAATCCCGGCTTCCAGGAATTCCTCACTGACCATGCTGAAGCCCAAACGCTCATAGAACGCCGTGGCCTGCACTTGCGCGCTCAGCATCTGCTGCTTCAGTCCGCGCTCTTCGGCTTCACCGATCACCGCTTGCATCAGCGCATCGCCGACTTTCAAGCCGCGCCAGTCCTTCAGCACCGACACCCGGCCGATGTGACCATCTGGCAACAGCCGAGCGGTGCCGATCGGGAAGTCGCCTTCAAAGGCCAGGAAGTGGACTGCCGTTGCGTCATCAGCATCCCATTCCAGCTCAGGCGGAACGGATTGCTCAGCGATGAACACCGTCTCACGAATGCGCCGGATCTCGGCGTTATCCTTTTGCCAGTCTGCGACACGTACGTGAATTTTATTCATCAGCAAACCCCAGGCTGCCTTGCTTGACCAGCTCACACAGCAGGCCGCGGCCGTCTTCGTCGTTCAGCCACTCGCCAAGGTTGTCGACGTGCAGCGCATCGGCGGCGCAGATCATCTTCAGCAGTTCGCGCAGTTTGCCCGGCAGGTAACGGCTCTGGCCGCTGGCAAACAGCAGCAGGTCATCATCGACTTCAGACCAGGCCAGGCGCGCGCTCGGGTTGCGGATCAGCACCGCGCCTTGTTCCAGGCTGGCGAGAAAGTCTTCTTCTTCGACTTCTTCCGGGCCGACGACCAGTTCCGGGTAACGCGGCTCGGTCATGTACTGGCCGAACCAGGTCAGCAGCAGGCGCTCGTCGCTCATGTGCTCGGCCAGCAAAGCTTTCAGGCGATCAAGGGCGTCGTGCTGAATCTGGTGTGGATCGACCGCCGGCAGGGCGTCGGCATCGGTGTAGCGCTCTTCATCGGTCAGGAACTGGCTGAGGAAGTCGGTGAAGTGAGTCAGCACTTCAGAGGCGCTCGGTGCACGGAAACCGACCGAGTAAGTCATGCAGTCGTCAACGGCCACACCGCAGTGAGCCAGACGGGGCGGCAAGTAGAGCATGTCGCCCGGCTCCAGAACCCACTCATCGGTGGCTTCGAAGTCGGCGAGGATGCGCAGGTCCGCGTGTGGCAGCAGCTTGCTCTCGGAATCGCACATCTGGCCGATTTTCCAGTTGCGCTTGCCGTGGCCCTGCAGCAGGAACACATCGTAGTTGTCGAAGTGCGGGCCAACACTGCCACCCGGGGCGGCGAAGCTGATCATCACATCGTCGACGCGCCAGCTCGGCAGGAAGCGGAAGTTCTCCAGCAGCTCAGCGACCTCCGGCACGAACTGGTCGACCGCTTGAACCAGCAGGGTCCAGTCACGTTCCGGCAGTTTGCTGAATTCGTCTTCGGCGAACGGACCACGGCGCAATTCCCAAGGACGCTCGCCGTTCTCGATTACCAGGCGCGATTCGACTTCTTCTTCCAGCGCAAGGCCGGCCAGTTCGTCGGCGTCGATCGGGCTTTCGAAATCAGGGATCGCCTGACGGATCAGCAGGGGTTTTTTCTGCCAGTAGTCACGCAGGAATTCGCGCGCCGTGATGCCGCCCAGAAGTTGAAGAGGAATGTCAGGATTCATGTGTAACCTATTGAAAAAAAGCACTTTTCAGACGGGAATAAAAACGCCCGGCGCTGCCGGGCGTCTCAAACGGGTAAAGCGGTCGATCAGATGCGTTTGGCTTGCGCTACAGCGTTGCCGATGTAGTTGGCCGGGGTGAGCAGTTTCAGCTCGGCCTTGGCTTGCGCAGGCATGTCCAGGCCATCGATGAAGGTCTGCAGCGCTTCAGGGCTGATGCCCTTGCCGCGAGTCAGCTCTTTCAATTTCTCGTACGGGTTTTCGATGTTGTAGCGGCGCATCACAGTCTGGATCGGCTCGGCCAATACTTCCCAGCACGCGTCCAGGTCAGCAGCAATCTTCTGCTGGTTGAGCTCCAGTTTGCTGATGCCTTTGAGACTGGCTTCGTAGGCAATCACGCTGTGGGCGAAGCCGACACCGAGGTTGCGCAGTACGGTGGAGTCGGTCAGGTCGCGCTGCCAGCGGGAGATCGGCAGCTTGCTCGCCAGGTGCTGGAACAGTGCGTTGGCGATCCCGAGGTTGCCTTCGGAGTTTTCGAAGTCGATCGGGTTGACCTTGTGCGGCATGGTCGAGGAACCGATTTCGCCAGCGATGGTGCGCTGTTTGAAATAACCCAGGGAGATGTAGCCCCAGATGTCGCGGTCGAAGTCGATCAGGATGGTGTTGAAGCGCGCGATCGCGTCGAACAGCTCGGCGATGTAGTCATGCGGTTCGATCTGTGTGGTGTACGGGTTGAAGCCCAGGCCCAGCTCGTCTTCGATGAAGGCGCGGGCGTTGGCTTCCCAGTCGATCTCAGGGTAGGCCGACAGGTGAGCGTTGTAGTTGCCGACAGCGCCGTTGATTTTGCCCAGCAGCGGAACGGCGGCGACTTGAGCGATCTGACGCTCCAGGCGGTAAACCACGTTCGCCAGCTCTTTGCCCAGGGTGGTCGGCGATGCCGGTTGACCGTGGGTGCGTGACAGCATCGGTACGTCAGCGAAACGGATCGCCAGTTCACGGATGGCTTCGGCGGTCTGGCGCATCAGCGGCAGCATCACGTCATCACGGCCTTCGCGCAGCATCAGGGCGTGGGACAGGTTGTTGATGTCCTCGCTGGTGCAGGCAAAGTGGATGAATTCGCTGACGGCAGCCAGTTCCGGCAGCTTGGCCGCTTGCTCTTTGAGCAGGTACTCAATGGCTTTGACGTCGTGGTTGGTAGTGCGCTCGATCTCTTTGACACGCTCGGCGTGCTCCAGAGAGAAGTTTTCCGCCAGGGTGTTCAACACCGCGTTGGCTTCGGCAGAGAACGCCGGCACTTCGCTGATGGCAGGGTGAGCGGCCAGGCGCTGGAGCCAGCGCACTTCAACCAGAACGCGAGCACGGATCAGACCGTATTCGCTGAAAATTGGGCGCAGGGCCTGGGTTTTGCCGGCGTAGCGGCCGTCAACAGGGGAAACCGCAGTGAGCGAAGAGAGCTGCATGGGGTGTTCTCGGACAGTCGGGCAACGAAATGGGGCGCGTATCATACATGAAAAAATCCGCCGGTCCGTTGCCAACTGACCGGCGTATTACGCGTTACTGACTACAAAACGGTATTGCGGGCGCGGTTCAGCTGCTGCGCATCAGCGGGTAAAGCTCTTTAAGCAGCTTGCGCCGGCTGATCACCAACTGCCAGCGATGACCGCCCAACTGCCGCCACAGGCGCGCCGATCGAATTCCGGCCAGTAACAGCGCGCGGATCTTCGAGGCATTGCTCGGTTGCTGCAGGTTGCGCATGTCGCCATGCACTTGAATCCGTTGGCGCAGGGTGCTCAGGGTGTCCTGATACAGCGCACCGCAGGCGGCGATCACGTTTTCGTGAGCCGGGCCGAAGTGTTCGACCTGGGACTGAATCTGCGGCAAACGCTTGCCGATCACTTCCAGCATGTCGTCGCGCTTGGCCAGCTGACGCTCCAGCCCCAGCATCGCCAGGGCGTAGCGCAGAGGTTCGCGCTGAAGGGTGCTGGGGTCGCGCTCCAGGGCGCCGATCAATGCGCGGTAGCCTTCACGCAGATTGATGTCGTCACCGCCATAGACTTCCAGCGTGTCCTTGGGGTCGCGAATCAACAGGCTGCCGAGCATGCAGGTCAGGCCGGCTTCGTTGGTCTGGCCGCTCTTGGCGATCTTGTCGACCAGTACGGCGGCGAGAAACACGCCGCCCAGGGCCGTCAGTTGCTCTTGAGTCGGGCTCATGAACGCTGACCCTTGCTGGTCCAGGGTTCGGCCACTTCGATCACGCCGCCGCCGAGGCAGATTTCACCGTCGTAGAACACCACGGATTGACCCGGGGTGACTGCGCGTTGCGGGTCATCGAAGGTCGCGCGGTAGCCGCTGGCGGTCTTTTCCAGCGTGCAAGGCTGGTCGCTCTGGCGATAACGCACCTTGGCGGTCAGCTTGCGTGGCTCGGTCAAATCGATCGGGTTGACCCAATAGATGTCCGAAGCGAGCAGGGCGCGGGAGAACAGATAAGGGTGATCATTGCCCTGGCCAACGATCAGCTCGTTGTGTTCCAGGTCCTTGATCAGCACATACCACGGCTCGTCACCGGCGTCTTTCAGGCCGCCGATGCCCAGGCCCTGACGCTGGCCGATGGTGTGGTACATCAAGCCGTGGTGACGGCCGATGACTTCACCTTCGGTGGTCTTGATCTCGCCCGGCTGGGCCGGCAGGTATTGCTTGAGGAAGTCGCTGAAGCGGCGTTCGCCGATAAAGCAGATTCCGGTGGAATCCTTTTTCTTCGCGGTGGCCAGGTCGTGTTTCTCGGCAATCGCGCGCACTTCGGGTTTTTCCAGCTCGCCGACCGGGAACAGGGTCTTGGCGATCTGTTCACCGCCGACGGCGTGCAGGAAGTAGCTCTGGTCCTTGTTCGGATCCAGGCCCTTGAGCAATTCGGTGCGGCCATCGATGTCGCGGCGGCGCACGTAGTGGCCGGTGGCGATCAGGTCGGCGCCGAGCATCATGGCGTAATCGAGGAACGCCTTGAACTTGATTTCGCGGTTGCAGAGGATGTCCGGGTTCGGCGTTCGACCGGCCTTGTACTCGGCCAGGAAATGTTCGAACACGTTGTCCCAGTATTCGGCGGCGAAGTTGGCGGTATGCAGCTTGATGCCAATCTTGTCGCACACGGCCTGAGCGTCCGCCAGGTCATCCATGGCGGTGCAGTATTCGGTTCCATCGTCTTCTTCCCAGTTCTTCATGAACAGGCCTTCCACCTCATAACCCTGCTCGATCAGCAGGAGAGCGGAAACGGAAGAGTCCACGCCGCCGGACATGCCGACAATAACGCGCTTCTTTTGTGTGTCAGAAGGGGCTGGATCACGCATAGGGATTCAATGAGTGTCTTGAAAAAGGACGCGATTCTAGCAGGCTCAAGCCTGCAAGGCTAAAGAGAAGGGCGGATCAGCTCGAGGCTGAAGTGTTTACCGTCCAGATAATCATCGATACAGCGGATGATCAGCTCACTGCGCCAGTTTGCGCGCTGTTGCAGCAGTTCGTCACGCGTCAGCCATTTTGCGCCGACGATACCGTCATCCAGCTGATAATCCGGGTGGTGTTTGAGCGGTTTTGCGGTGAAGCAGACCCGCTGGTAAGTCACGCCATTGCTCGGGGCGGTGTAGAGATAAATGCCCACCACCCCGGTCGGCTCGACGTCCCAGCCGGTTTCTTCGAGGGTTTCACGCACGGCGGCGTCGATCAGGGTTTCGTCCGGGTCCAGATGGCCGGCGGGTTGGTTGAGTACCGTTTGTCCGTGCTTGGATTCTTCGACCATCAGGAAGCGACCATTGTCTTCGACGATGGTCGCGACGGTGATGTGGGGTAGCCAGTCCATAAGACTTCCTCAATTTGAATGTTGAAACCCGATCCTGTGGGAGCTGGCTTGCCTGCGATGGCGGTGGGTCAGTCGACATCAATGTTGAATGATAAACCGCCATCGCAGGCAAGCCAGCTCCCACAGGTTCGGGTTCTGACAGATAAATATGTATGAACGCCACAAACACAAACCCCGGCACGAGGCCGGGGTTTGTGATGTTCCCTTACAACCTTAAACCAACGCAGCGATCGCGGCGTTGAAGGTGTTGCTCGGGCGCATGGCCTTGCTGATCAGCTCGGCATTGGCGTGGTAGTAACCGCCGATGTCCACTGGCTTGCCCTGCACGGCGTTGAGCTCGGCAACGATGGTCGCTTCGTTCTCGGTCAGGGTTTTGGCCAGTTCGCCGAACTGCGCTTGCAGTGCAGCGTCTTCGGTCTGGGCGGCCAGGGCTTGTGCCCAGTACAGCGCCAGGTAGAAGTGGCTGCCGCGGTTGTCGATGTTGCCGACTTTACGCGATGGCGACTTGTTGTTGTCCAGGAACTGGCCGGTGGCCTGATCCAGGGTCTTGGCCAGCACCAGCGCTTTAGGGTTGTTGTAGGTAACACCCAGATGCTCGAGGGAGGCAGCCAGGGCCAGGAACTCGCCCAGGGAATCCCAGCGCAGGAAATTTTCTTCCAGCAGCTGTTGAACGTGCTTCGGTGCCGAACCGCCGGCGCCGGTTTCGAACAGACCACCGCCGTTCATCAGCGGCACGATCGACAGCATCTTGGCGCTGGTGCCCAGTTCCATGATCGGGAACAGGTCGGTCAGGTAGTCGCGCAATACGTTGCCGGTCACCGAGATGGTGTCCTTGCCTTCACGGGTGCGGTCCAGGGTGAACTTCATCGCGTCGACAGGCGACATGATGCGGATGTCCAGGCCTGCGGTATCGTGATCCTTCAGGTAGGCCTGAACTTTCTCGATCACTACGCCGTCGTGGGCGCGCATTGGGTCCAGCCAGAAAATCGCCGGAGTTGCGCTTGCGCGAGCACGGTTGACGGCCAGTTTGACCCAGTCCTGGATCGGCGCGTCTTTGGTCTGGCACATGCGGAAGATGTCGCCGGCTTCAACCGACTGTTCCAGCAGAGTGCGGCCAGCGCTGTCGGAAACCCGAACCACGCCGTTTGCCTTGATCTGGAAGGTCTTGTCGTGGGAGCCGTACTCTTCGGCTTTCTTCGCCATCAGGCCAACGTTTGGCACGCTGCCCATGGTGGTTGGATCAAAGGCGCCGTTAGCCTTGCAGTCTTCGATCACCGCCTGGTAGATGGTGGCGTAGCAGCGATCCGGGATCACAGCCTTGGTGTCGTGCAGCTGACCATCAGTGCCCCACATCTTGCCGGAGTCACGGATCATTGCCGGCATCGAAGCGTCGACGATGACGTCGCTCGGCACGTGCAGGTTGGTGATGCCTTTGTCGGAGTTGACCATGGCCAACGACGGACGAACGGCGTAGACCGCCTGGATGTCCGCTTCGATTTGAGCTTGCTGCTCAGCCGGCAGGGCTTTGATGCGAGCGTACAGGTCGCCGATGCCGTTGTTCAGGTTGAAGCCGATCTGGGCCAGCACGTCAGCGTGCTTGGCCAGGGCGTCTTTATAGAACTCGGCAACGATCTGGCCGAACATGATCGGGTCGGAGACCTTCATCATGGTGGCTTTCAGGTGAACCGACAGCAACACGCCTTTTTGCTTGGCGTCTTCGATCTCGGCTGCGATGAAGCTGCGCAGCGCGTTTTTGCTCATGACTGCGCAATCGAGAATCTCACCGGCTTGCACGGTGGTTTTTTCTTTCAGGACGGTGGTGGTGCCGTCTTGAGCGATCAGTTCGATTTTGACGGCGTCAGCGGCGTCGATCAGGGCGGCTTTTTCGCTGCCGTAGAAATCGCCGGTGCTCATGTGAGCGACGTGGGACTTGGAGTCTTTGGCCCAGGCGCCCATTTTGTGCGGGTGCTTGCGCGCGTAGTTCTTGACCGACAGCGGTGCACGACGATCAGAGTTGCCTTCGCGCAGAACCGGGTTTACGGCGCTGCCCTTGATCTTGTCGTAACGCGACTTGGCGAGCTTGTCGGCATCGCTGGTCACGGTTTCCGGGTAGTCCGGCAGTGCGAAGCCCTGGGCTTGCAGCTCTTTGATCGCGGCCTGCAGTTGCGGAACCGAAGCGCTGATGTTCGGCAGCTTGATGATGTTGGCTTCAGGCGTAACGGCCAGGTCGCCCAGTTCGGCGAGGTGGTCGGCTACGGCTTTGTCACCCAATTGCTCGGGGAAGCTGGCCAGAATGCGCCCTGCAAGAGAGATATCGCGGGTTTCAACGGCGATATCAGCCGAGGCGGTGAAAGCCTCTACGATAGGCAACAGTGAATAGGTGGCGAGGGCTGGGGCTTCGTCGGTGAAGGTATAGATGATCTTCGAGCGGGTGGGCATATTCGGATTAACTCTCTCTTCTTTGCTAAAGCGTGCGCAGAAACTCGAGGGGCGCCGGGTAAGCGCGTTCGTTCAAAGTCATCCATGAGCCGAATGTCGAGTTTTCTTCGCGGTGATGTTGGGTGCATCAGTCGAGCGTCAAGCGGGTGGACTGCGGTAACAATCCGGCTTATTCGGGCCCAACGTCTTGTAATAGAGCGGTCGGCCGTCGTGACTCTGTGGTCAGCGGCGGCATTATACATAGGTAGCTGGCAATCTGCCGATGGTTCATATGCAACGTTTTTCGTCCATTGGTCTAAAGGTCGCAGGTGAGTGCGACGCGTAGAGTCGTTCGCCGTGCTTGAGTTTGGCGCTTTTCCCTTTGCTTTCAGGCTTGTACGTCGCGAACTGTGCAGCTTTGCGGCAGATGGGTGGAACATAGGGTTTGCGCGCCGATTTAACTGGGGTACGCTCGAACGCAGCCAGATGTTCAATCCAAACAATGGAGTACAGCATGGGATACAAGAAGATTCAGGTTCCAGCCGTCGGCGACAAAATCACCGTCAACGCAGACCATTCTCTCAATGTTCCTAACAACCCGATCATCCCCTTCATCGAAGGCGATGGTATTGGCGTTGATATCAGCCCGGTCATGATCAAGGTTGTCGATGCTGCTGTTAAGAAAGCTTACGGCGGCGAGCGCAAAATTTCCTGGATGGAAGTCTACGCCGGGGAGAAAGCGACTCAGGTTTACGATCAGGACACCTGGCTGCCTCAGGAAACCCTGGACGCGGTCAAGGATTATGTAGTTTCCATCAAGGGCCCTCTGACCACCCCGGTCGGCGGTGGCATCCGTTCGCTGAACGTGGCCCTGCGTCAGCAACTCGACCTGTATGTGTGCCTGCGTCCTGTGCGCTGGTTCGAAGGCGTACCGAGCCCGGTCAAGAAGCCAGGCGATGTCGACATGACCATCTTTCGTGAAAACTCGGAAGACATTTATGCCGGTATCGAATGGAAAGCCGGTTCGCCGGAAGCGACCAAGGTCATCAAGTTCCTTAAAGAAGAAATGGGCGTCACCAAGATCCGTTTCGACGAAAACTGCGGTATCGGCGTCAAGCCGGTGTCCCTGGAAGGCACCAAGCGTCTGGCGCGCAAGGCCCTGCAGTATGTGGTCGACAACGACCGCGACTCGCTGACCATCGTGCACAAAGGCAACATCATGAAGTTCACCGAAGGTGCCTTCAAGGAATGGGCCTACGAAGTGGCCGCTGAAGAATTCGGCGCGACCCTGCTCGACGGCGGTCCGTGGATGCAGTTCAAGAACCCGAAAACCGGCAAGAACGTCATCGTCAAGGACGCCATCGCCGACGCCATGCTCCAGCAGATCCTGCTGCGCCCGGCCGAATACGATGTAATCGCGACCCTGAACCTCAACGGCGACTACCTCTCCGACGCCCTGGCGGCCGAAGTGGGCGGTATCGGTATCGCGCCGGGTGCCAACCTGTCCGACACCGTGGCCATGTTCGAAGCCACCCACGGTACTGCGCCGAAGTACGCCGGCAAGGACCAGGTCAACCCGGGTTCGTTGATCCTGTCCGCCGAGATGATGCTGCGTCACATGGGCTGGACCGAAGCGGCCGACCTGATCATCAAAGGCACCAACGGCGCGATTTCCGCAAAAACCGTGACCTATGACTTCGAACGTCTGATGGAGGGCGCAAAACTGCTGTCGTCTTCTGCGTTTGGTGATGCGTTGATCTCGCACATGTAAACCAGCTGACAAAAAAACCGCCTTCGGGCGGTTTTTTTATGACTGGATGACGAGCTGCGTCAGCTCGACACTGTTTCTTGCCGGGTGGCAGGGGTGCTCTGTTCGTTCGAAGGGGTGGCAGCCGCGATCTTTACTGCATGCAGCCCTTTGGGGCCCTGAATGATCTCAAAGCTAACGATTTGTCCGGCCTTGAGGGTCTTGTATCCGTCCATCACAATGGCCGAATAGTGGGCGAAGAAATCGATTTCCTTTCCATCCTCGTCGCGACCTTCTCTGGCGTCGGTGTTAATGAAACCGAACCCCTTGGCATTGTTGAACCATTTCACCTTACCGACAGCCATACCCATATCCCTCTGCAACAGACTCCATCACTGGAGTATCATCCAGTTAATCCGCAGTCTAATCTTGCAAATAGATTGACTCCGCGGACCTTTTTTACCCACTGTGGGCTCTATTGGTTGTAACACCGATTTTCCGATAGTCAAGGTGACCGGGCAGTCGGAGTTGAAAACGTTCATAACAGCCCCCACCACTGTATTTGCACAACTGACGAACCTTTCTTTCCATGCATGCAATTAGCCAGATTCGACTAACATTCAATCAGGATCGCCCTGATTTACACGACGACGATTCCGCAGGCATTGCTGTTCAGGAGGCTAAGCCTGCTCTACAGGCGCCACCGATGTACAAGGTGGTTTTGTTCAACGATGACTACACACCGATGGATTTCGTCGTCGAAGTGCTCGAGGTGTTTTTTAACCTGAATCGCGAGCTGGCGACCAAGGTCATGCTGGCCGTCCACACAGAAGGACGGGCAGTATGTGGAGTGTTTACCCGCGACATCGCGGAGACCAAGGCCATGCAGGTCAACCAGTACGCCAGGGAAAGCCAGCATCCGCTACTCTGTGAAATCGAGAAGGACGGTTAATCGCCGACCACTTGGGTATGAGGTGAAGCTATGTTAAACCGCGAGCTCGAAGTCACCCTCAATCTTGCCTTCAAGGAGGCTCGTTCGAAGCGTCATGAATTCATGACCGTCGAACACCTGCTGTTGGCCCTATTGGATAATGAGGCTGCCGCCACCGTTTTGCGTGCCTGCGGCGCAAACCTCGACAAACTCAAGCATGATCTGCAGGAGTTCATCGACTCCACCACGCCATTGATCCCTCTTCATGACGAGGATCGTGAAACCCAGCCAACCCTGGGCTTCCAGCGTGTACTGCAACGTGCTGTCTTTCACGTACAGAGCTCGGGCAAACGCGAGGTGACTGGTGCTAACGTGCTGGTCGCAATCTTCAGTGAGCAAGAGAGTCAGGCAGTGTTTCTGCTGAAACAGCAGAGCGTTGCGCGCATCGATGTCGTCAACTACATCGCCCATGGCATTTCCAAAGTGCCAGGGCATGGCGATCACTCTGAAGGTGAACAAGATATGCAGGACGACGAGGGCGGTGAGTCTTCTTCTTCAGGCAATCCTCTGGATGCTTATGCCAGCAACCTCAACGAACTCGCGCGCCAGGGTCGTATCGATCCGTTGGTAGGCCGTGAGCTGGAAGTCGAGCGCGTCGCGCAGATCCTCGCGCGTCGTCGCAAAAACAACCCGCTGCTGGTGGGCGAGGCAGGCGTGGGTAAAACCGCGATTGCCGAAGGCCTGGCCAAACGCATTGTCGACAACCAGGTACCGGATCTGCTGGCCAACAGCGTGGTGTATTCCCTCGATCTGGGGGCTTTGCTGGCCGGGACCAAATACCGCGGCGATTTCGAGAAGCGCTTCAAGGCGCTGCTCAATGAGCTGAAAAAACGTCCGCAGGCGATCCTGTTCATCGACGAGATCCACACCATCATCGGTGCGGGCGCTGCGTCCGGTGGCGTCATGGATGCCTCGAACCTGCTCAAGCCATTACTGTCTTCGGGCGATATTCGCTGCATCGGTTCGACCACGTTCCAGGAATTCCGTGGGATCTTCGAGAAGGACCGTGCCCTGGCTCGGCGCTTCCAGAAGGTCGATGTGTCGGAACCTTCGGTGGAAGACACCATTGGCATCCTGCGTGGCCTGAAAGGCCGTTTCGAAGCGCACCACAACATCGAATACAGCGATGAAGCCCTGCGCGCCGCTGCGGAGCTGGCCTCGCGTTACATCAATGACCGGCACATGCCGGACAAGGCCATCGACGTCATCGACGAGGCGGGCGCCTATCAGCGTCTGCAACCGATCGAGAAGCGCGTGAAACGTATCGAAGTGCCTCAGGTCGAGGACATCGTTGCGAAAATCGCGCGAATTCCGCCAAAACACGTCACCAGTTCCGACAAAGAGCTGCTGCGTAACCTTGAGCGTGACCTGAAACTCACGGTCTTTGGCCAGGATGCGGCGATCGACTCGCTGTCGACTGCGATCAAACTGTCCCGTGCCGGCCTCAAGTCGCCTGACAAGCCAGTCGGTTCGTTCCTGTTCGCAGGGCCGACCGGTGTCGGTAAAACCGAAGCCGCGCGGCAACTGGCCAAGGCGTTGGGTGTCGAGCTGGTTCGCTTCGACATGTCCGAGTACATGGAACGCCACACCGTATCGCGTCTGATCGGTGCACCTCCAGGCTATGTCGGGTTCGATCAGGGCGGTTTGCTGACCGAAGCCATCACCAAGCAGCCTCACTGCGTGCTGTTGCTCGATGAAATCGAGAAGGCGCATCCGGAAGTCTTCAACCTGCTGTTGCAGGTCATGGACCACGGTACGCTGACCGATAACAACGGGCGCAAGGCGGACTTCCGTAACGTGATCGTCATCATGACGACCAACGCCGGTGCCGAGACTGCAGCGCGTGCTTCGATCGGTTTCACCTATCAGGACCACTCGTCCGATGCGATGGAAGTGATCAAGAAGAGCTTCACGCCGGAATTCCGTAACCGTCTGGACACCATTATCCAGTTTGGTCGCCTCAGCCATGAGGTCATCAAAAGCGTGGTGGACAAGTTCCTTACCGAACTTCAGGCGCAGCTGGAAGACAAGCGCGTGCAGCTGGAAGTGACGGACGCAGCGCGCGGCTGGCTGGCAGCGAGTGGGTACGACACGGCAATGGGCGCTCGTCCAATGGCGCGTTTGATCCAGGACAAGATCAAGCGTCCACTGGCCGAAGAGATCCTCTTTGGCGAACTGGCCGACCATGGTGGTGTGGTACACATCGACCTCAAGGACGGCGAGCTGACCTTCGAGTTCGAGACCACGGCTGAAATGGCCTGACGTTAAACCGCAACAAAGCAGAAAGGCGCCGATTGGCGCCTTTTTGCTGTCTGCCATGATCGTTCCCACGCTCCGCGTGGGAATGCAGCCCGGGACGCTCCGCGTCCCTTCAAAAGCCGAACGCAGAGCGTCCGTTGAGGCATTCCCACGCAGAGCGTGGGAACGATCCGCATTCACGCACAAACAAAAACGCCCGGCATAGCCGGGCGTTTTGTATTGACTTGATTAGCGAGCGCGGTAGGTGATGCGCCCTTTGCTCAAGTCATAGGGCGTCAGCTCGACGCGCACTTTGTCGCCGGTAAGAATACGGATGTAGTTCTTGCGCATCTTGCCGGAGATATGCGCGGTTACGACGTGCCCATTTTCCAACTCCACACGAAACATGGTGTTGGGCAGGGTGTCGACGACAGTGCCTTCCATTTCGAAGCTGTCTTCTTTCGACATGCAGTAAAGCCCTCGGTGTCCAATGAATGGCCCGGTGCAACTGCGCCAGGCAAAAGCGGCGTGCATTGTGCCCGAAAAATGGGGTTTAAGCCAAGGGGTTAGTGTCCTGTCTCACAAATACGTTCCTCTTTTGGCGAGTGGCTGTTGTCGTCAGGCAAGGCGCCGCGACGAGTCATAGCCCGCTATGGCAAGGAGCGGCAACGCAGCATGATGACAACAGACGCCGTCAAAAAGGAACAGTATTTGCGAGACAGGGCACTAGCTCAGGATGACCCAACGCTGATTAATCAGCAGTTCGATAGGGCGATATTGGGTCTTGTAGCTCATTTTTTTGCAGTTTTTGATCCAGTAGCCGAGATAGACGGCTTCCAGCCCCAGGCGTCGGGCCTCGCCGATTTGCCAGAGGATTGCATAGCGCCCCAGGCTACGACGCTCCTCCGCAGGTTCATAGAAGGTGTAGACCGCCGACAGGCCGTTGGGCAGCAAGTCAGTGACGGCCACGGCCAGCAGGCGGCCTTCGAGACGAAATTCGTAGAAACGGGAGAATGGCAGATCACGTACCAGGAAGGTCGAAAACTGGTCGCGGCTCGGCGGATACATATCGCCGTCGGCATGACGTTGTTCGATGTAGCGCTGATAAAGGTCGAAGTACTCTTCGCTGAACTTTGGTCTGGCCGGACGCACCTGTAAGTCGGCATTGCGTTTGACAATGCGTTTCTGCTGACGGTTGGGGGTAAATTGCGCCACAGGAATGCGCGCCGGTACGCACGCATTGCAATGCTGGCAATGAGGCCGGTAGAGATGATCGCCACTGCGACGAAAACCCATTTCCGACAGGTCTGCATAGACATGCACATCCATGGGCTGACTAGGGTCGAGGAACAGCGTCGTGGCCTGCTCCTCGGGCAGATAGCTGCAAGAGTGGGGCTGAGTGGCATAAAACTTCAAACGCGCCAACTCGGTCATGATCAACCCTCGGGATAAGCTTTTGATTAGGGGGCGCTCTCAATGAGTTTCCCCGCATTAAGTGTAAGCCACACGCGCCAATGTCGCTCAGCAAACCCAAGTGGCGCGGCCCGGTTGATCCAGGTGCCGCGCAAGGTAGCCGGCAAATTCGCGGCGGGGAATCGCTCGGGCGCCCAGGCTGTGCAGATGATCGGTAGGCATCTGGCAGTCGATCAGCACAAAACCCGAGTCTTTCAGGTGTCGCACCAAGGTGGCGAAGCCATACTTGGAAGCGTTGTCGGCGCGGCTGAACATAGATTCGCCAAAAAATAACTGCCCCATAGCCAGGCCGTAGAGCCCGCCGACCAGCACGCCATCGTCCCAGACCTCCACTGAATGGGCATAACCACGCCTGTGCAGTTCGACGTAGGCATCCTGCATCTCTTGGGTGATCCAGGTGCCGTCAGCGTATTCGCGCGGTGCGGCGCAGGCGCGGATGACCGCGGCAAAATCCCGATCGAAGGTCACTTGATAGCGCTGTTGGCGCAGCAGTTTGTTCAAACTACGGGAGACATGCAGTTCGTCGGGAAACAGTACCGTGCGCGGGTCCGGCGACCACCAGAGAATCGGCTGGCCCTCCGAGAACCACGGGAAGCAGCCGTGACGATAGGCTTGAATCAGACGATCGGCGGACAGATCGCCGCCCGCGGCCAGCAGCCCGTTGGGGTCGCGCATGGCTTTTTCCAGCGGCGGGAAGGTCAGGGTGTTGCGTTGTAACCAAGTCAGCATGGCATCCGGGCTTGCAGAAGGGGAGGGCGGTAGCGGGCCGTTGAGCCCGCCTTGCGGAGGTTAACCGTCAAACGGTGGGGATGTCATCGAGATACTTCTCGGCATCCAGCGCGGCCATGCAGCCGGCCCCGGCGGACGTCACCGCCTGGCGGTAAATATGATCGGCCACGTCACCGGCGGCGAACACGCCTGCAATGTCCGTGGCAGTGGCATCACCTTCGCTGCCGCCCTTGATCAGCAGATAACCGTCGCGCATTTTCAGCTGGCCCTGGAACAGGTCGGTATTGGGCTTGTGGCCAATGGCGATGAATACGCCGGCCAGCGGCAAGTCATTGGTTTCGCCCGTATGGCTGTGCCGCAGGCGGGCACCGGTCACGCCGCTGGCATCGCCCAATACTTCGTCCAGATTCTGGTTCCAGTGCAGGCGGATATTGCCGTTGGCGGCTTTTTCGAAGAGCTTGTCCTGGAGGATCTTCTCCGAGCGCAGTTTGTCGCGACGGTGAATCAGGTGGACTTCCTTGGCGATATTCGACAGGTACAGCGCTTCTTCCACGGCCGTGTTACCTCCGCCGACCACCGCGACCACCTGGTTGCGGTAAAAGAAGCCATCGCAGGTGGCGCAGGCCGAAACCCCTTTGCCGGCAAAGGCTTCTTCCGATGGCAGCCCCAGGTATTGGGCCGAAGCGCCGGTGGCGATAATCAGCGCATCGCAGGTGTAGGTGCCGCTGTCGCCGATAAGCTCGAACGGGCGCTGTTGCAACTTGGCCGTATGGATGTGGTCGTAAACGATCTCTGTGTCGAAGCGTTCGGCGTGTTTTTGCATGCGTTCCATCAGTACCGGGCCGGTCAGGCCTTCGACGTCGCCGGGCCAGTTGTCGACTTCGACGGTGGTGGTCAGCTGGCCACCTGCCTGTATGCCGGTGATGACAACGGGTTTGAGGTTGGCGCGAGCGGCATAAACGGCTGCGCTGTAACCGGCGGGTCCGGAACCCAGAATGATCAGGCGGGAATGCTTCGCTTCAGTCATAAAAACACCTCATAAGCCTTTGTCACAAAAGAGAATGCATGCTCAAATTGGACCGCGCGTACTGTGCTGTTGGCTATGCTGCACCCAAGGGTCTCAAGCATGGCATCGGGTGAACAAACCCGTACAATGCTCGCTTGTAACAGTGTTTGTATCAAAAAAGCGGTGCGTGCCGTATTTCGAAAAACCGGGGCGCAGTGTTAAAAGTAGTCCCAGTTGCGCCTGTTAACTTTTTTACCTGCCTGGATTGGGCAGTTTTTATAGTCATTCAACAGATGGACGCGCCATGGGCGCAGGAAAAGAAGCGTTTTGAAGAAATCCACCGCAGCACCTAAAACAGTCGTCCCGCTCTGGCGCCAGCAATTGCACTACCGGCTCAAGGAAGGTGCATTGATCGCCATCGGCGCCTTGTGCCTGTTCCTGATGATGGCTTTGTTGACCTATGGCAAAGACGATCCGGGCTGGAGCCATAACAGCAAGATCGACGATGTGCAGAACTTCGGCGGGCCGGCCGGCTCTTACAGCGCCGACATCCTGTTCATGGTCCTGGGTTACTTCGCCTACATTTTTCCGTTGCTGCTGGCGATCAAGGCGTATCAGATCTTCCGCCAGCGCCATGAGCCGTGGCAGTGGAGCGGCTGGTTGTTCTCCTGGCGCCTGATCGGCCTGGTGTTTCTGGTGCTGTCGGGTGCAGCGCTGGCCCACATCCATTTTCATGCGGCGACCGGTCTACCGGCCGGCGCGGGCGGCGCTTTGGGCGAAAGCCTCGGCGATCTGGCCCGGAACGCGCTGAATATCCAGGGCAGCACGCTATTGTTCATCGCGCTGTTCCTGTTCGGCCTGACAGTGTTCACCGACCTGTCGTGGTTCAAGGTGATGGACGTCACCGGCAAGATCACCCTTGATCTGTTCGAACTGTTTCAGGGCGCGGCCAATCGCTGGTGGGCGGCCCGTGTCGAACGCAAGCAACTGGTTGCCCAGTTGCGTGAGGTCGATGATCGCGTGCATGACGTGGTCGCGCCGACCGTCACCGACAAACGCGAGCAGGCCAAGGTCAAGGAGCGCCTGATCGAGCGTGAGCAAGCCCTGAGCAAGCACATGTCCGAACGCGAGAAGCAGGTACCTCCGGTGATTGCCCCGGCTCCGCCCAAACCGGCAGCTCCCAGCAAGCGCGTGGAAAAAGAGAAACAGGCGCCGTTGTTCGTCGACAGCGCCGTGGAAGGCACCTTGCCACCGATCTCGATTCTCGACCCCGCGGAAAAGAAACAACTCAATTATTCGCCTGAATCCCTCGCGGCCGTCGGCCACTTGCTGGAAATCAAGCTCAAGGAATTCGGCGTCGAGGTCTCGGTGGATTCGATTCACCCGGGCCCGGTAATTACCCGTTACGAAATCCAGCCCGCGGCCGGCGTCAAAGTCAGCCGCATCTCCAACCTGGCGAAAGACCTGGCCCGTTCCCTGGCCGTGACCAGCGTGCGTGTCGTGGAAGTGATTCCGGGCAAGACCACGGTCGGTATCGAGATTCCTAACGAAGACCGGCAGATCGTGCGGTTCTCCGAGGTCTTGTCGACCCCCGAGTACGATAACTTCAAGTCCCCGGTCACCCTGGCCCTGGGTCATGATATCGGCGGCAAGCCGGTCATCACCGACCTGGCGAAAATGCCGCACTTGCTGGTGGCCGGTACGACCGGTTCCGGTAAGTCGGTGGGTGTGAACGCGATGATCCTGTCGATTCTGTTCAAGTCTGGCCCGGAAGACGCCAAGCTGATCATGATCGACCCGAAAATGCTTGAGCTGTCGATCTACGAAGGCATTCCGCACCTGCTGTGTCCGGTGGTCACCGACATGAAGGACGCCGCCAACGCCTTGCGCTGGAGCGTTGCCGAGATGGAACGGCGCTACAAGCTGATGGCGAAAATGGGCGTGCGTAACCTGTCGGGCTTCAACGCCAAGGTCAAGGAAGCCCAGGACGCCGGCGAGCCGTTGAGCGATCCGCTGTACAAGCGCGAAAGCATCCACGACGAGGCACCCCTGCTGCAAAAACTGCCGACCATCGTCGTGGTCGTCGACGAATTCGCCGACATGATGATGATCGTCGGCAAGAAGGTTGAAGAGCTGATCGCCCGTATTGCCCAGAAGGCCCGTGCGGCCGGCATCCACTTGATCCTCGCGACCCAGCGTCCGTCGGTGGACGTGATCACCGGTCTGATCAAGGCGAACATTCCGACCCGCATGGCGTTCCAGGTATCGAGCAAGATCGATTCGCGGACCATCATCGACCAGGGCGGCGCCGAACAACTGCTGGGCCACGGTGATATGTTGTACATGCCGCCGGGCACCAGTCTGCCGATTCGTGTTCACGGCGCGTTCGTGTCCGATGACGAGGTTCACCGGGTGGTTGAAGCCTGGAAACTGCGCGGCGCGCCGGAATACAACGATGACATCCTCGCCGGTGTCGAAGAAGCCGGTAGCGGCTTTGAAAACGGCGGCGGTGGCGGTGACGATGATGCCGAAACCGATGCGCTCTACGACGAAGCGGTGCAGTTCGTACTGGAAAGTCGTCGTGCGTCCATCTCTGCGGTTCAGCGCAAGCTGAAAATCGGCTACAACCGCGCGGCGCGCATGATCGAAGCCATGGAAATGGCCGGGGTCGTGACATCCATGAACACCAACGGTTCGCGTGAAGTCCTGGCCCCTGGCCCGGTGCGTGACTGATCCGGTTTTGAAAGGGGTGGTGTCTTGAGGCGCCGCCCGCACTCCCACGAATGTTTATGAGGACTCCCATGCGTCTTATCCGCATGTTGCTGCTGCCGGTACTGGCTTTGACCACGCTCTCGGCCCACGCCGATGACAAGGACGTGGCGCGTCTGACTCAACTGCTGGAAAAATCCCAGACCCTGACCGCGCGTTTCTCCCAGCTGACTCTTGATGGCAGCGGCACCCAGTTGCAGGAAACTGCCGGTCAAATGTCCTTGCAGCGCCCGGGCCTGTTCTACTGGCACACCGATGCGCCGCAAGAGCAACTGATGGTGTCCGATGGCAAGAAGGTTTCCCTGTGGGACCCGGACCTGGAGCAGGTCACCATCAAGACCCTCGACCAGCGCCTGACCCAGACTCCGGCCCTGTTGTTGTCCGGTGATGTATCCAAGATCAGCCAGAGCTTCGACATCAGTGCCAAGGAAGCCGGCGGCGTGATCGACTTCACCCTGAAGCCGAAAACCAAAGACACCCTGTTCGACAGCCTGCGTCTTTCGTTCCGCAACGGTCTGGTCAATGACATGCAACTGATTGATAGCGTCGGTCAGCGCACCAATATCCTGTTCACCGGCGTGAAGGCCAACGAGCCGATTCCGGCGTCCAAGTTCAAGTTCGACATCCCTAAAGGGGCGGACGTGATCCAGGAGTAAGACGCATAACCTGTGGGAGCGAGCCTGCTCGCGATAGCGTCGGGTCAGTCAACATTGATGTTGAATGTAATGCCGCCATCGCGAGCAGGCTCGCTCCCACAGGGATCAGCGGTGTTCAAATTATTGACTGATAGGCAGTGAGGTTTCGCAAGTAGTGATGGACCTGTTTCGCAGCGCCCCGATTGCTCAGCCCTTGGCCGCACGCCTGCGTGCGACCAATCTGGACGAGTACGTCGGTCAGGAACACCTGCTCGCTCGCGGCAAGCCTTTGCGTGAAGCGCTGGAGCAGGGTGCCCTGCATTCGATGATTTTCTGGGGGCCGCCGGGGGTGGGTAAAACCACGTTGGCGCGGCTGCTCGCGGAAGTCTCCGATGCGCACTTCGAAACGGTTTCGGCAGTACTGGCCGGCGTGAAGGAAATCCGCCAGGCGGTGGAAGTCGCCAAGCAGCAGGCCGGGCAGTACGGTAAACGCACCATCCTGTTCGTCGACGAAGTGCACCGCTTCAACAAGTCCCAGCAGGATGCGTTCCTGCCATACGTTGAAGATGGCACGCTGATTTTCATCGGCGCAACCACCGAAAACCCCTCGTTCGAACTCAATAACGCGCTCCTGTCCCGGGCGCGCGTCTATGTGCTCAAAAGCCTCGACGAAGCGGCCCTGCGCAAGCTGGTGCATCGCGCGCTGACCGAAGAGCGCGGGCTGGGCAAGCGGCAACTGACCCTCAGCGACGAGGGCTTCCAGATGCTGTTGTCCGCCGCCGATGGCGATGGCCGGCGTCTGCTCAACCTGCTGGAAAACGCCTCGGACCTGGCCGAAGACAACAGTGAAATCGGCGTCGATCTGCTGCAAAGTCTGCTCGGTGACACCCGTCGGCGCTTCGACAAGGGCGGCGAAGCCTTC
Organism: Pseudomonas sp. NPDC089918; assembly: GCF_050280605.1. NCBI lineage: Bacteria > Pseudomonadati > Pseudomonadota > Gammaproteobacteria > Pseudomonadales > Pseudomonadaceae > Pseudomonas > Pseudomonas sp. NPDC089918. The sequence continues at coordinate 304,819 of NZ_JBNNVP010000001.1, read as the reverse complement.
TACGACCAGATCTCCGCGCTGCATAAGTCGGTGCGCGGTTCCAATCCCGATGGCGCGCTGTACTGGTTCGCGCGGATGATCGACGGCGGTTGCGACCCGCTGTACCTGGCCCGGCGCGTGGTGCGCATGGCCAGCGAAGACATCGGCAACGCCGACCCTCGCGCCCTGAGCCTGTGCCTGGCGGCGTGGGAAGTGCAGGAGCGGCTCGGCAGCCCAGAAGGTGAGTTGGCAGTGGCCCAGGCCATTACGTATCTGGCCTGCGCGCCGAAAAGCAATGCGGTGTACATGGGCTTTAAAGCCGCGATACGCAGCGCCACCGAACATGGTTCGCTCGAAGTGCCGCTGCACTTGCGCAATGCGCCGACCAAGTTGATGAAGCAATTGGGTTATGGCGATGAATACCGTTATGCCCACGATGAACCGGATGCCTACGCCGCTGGCGAAGACTACTTCCCGGACGAGCTCGAACCGCAACGGTTTTATCAGCCCGTGCCCCGCGGCCTGGAACTGAAAATCGGCGAAAAGCTTAATCACCTCGCGCAGCTTGATCGTCTAAGCCCCCGGCAGCGGAGAAAATAGTGATTCCATTGATCGTTGCCGTTTCTGTCGGCGGTGTCGCCGGCACGCTATTGCGCTTCGCCACCGGTAACTGGATCAACGCGAATTGGCCGCGGCACTTCTATACCGCGACGCTGGCCGTTAATATCGTGGGCTGTTTGCTGATCGGCGTTCTATACGGTCTGTTTTTGATTCGCCCGGAGGTACCGTTTGCGGTGCGCGCCGGGTTGATGGTCGGCTTCCTCGGGGGGCTGACGACTTTTTCATCCTTTTCACTGGATACGGTGCGCCTGCTGGAAACCGGGCAAGTGCCGCTGGCCCTGGGCTATGCGGTCATCAGCGTATTCGGCGGGCTGCTCGCCACCTGGGCTGGCCTGTCCTTGACCAAACTTTGATAACGAGAAACCGACATGCTCGATTCCAAACTGTTACGTAGCAACCTTCAGGACGTAGCGGACCGCCTGGCATCCCGTGGCTATGCTCTGGATGTTGCGCGCATCGAAGCGCTGGAAGAACAGCGCAAGACCGTCCAGACCCGCACCGAAGCTCTGCAGGCTGAACGTAACGCGCGCTCCAAGTCCATCGGTCAGGCCAAGCAGCGCGGCGAAGACATCGCGCCGTTGATGGCGGACGTCGAGCGCATGGCGGGTGAGTTGAGCGCCGGTAAAGTCGAGCTGGACGCGATCCAGACCGAGCTGGATTCGATCCTGCTGGGCATTCCGAACCTGCCGCACGAATCGGTGCCGGTCGGCGATGACGAAGAAGGCAACGTTGAAGTGCGCCGCTGGGGCACGCCTAAGGCCTTCGATTTCCCGGTTCAGGACCACGTGGCCCTGGGTGAGAAGTTCGGCTGGCTGGACTTCGAAACCGCCGCCAAGCTGTCCGGCGCCCGTTTCGCCCTGCTGCGTGGCCCGATCGCCCGTCTGCACCGTGCGCTGGCGCAGTTCATGATCAACCTGCACATCAACGAACACGGTTACGAGGAGGCTTACACCCCGTACCTGGTGCAGGCGCCTGCGTTGCAGGGCACCGGTCAGCTGCCGAAATTCGAAGAAGACCTGTTCAAAATCAGCCGCGAAGGCGAAGCCGATCTGTACCTGATCCCGACCGCTGAAGTGTCGCTGACCAACATCGTCGCCGGCGAAATCGTCGATTCGAAACTGCTGCCGATCAAGTTCGTGGCGCACACGCCGTGCTTCCGCAGCGAGGCCGGTGCATCGGGTCGCGATACTCGCGGCATGATCCGTCAGCACCAGTTCGACAAGGTCGAGATGGTGCAGATCGTTGAACCATCGACCTCGATGGAAGCGCTGGAAGGCCTGACTGCCAACGCCGAAAAAGTCCTGCAACTGCTGGAACTTCCGTATCGCACCCTGGCGCTGTGCACGGGCGACATGGGCTTCAGCGCGGTCAAGACCTACGACCTGGAAGTGTGGATTCCAAGCCAGGACAAATACCGCGAAATTTCGTCGTGCTCCAACTGCGGCGATTTCCAGGCCCGCCGCATGCAAGCGCGTTTCCGCAACCCGGAAACCGGCAAGCCTGAGCTGGTCCACACCCTGAACGGTTCCGGCCTGGCGGTCGGTCGTACCCTGGTGGCGGTGCTCGAGAACTACCAGCAGGCCGACGGTTCGATCCGTGTGCCTGAGGTGCTCAAGCCGTACATGGGTGGCCTTGAGGTCATCGGCTAAATGGACTATCTGCCGCTGTTTCATAACCTTCGCGGCAGTCGTGTATTGGTCGTCGGCGGAGGGGAGATTGCCTTGCGCAAATCCCGCCTGCTGGCTGAAGCCGGTGCGCTGCTGCGGGTGGTTGCACCGCAAATCGAACCGCAACTGCGCGAGCTAGTGGTCGGCAGCGGTGGCGAGTGCCTGGTGCGTGGCTACGTCGAGGCGGATCTGGACGGTTGCGGGCTGATCATCGCCGCCACCGACGACGAACCGCTGAACGCGCAAGTCTCCGCCGATGCTCATCGGCGTTGCGTGCCGGTCAACGTGGTGGACGCGCCTGCCCTGTGCAGCGTGATCTTCCCGGCGATCGTCGATCGTTCTCCGTTGATCATCGCGGTGTCCAGCGGCGGCGATGCGCCGGTGCTGGCGCGGTTGATTCGCGCCAAGCTGGAAACCTGGATTCCTTCGACCTACGGGCAACTGGCCGGTCTGGCGGCGCGTTTCCGTACTCAGGTCAAAGGTCTGTTTCCGGATGTGCAGCAGCGCCGGGCGTTCTGGGAGGATGTATTCCAGGGCCCGATTGCCGACCGGCAACTGGCCGGGCAGGGCGCCGAGGCCGAGCGCTTGATGCTGGCGAAAATCAATGGCGAAGCACCTGTCGCTACCGGCGAGGTTTATCTGGTGGGCGCCGGGCCGGGTGACCCCGACCTGTTGACCTTCCGCGCCTTGCGTCTGATGCAGCAAGCCGATGTGGTGCTGTATGACCGTTTGGTGGCGCCGGCGATTCTGGATTTGTGCCGTCGCGATGCCGAGCGGGTCTACGTCGGCAAGCGCCGCGCCGATCACGCCGTGCCTCAGGAACAGATCAACCAGCATCTGGTGGATCTGGCCAAGGCCGGCAAGCGCGTGGTGCGCTTGAAGGGCGGCGATCCGTTCATTTTCGGGCGCGGTGGCGAAGAGATCGAAGAGCTGGCAGCCCATGGCATTCCGTTCCAGGTCGTCCCGGGCATTACCGCGGCCAGTGGTTGCGCGGCCTATGCCGGGATTCCACTGACTCACCGCGATTACGCGCAGTCGGTGCGGTTTGTCACCGGGCACCTCAAGGACGGTTCCACTGATTTGCCGTGGGCCGACCTGGTCGCGCCGGCGCAAACCCTGGTGTTTTACATGGGGCTGGTGGGCCTGCCGATCATCTGCGAGCAGTTGATCAAGCACGGTCGCGCGGCCGATACCCCGGCAGCGTTGATCCAGCAGGGCACCACGGTCAATCAGCGGGTGTTTACCGGCACCCTGGCCGACCTTCCTCGGCTGGTGGCGGAGCATGAAGTACATGCGCCGACGCTGGTGATCGTCGGGGAAGTGGTGCAACTGCGCGAGAAACTGGCGTGGTTTGAAGGGGCTCAGGGGCAGGTCTGATTTGTGGCGAGGGGGCTTGCCCCCGTTGGGGCGCGTAGCGGCCCTGAAAGCGTCGTACGGGGTCTCACTGAAAGTCCGCGTCCGCCGGTTTGCGACTGCTTCGCAGCCGAACGGGGGCAAGCCCCCTCGCCACAGTTGATCGTGATCATTTTCAGGTTTCAGTGTTCTGTCAGGCCTTGCGCCAAACCCCTTTCCCCTTCAACCGCTCCCGATCATGAGCTGCAGTGAAATCCTGCGCCGGCCCTTTAGGCACGATCCCGGTTGGATTGATGGTCTTGTGGCTACCGTAGTAGTGATTCTTGATGTGCTCAAAACTCACCGTTTCGGCTATCCCCGGCCACTGATAAATCTCCCGTAGCCAGTTCGACAGATTCGGATAATCGGCAATCCGCCGCAGGTTGCACTTGAAGTGTCCGAAGTACACCGCATCGAAACGAATCAGCGTAGTGAACAGCCTGATGTCGGCTTCCGTCAGGTATTCACCCGTCAGGTAACGATTCGCGCCCAGCAATTGCTCTAGCCGATCCAGCTCACCAAACAGTTCATCGAACGCTGCTTCATAAGCCTGCTGCGAGGTGGCGAACCCGGCGCGGTACACGCCGTTGTTCACCGCTGGATAAATCCGCTCGTTCATGGCGTCGATTTCGTTTCGCAAGGGCGCCGGGTAGAAATCCAGGTCATTGCCGGTCAGCTCATCAAAAGCGCTGTTGAACATGCGGATGATCTCCGCCGACTCATTGTTGACGATGCGATTTGTCTGTTTGTCCCACAGCACCGGCACCGTGACGCGGCCGGTGTAGTCGGCAGTATCGGCGGTGTAGCGCTGGTGCATGAAATTGAAGTGATCGAGCTTGTCGCCGGTCGAGCCCAGGTTCTTGTCAAAGGTCCAGCCGTTTTCCAGCATCAACCAACTGACTATCGACACGTCGATCAGATTTTCGAGGCCTTTGAGTTTGCGCAGGATCAGCGTGCGATGGGCCCACGGGCAGGCGAGGGATACGTAGAGATGATAGCGACCGGCCTCGGCGGCAAAACCACCGACGCCGGTCGGCCCTGGCTTGCCGTCGGCGGTCAGCCAGTGGCGACGCTGCGCCTGTTCACGCTGGAACGTGCCGTCCTTGCTTTCATACCACTGATCTTGCCAGCGGCCTTCGACTAACAAACCCATGTTCAAAACTCCTCAACCGATAAGCGTTGGAGAGGAGTCTATGCGCATGGGTTCGAACAAAAAGCGCAAAGGTTGGGCGTTTATGATCGGTTAAATCGATTTGTCCCGGGCGTCCCAGTACTGCTGGGCGGTTTCGAACGCTTGCTCGCGAGGCTGACCGAGGCCGCGCAACGCCAGGGCCATGGTCGAAATCAACGCCATTTGCGGGTAGCTATCGACCACGTCGCCACGCCACACCGCTTTCAAATGCTCCGGATCGAGGCTGGCCGGTTTGACGTGGCGCTGGGTCGACATCTGCGGCCACTCTTCATCCCAGCTTTCGCCGCCAGTGGTGCCATACAGGTGACTGTCGGCATCCGGGTTGATCTCGATTTCACCGCCATCGCCCTTGATGACGATGGCAGTGTCGCTGAGCAAACCGCTGGCCTCGCGATGTACGGCCTGATAGCCGGGGTGGAAAATGCTCTGCAGGCCGCAACGGGCGCCCAACGGATTAAGAATCCGCGCCAGGGAATGGATCGGCGAGCGCAGGCCCAAGGTGTTGCGCAGGTCGATCATCCGCTGAAGCTGCGGGGCCCAGTCCACCAATGGCATGAACGCCAGACCGCCCTGATTGAGCGCAACGTCGACCTGCTGCCAGTTGCGGCACAGTGGAATGTTCAGCGTCTCGAGCAGTTGTTCGCTGTACAGCCGACCGGCCGTGTGCGCGCCGCCGCCATGCATGAAGATGCGCACGCCGTTCTGCGCCAGGCACTTGGCCGCCAGCAGGTACCACGGCAAGTGACGCTTCTTGCCGGCATACGTCGGCCAGTCCAGATCAACCGCCAGCGCTGGCGGATTCAGGCGTTCACGCACGGCTTCGGCGAACCCGGCCATTTCCTCGGCGCTTTCTTCCTTGTGCCGCAACAGCATCAGGAAGGCGCCGAGCTGGGTGTCTTCGACCTTGTCGTCGAGTAACAGGCCCATGGCCTCGCGGGCTTCTTCGCGAGTCAGGTTGCGGGCACCGCGTTTACCTTTGCCAAGAATCCGCACGAACTGGGCGAACGGATGCTCGGCGGGCGTTTCGAGGGTCAGTGCTGGATAGTCGGTCATGCGTTCCGGAGCCTTGCTAACTGTTACATGTGGTTTATCTTCCATAAATCAGTCACTTACCTAATTTAACTTTTTCAAAATTTTTTACATCCCGACTTCATAATGAGGCACGTTCAAATGCCTCAGGACTGACACCGCCCAAGTAACTGTGGCGGCGGGTTCGGTTGTAAAACACTTAGATGTAATCGAACACATCAGCGCGATCATCCTGCCTGGTGCTGTAGATCTTCCGCTTGATCCGCTCTCGCTTCAGCGATTGCATTCGACCTGATCATTAGGTTGTACCGCTTGACTGGCAGAAAGTGGCCAGATTTTTGTTCGAGTTCCGTCCGCTGCGCGAAAAAACTACACCTCAGTGCCCTGATCACCAGAGCGATGCGGTCGCCCCCTAAACGGGTTGCTGCCGCCCTGCAGGTCTTGGAAATCTGTGCTGCGCGCTAATGCCTGCAGCGCCGCCAGCAGCAGAGCGGGTGGATTGACCATACGACGCTGTGTCAAATCCAGCCACCCGCCAGTGGATGTTACGCGAGCGGCAAGTTTACCCTTGCGGAAGAATTCGTTGCGCAGACGCATCTGGCTACCGTCTTCGGATAAACCGGCCAAGCACAGCGTACACTCCACTGAATCCAGCAGATGGAATTCGCGGAAATATTCAATCTGGTCATTAATCACCACGGGACCTATACCCAAGCGGCGAAACTCGCTCACGGGAAATCCCTGGCCAGCAAAATACGTCATGCGGACATCCACGGCCTTGTCAAGATAAGCGGTATTGCGCATATGCGAATTGAAATCCATATCGCCCCAGCCGGCGATTAGAGTCTGCTTGAACATTGTACTTCTCCGGGAAAATTACCTTTCAAGTGCGGGGGCAGGGTTTGGCGCATAACGTTGGTTTCAGGGGCCGGCTTTAGCCGGTCCCGAGCGAGTGACTTGAACCATTTGTTAGGGATGAAGACGTCAGGATGTGGACCGGGGCGACGCCTTGGATAGCGGGTGATCTAAGCTATGCCCGAGTATAGCGACAAGGCCACTCGGGCACGGCGATTCCGGCCAGGGTATTGATAGTGCGCCGCGCCAGCACTTCCCGTAGCGCCGGTGTCACTATATGGCGGTGCACATCGATCCTGCCCGCAGTCATAGCGGCTGCGATGGCGGCCTCGCTCTCTTCGACGCTGATGGTCGGGCGCATCTGAGCGCTCTCCGGAACGGAACGCGTGCCTGAAGCGAGCACGCCCGCCCCCACCAGAGCGCCAGCTCCCACTACGAATGTACGACGATTCATGACCACCTCTTGTTCTTGAAATACCGGGCCCCGTCTCGGCTCAGCGATTGCGCATGCTTTCGCCCAGGGACGCCATCGGGCCGGTCGCGGCCCGCTTGATTCGCTCGGCAATGGATTCGCCCTCGAAAATCGGCTGGGCGGTCATCACCTCATCGGTGTGGCGGTACTGCGGGAACAGGTTGAGCGCATGCCCACGACTGATGCCGTACTGGACCTGCTCCGCGAACAAGTCCGACTCAGCCAGCGTACGGCATTGCGCCGATGGAGGCCTGTTGGCCGTTCTTCTCCAGCAACATGCCTTCCAGGCGCAGGTCCAGCGCTGAGAGCTTGGTCAGCTGCTTACCCAGTACGTAGAGCGCAGAGGTGCCGGCTTCGCCAGCATCCAGGCGCATACCAGCAGGATCAGCAACGCTGGAACTGCCTGCAACGCCGGGGTGTAGGCCAGGTGGTAGTAAAGGGCACCGAGCATCAGCGGGATCAGGCAGCCGGCTGCCAGCCGGCGAAGCGGTCTGATATAGAAGGCCAGCACCGCCGCCACTTCGCAAAGACCGACCGCCAAGGCGGTTCCATCGGGTAGCCCCATAGTGGTGAAGCTCTGTGCAACGGCCTGAACCCCGAGCAGTTTGGCGACCCCGGCGGCTCCAACGTACAGCGCCACCAAAGCGACAGCAATTGAATAAGTGTGGTGTTTGAACTTTTGCATGAATGCTCCTGGGCAGCGGGTAGCGCGCTGCCGGATAGGGTGGGTTAATGACGCGCCAGCAGGTCGAGTGCGACATCGACGATCATGTCTTCCTGGCCACCGACCATGCGGCGCCTTCCCAGTTCGACGAGGATGTCCAGCGTCTTGAGACCATACTTGGCGGCAGCGATTTCGGCGTGGCGCAGGAAGCTCGAATAGACTCCGGCATAACCCAAGGCCAGCGTTTCTCGATCGACCCGCACCGGTCGATCCTGCAATGGGCGAACAATGTCGTCGGCGGCGTCCATCAAGGTGTAAAGATCAGTGCCATGGTTCCAGCCCAGACGCTCGGCGGCCGCGATGAACACTTCCAGCGGCGCATTACCAGCACCGGCACCCATGCCTGCAAGGCTGGCGTCGATGCGGTCGCAGCCCTCTTCGACGGCGGTGATGGAATTGGCCACCCCCAGGCTCAGGTTATGGTGAGCGTGCATGCCGGTTTCGGTTTCTGGTTTGAGTACGGCTTTAAATGCGCGGAAGCGGTCGCGGGTGTCCTGCATGTTCATCGCACCGCCAGAGTCGGCCATGTAAACGCATGTCGCGCCATAACTCTCCATCAACTTGGCCTGCTGGGCCAGGTGCTCGGGGGGGATCATATGGCTCATCATCAAAAAGCCGACCGTATCCATCCCCAGCTCGCGGGCGTATTCGATGTGCTGTTTCGAAATATCCGCTTCGGTGCAATGAGTCGCGATGCGCACTACACGCGCACCAGCGCTGTAGGCGGCTTTGAGGTCATGCACCGTGCCGATGCCAGGCAACAATAGGGTCGTGATCTTTGCATGGCTGATGACATCGGCTGCGGCCTCGATCCATTCCAGATCAGTATGCGCTGCGAAGCCGTAGTTAAAGCTTGAACCTTGCAGACCGTCACCGTGGGCTACCTCAATCGAGTCGACCTTGGCCTTGTCCAGGGCGCGGGCAATGTCCTGCACATTCTGGATCGAATATTGATGGCGGATGGCATGGCTGCCATCGCGCAGGGTGACGTCGGAGATGTAGAGTTTTTTACCGGGATTAAAAGTCATGTTTGATCTCCTCAGGCGCTGAGCATCGACTGCGCCATGCGCTCGGCGGTGGCCAAGGCTGCGGACGTCATGATGTCGAGGTTGCCGGCATAGGCTGGCAAGTAATGGGCGGCGCCTTCGACTTCGAGGAACACCGAAGTTTTGAGCCCCGAGAATGCACCCAGACCTGGGATGTGCAGCGGAGCGTTTTCAGGGATCACGTCGAATTGCACTTTTTGTTTCAGCCGATAGCCCGGTACATAGTTTTCTACTGCCGCCGCCATTTCTTCGATGGACGCCTCGACTTCGGCTGGATCGGCCGCTTCAGACAGTACGAACACCGTGTCGCGCATCATCAGCGGTGGCTCGGCTGGATTCATTACGATGATCGCCTTGCCCTTGGTTGCACCTCCAATGATCTCGATTGCTTTGGAGGTAGTTTCGGTGAATTCGTCGATGTTGGCGCGGGTGCCGGGACCGGCGGATTTGCTGGCAATTGAGGCAACGATTTCGGCGTAGTGCACCTTGGCCACACGCGACACAGCGGCGACCATCGGGATGGTGGCCTGGCCACCGCAAGTGACCATGTTGACGTTGAGCTGATCCAGGTTCTGCTCAAGATTGACCACCGGCACACAGTACGGGCCGATGGCCGCCGGGGTCAGGTCGATCAGGCGGATGCCTGGCTGGATCGAGCGCAGGAACGCGTCGTTCTTCACATGGGCGCCCGCCGAGGTGGCATCGAAAACGAAGTCGATGTCGTTGAATATAGCCATGCGTGTCAGGCCTTCAACGCCTTCATGGGTGGTGGCCACCCCCATACGTTGGGCGCGGGCCAAGCCATCGGAAGCGGGGTCGATACCGACCATGACCGCCATTTCCAGGTATTTGGCGTTGCGCAGGATCTTGATCATCAGGTCAGTGCCGATGTTGCCGGAACCGATAATGGCGACCTTGAATTTTGTTTGGCTCATGGATGTAATCTCACAGACTGGCCGGGTCTAAGAGCCCGGCAGAGAAGGGGGCTCAGACGAAGTGGCAGCTGACTTCGCCAAGACGCGTCAGACGCAGGGTCAGGCTGTCGCCGACCGCGACGGGCGTCATCGGCCCGAGCGCCCCGGAAAGCAATACATCGCCGGCCTGCAAGGGGCGGCCCATTTGTGCCATTGTTCGCGCCAGCCACAGGCAGGCGTCGAGAGGGTTGCCTAGGCAAGCGGCACCGACACCAATCGATGCTGCGGCGTTATTTTTCTCCAACAACATCCCTTCAAGTCTCAAATCCAGGGAGGACAGCCGGGTGGGCTGTTTCCCCAACACGTAGAGGGCTGACGAGGCGTTGTCGGCTACTGTGTCCACCAATGTGATGTTCCAGTTCTCAATGGCCGAGTCGACGATTTCCAGGGCTGGAACCACGTAGTCCACGGCCCGAAGCATCTCAGCCAACGTGGTATCGAGATGGGGAAGATCGCGTCCCAGAACAAAAGCGATCTCGCCTTCGGCTTTTGGCTGAATCAATTGGTTGGTCTGAATTTGACCGCCATCCACAATTTCCATGTCGGCGAACAACATGCCGAAATCGGGTTGGTCGACACCCAGTTGCTGCTGCACGGCGGCGGAGGTCAGCCCGACTTTTCGGCCTGTCAGACGACGCCCTTGGGCCAGAGCTAGATTGGTATTGATCTCCTGCACGGCATAAGCGCCAGTCAGGGTATCGACGCCGAAGGAATCTGATATCCGCGCGCAGGGTTTACGCTGTTGGCGGGCAACAGACAGGGCTGCGGCGGCGGATTGCAGCTGCGGCAAAGAAAACAGATTCATGCGCTTTTCCTCATGGCGGCGGGGAAGTTGGCCACGTGTTCGAGACTCGGTGCCCACTGCAACTGGAACTTCAGTTCAGTGATCGCAAGGTCCAGGTCGTTGGCCTTGACCATGGCGAAGGTGAATTTGTCCGGACGCACCACGGCAATAGCACCCGAGGAGAACCCCGAGCGTTTGAACCAGGCAATCATTTCACCGCGCACATCCTCGACCTCCACCAACTCGCAGGTGTTGACACGCTCGACGTTAGCGCCTTGTGGCCGTGTGCCAAACTCGAAGAGGCTGGCATAACGAGTGCCTTGCGCATCGAGCAGTTGCCGGGATGCCGCGCTAAGGTGCTTCCGCGGGTCTACTTGCAGTCCAATCAGCGCATAACCTTCGCCCAGCAAGTCATCGAGCAATACTCGCTGGCCCTTGAACGTGCGTACTTCGGGTTGCGGGATCATCGTGCCTTCAGGGGACCGCCGATGCCTGCGCGGCATTCCTAGATAGCTGTCGAGTCCATAGGTGGGTGCTGGTTTAAAGCGTCCTTCGCGAACGTAACGCCCGAGGAATGGCGTCACCAGGACGGTTTTGACAAGCAAGTTACGCAGCCGGCTGGCAATCGGATTGGACATCGAGACGAAATCTTTCATTTGCACCGAAATGTCGATCATCGCTTTGGCGTGATGAAAACGTTCGGTTCCATAGGTATCGAGCAACCGGTCGTTCGCACGCCCCTTGAGCACAGAGTCCAGTTTCCAGGCAAGGTTGTACGCGTCTCGCACCCCGGAACTCATGCCCTGACCCATGAACTGCGGCGTCATATGCGCGGCGTCTCCGGCAATGAAGACCCGACCTTTACGCCAATCCTTGGCGACCAGCGCGTTGAAGGTGTAGACCAGCTTGCGTTTGACGATGAACTTGTCCGGATCGACGTGTCGACTGATGAGTGCTCGCACGACTTGCGGATCCTCCATCTGCTCCTTCGTCTGGCCTGGCATCAGCATGAACTCGAAGCGGTGAAAGCGGCCGGGTTGAGGGCAGCAGACGGTAGGGCACTCGGGGTCGCAGATGAAGCTGAAGTAAGGCAGATGGCGCAATTCGTCTTCGCCTTCTTTCATTTCCAGGTCGACCACCAGCCAGGGCTCAGGAAAATTCTTGCCGCTCATGCCGATGCCTAGGGCTTCGCGCACCGTGCTGCGACCGCCATCGGCGCCGATTAGATAGCGACCGCGAAGGGTTTGCGGATCCGGGTCGACAGCTGTTTCGTTGCGTGCGTCGCTGGCATCGCTAAAGCGAAAGCTGCTGGTGGCTTGATGGGTGACGGTGACGCCTTCGTCATCCTGTTCGAACTGTGTGAGTTCGCGGCCACGGGCGATCTGAACCGTCGGATAACGCTTGAGCAAATCACTCAAGGTGGTTTCCAGCCAGGGCTGATACAGGAAGTTGATGATTGGCCAGCCATAAGGGCGATCAAGGCGCCAATACTGGCCCAGCACTTTGCCATTCGCGAGGACCCACTGAGCGGGTGTATCCACCTGCATGTTGACCGCTAGGTCGTCGGCGACCCCGGCGGCCTGCATGACACGCATGCATTCGTCATCGGTGTAGACGGCCCGGGCGTTGCCGTAAAATGTCGGCTCGCGCTCGAGCACCACCACCGACAAACCACGTTTGCCCAGTAGATGTGCCAAGGTTGCGCCGGTCGGGCCGAGGCCAGAAATAATCACATCAACGGTCTGCGTATTGTCGTTCTTGTTATTCATGCGATGCCTCTCTTACAGCGGTGAATACTCGGGGTTCAGCAACGAGCGCACGCCGCGGGCGAAATTGCCCAGATTGGTGGAGAATTTGTGCAAGGTGCCGGTTTTCTCCGGACGGTGGCCCCAGAGGCTGATGCCTTGATAGGAGGTCGTCTGCCATTGCGCCTCGTCGACCACCAATGCATTCCAGCCCAGTTCCAGCTCAAAGCCGCTGGGGCTCATCACGTAGAACGATTGCTCGCGGTCATTGGGGTGTTCGCCGATTTCATGGGCCATCTCGAAACCCAGTTTTCGGCAACGCAAAAATGCCTCGGTGAGTTCGCTGACCGAGGTCGTCAACAGGTTCATGTGCTGGACACGAGTGCGAATCGGGTCCATTTGCAGGCCGCGCAGACGAGCAATTGCGATCGAATGGTGGCGCTCGTTGACACGGAAAAAATCGATGTCCAGCGTCAATCCTGCGATGCGTTCGACGATATGATCGCTGGTACGGGCATCAAAGATTTCTTGCCAGAAACGCCGCATCTGTTGTGGTTTACGCGAAGTGATCGCTAGATGCCCCATGCCGGCCTGACCGGTGATAAACCCGGCATTGAGCATGTTCAGCGGTTGGTCAGTGGTCAGCGGTTCCCAGAACAGCTCAACAGCCAGGCGCTTGGGGCCGAGGACGCGCCAGAACTGCCTCACCCCCCGATGTGCTGCCGCGCTCGGGTCGCTGATCTGTACTTCGATACCCAGGCGCTGCAAACGTCTCAGAACTTCATCCAGGGTCGCCTGATCGCGCAGTTGCCAGCCTACGGCGATGAAGTCTTCCTGGTCACCGCGCTGGACGATGATCCGCCGTTGGTGGGTGTCCATACGAAAAGCCAGGGTCTGCTCATCAGCGCAGACCAGATGTAATCCGATGCCGTCCTGGAGTAATGAACGCCACTGCTCCAGGCGATTGGACTCGATCAGTGCATAACCCATGCTGCTGGCGCCGAAAATGTCCAGGCTTTCTCTGTTTGCCATTGATTGATACCCCATCCAGGCAAGTCAGCGTGCAGTGCGGCAACTGAGAAACGCTGCGGTCACTGCGTTGAACTCGTCCGAGCGCTCCCACTGCACCCAGTGTCCGGTTTTGCTGAACAGATAAAGATCGCAATCAGGCATGCGACTGCGCAGGGCTTCACCGCCGCTCGGACGATTGACTTTGTCTTCGGCACCCCAGAGGACCAGGGTCGGTACCTGGCAGTTTTTCAGCCGTGGATCGCGGGTGAAGTCCCAGTGGCGGAAGTTGGGGATGCCCTGGGGTTTACGCAGTGGCGGTGCGGCGATCACTTGCGGATCGATGCTTGCCTGGTAGCGTTCCTGGATCATCGCATCGGTGACTTTACTGCCGTCATAGACCAGGTACTCGCGAATGAAGCGGGTGATCTTCTCCAGTGAGGGGCCTTCGTATGAGTAGTAATCGAGCAGAAGCTTGAGGCCGGGAGTAGGCAGACTTCGTGTCGTATTGACGCCACCGGGCCCCATTAACACCAATGCCGAAACCCGACCTGGTGCATCGAGCGCCATTCGCAGGGCACACGCCCCGCCCAATGAATTACCAACCAAATGAGCGCTGCTTATTTTCAGGGTGTCCAGCAAACCGAGCATCGCACCGGCCAGGTCTCCGAAAGGGTCCTTGCGATCCACACCTTTTGTGGACTGGCCGTAGCCAGGCATATCGGCGACGATTACTCGAAACCGCCGAGATAGTGCTTCGATGTTTTGCGAGTAATTGGACAGACCAGATGCACCAGCACCACCACCATGCAGCATGAGCAATGGATAGCCGGTGCCCATTTCACTGATGAAAATTTGCCGACGGCCGACTTGTACCGTGCGGGAAGTCAAACCTGGGAGGGATTCTTTATTAGTCATTGTCAGCTCCTGTCGTAAAGCGCGCCGTCTGATTGCGGTAAAAATCGCGATAAGGTAGCGCTTTCGATCAAAAATTATCACTAAAGTATAAAAATGAACATATGTGTTCAAATATATTTTTGAGCGAAGCAGGGTGTCAGACGGATGGCAGTGATAATGAAACGAAGGGCGAGCGGAAGCTCGGGGGAGGCGCGAGTCGAGCGGGGCCTCCTTGATTGCGAGTCGAGGCCTCTACAGGAATGAAGAAGGGGTCACACGGGCAGTGGTGGTAATTCCATGATAGCGATGACTCGTGCCTCCTCTGCCGGCACGCCCAGTGCCCGGAGCACAAGCTCCGCCATGTCGGAGCCGGCGTCTCTCCAAGTCTTGTGTCCTTGCACAACCAGCAAGGTGGCAATCAAGACGCTACCGCCGATCATGCCCATCACTGACGGCAGTTGCTCTTGCCGGAAGCTGTACGTTTCGGACGCCAAACCGCTGAGTACATCTTGCATTGGTGGGCCGCTCCACATTTTTTGCAGCGTTAAATTGCTGGCGGCATAACGCACGATGAAGCTGCCCCAGTGAGGTTCCTCATGAGCCCGACGAATATAAAAGCGAATTCCATTGGCCAGACGTTCGGCTGGTGGAGTGTCAGGACTAGCACTCCTGGCAACCCTGTCATTCATCTCTGCGCTAAGGTGGCTGGCCACATCCTCGAATAGCGACTCGACAGAGGCAAGATTGTTGTAAATCGTGCCGCGCGCAACGCCAGCGATCTGCGCGAGTTCACTGACATTGATCTCTTCGACGCTTTTCTCGGCGAATAGCTGGATGGCTGCATCGTGGATTCGTTTTTGAACGCGACTCAGCTTCAAGGGGAAGCACTCCAAAACAAGTAATAATGCATTGAACAGCTGCGTTCAAAATAAATCAACACTGGCGTTTGGTAGGATTGACATATTTGAACAATAGTGTCCAATATTGGACCGAGGATGTGTTTTAGCCCTACCGCCACACTGAGCGCAGGGATTCAGTCGCTCGGTCGAAACCCAGCCAAGAGTATTACCATGTCAATCAAGCAAGGTCGTATCGACGTCCACCACCACATCATCCCGCCATCCTTTGTTGGAACTATGAGCGCTAGGGGGCTGCATAAGGTCGCTGGAGCCCCCCTACCGAGCTGGACGCCGGAGAAATCGATTGAAGTGATGGATGCTAATGGGATCGAGCGGGCAGTCACTTCGTTGTCGGCGCCAGGCGTGCATTTTGGTGGCGGTGTGCAGCAGGCCAATGTACTTGCTCGCAGTTGCAACGAGTTCGCCGCAGATATGCGTTCCCGCTATCCCGCGCGGTTCGGTAATTTTGCGGTGCTCCCCATGCCTTTTACTGAAGCTGCCTGTGCGGAAGCAATATATGCGCTGGATGTCCTCAAGGCCGAGGGCGTCGTGCTGCTAGGCAGTACCGATGGGGTGTTTTTAGGGGATTCGCGGTTTGACGAGTTGATGGCTGAACTTGATCGGCGCAAGACGGTAGTGTTCGTGCATCCAAACATGCACGAAACTAGCGAGAGCATTGGGCTTCAAACCCCCGGTTTTCTAATTGAGTTTCTATGTGATACCACTCGCGCGGCAGTAAACCTGATCCTAAGTGGAACGATGGAGCGTTACCCTGGCATCAACTGGATCCTCGCTCACTCCGGCGGCTTCTTACCTTTCGTGGCTTGGCGTGTCTCATTGGCGAATGCTTTACCGGAGTTTCAGAACGCTGCTCCTCAGGGAGTTATGACCTACATACGTCGTTTTTACTTCGACACAGCCTTATCTCCGTCGCGTTTCTCAATGGCAGCCCTTAAAGAATTGGTTGAGCCATCGCACATTCTGTTCGGCAGTGATTTCCCCTTCGCGCCGGCGCCTGCCACTGCGCTGCAATGTCAGACGCTGGACAGTTCGAATATGTGGTCTCCGTCTATTCAGCACGGAATCAATCGCGGTCATGCCTTGAGCCTTTTCCCGCAGTTTAAACAAGCAAATGAAGTCGTCTCACCTGCGCCCATCTACGAGGGCGAGTCGTTCGCACAACGCTTTAGACGCAGTCTGACTCGACCAATGGGCGCCCTCGCCGAGCGTATGCGTAATCGCTGATTTTTACTTATATGATCATCGTTGACTTTATTTGAACATAATTGTTCAATCTTGTCGTGCGGGCTATCCATTCCCGATGAGTCAAAAAAATAATAAGAGCTTTAGCCATGAAAATAAGAAATCAGCTATGCGCGCTGGGGCTGTGCCTCACGTCCACCCATCTCCTGGCCAATGGCCTGCAAATTAACGAACAAAGCATCAGCTCGGAGGGAAAGGCTTATTCCGGCCGCGCCTCAGACGTTCAGGATGCCACCGTCGTCTACGGCAACCCTGCGGGCATGTCGAAATTGACCGGTGAACACGTCAGTGGCGGTATCAGTATTATCGACGCCAACACTCGTATCAGCTCCGTCAACACGTCGGTGGCAGGTACTTCCCGCGGGGATATGGTGCCTAGCCCCATTGTCGTGCCGTCGGGGTTCTACACGCTGCAACTCAATCAGGATTGGCATGTCGGGTTCGGTGTTTACGCCCCCTTTGGCGGTTCGACCGATTACGAAAGCAGCTTCCAGGGACGCTACCGCAGTTCGCGTACCCAAGTGAAAGTGGTGACGTTGCAGCCGACAGTGAGTTACCGGATAAGCGATCGCTTGTCGGTAGGTTTCGGCCCGACGATTAACCACATCGAGGGGCTTCTCGAAAGCAAGATCGATAACCGGGCAGTGAGAGGGCAAGGCGACGGCACGGTCAAGGTGACGGGCGACGACACAGCGCTGGGTTTTAATGTGGGCATCATGTTCGATCCATTCGATGACCTAACGCTGGGCCTGACCTATCACTCAAAGGTTGATTACACCCTCGAAGGCAAGACGAAAGTGTCTGGAGCCAATGGCCTGCTGGGATCGATTCCGGCGCTGCGCCTGCCAGGGCTCAATGGGAAATATGATGCGAGTCTGGACTTCACCACGCCGGAAACCGTTGATGCTTCAGCGACCTGGCGCTTCAACGATCGGCTGGATTTTTCTGCCGGTGCGCTGTGGAGCCGGTGGAGCCGGGTGCCCGAATTGAATGTCCAAAACGCTGGGGTGCCACGCAACTATGCCGCATTCGACTCGATTGTCGAAACCCTGAAGTGGCGTGACACCTGGTCCTTTTCGACAGGCTTGTCCTACCGCCTGAACAAGCAATGGAAAATTCGTACCGGTATCGCTTACGAGCCGACTCCCATGCCTAACCAGTACACCTCCACCCGAGCACCTACGGGGGATCGGAAAATCTTCACGCTGGGTTTGAACTGGCAGGCTACCGAGCAAATGTCTTTGGATCTGGGGTACGGATATATCCATGAGGACACCGTTAAAGTTTCCCAACCCACTACTCAAGGCGGCTTGCGTCCGGGTTACAGCGCAAAGTATCAGAACAGTATCAACGGGATCGGTTTACAGATGAACTATGCGTTTTGAACGTGAACAAGTGCCGCTTCGTAACACACTGAACTGACCCACCGTTAATGCACCAGCGCGGCCTTGTTAATTAAGGTTGATGGCTAGGCTTTGCCCGCGAAACGGCTACGGAGAACAGTAAAAATGATTGGCCATACCGCTTTTCCTCATACTGTACTGGCGACGCCACAACCGGTGCGTCACCCAAAAACCTCCGTTAAGGCCGCCAGCCTCGCCTACTTGATTTTCGAGCGGTCGGACCTCGATAAGGCCGAGCAATACCTGACCGATTTTGGTTTGATCCTCGCACTGCGTAGCGATGACCAGTTGTACCTGCACGGCACCGGCCCGGCACAGCCTCCAGATCGGGACTGGATGGAGCCGCCCCTATGACGCGACGCTAATCCTCAAGTAATACCGATCGAAATAATCCGAACACCGGCCATTGCCCCGAGCACTGGCCAGTAGGACCTGCTGCGCCCAAAAAACCGCAACAGGTCGGCAACACCTCCACAAAAACAACAAGAGGTAGTGAAGGTTATGATGCGTAAACCTCCAACAGGGCGACAGCTCTATTTGCCGCTGACCGTCGGTCTTGCAAGCAGCATCAGCGCACCCGTGTATGCGGTGAACTTCAGTATTGGCGAAATCCAGGGGCAGTTCGATTCGACGCTGTCGGTGGGCGCCAGTTGGGCGTTGCGCAACCCTGATCCGGAGCTGTTGAACAGCCACAGCGCCGATGATGGCAAACGTAATTTCGGCAAGGGCGACACCTTCTCGAAAGTGTTCAAAGGCATTCATGACCTCGAACTGAAGTACGGCGATTCCGGCATATTTGCGCGCGGTAAGTACTGGTACGACTTTGAACTCAAGGACGAAAGCCGTCTGTTCAAAGACATCGATGACAGCAACCGCAAGGAAGGTGCGAAGGCAGCTGGTGCGCAGCTATTGGACGCTTTTGTTTACCATAATTATCTCATCGGCGATTTGCCCGGTACCGTGCGTGTCGGCAAGCAAGTAGTGAGTTGGGGCGAGAGCACATTTATCCAAGGCGGTATCAACTCGATTAACCCTATCGACATCGCCGCTTTCCGTCGTCCAGGTGCGGAGATCAAAGAAGGGCTGATCCCGGTCAACATGTTTTACTTGTCGCAGAACCTGACCGAAAATCTTACGGCCGAAGCATTCTATCAGTTGGAGTGGGACCAGACGGTCATCGACAACTGCGGCACGTTCTTCTCGCAGAACGATGTATTAGCCGATGGCTGCGGTGGATTACCGGTTGGGCCTATTCTCGACCGAAGTGCCGCAGCACAAGCCGCACTGCGCCCGTTAGGAGTCAATCTGACTTCAGAAGGTATCGAGATTCCCCGCGCCGGTGACCGTGATGCCCGAGACAGCGGCCAGTTCGGCGCTGCGCTACGTTGGTTTGCTCCAGAGCTGGACAGCGAATTCGGCGCTTACTTTCTCAATTACCACAGCCGTCAACCGTATATCAGCGCCGTCACCAGCCCTCATGTAACGGATGTGGGGTTTGCGCCGCAGCTGTGCGGTAATCTCGGTGTGCCGTTGGCCGGTTGTAATCGCTTTCTGGGCAGCGCCACCGGCCAGCAACTGGCCCAAGCCTATCGCCTCGGTACCTCGAAGTACTTCGCTGATTACCCCGAAGACATTCGTCTATATGGTTTGAGTTTTAGCACCAGCTTGTCTACCGGCACAACCTTATCTGGCGAAGTCAGCTATCGGCCAAATATGCCACTGCAAATCAACGCCGTAGACTTGATCAGCGCAGCGATTGGTGTTCCGGCAGCTTCACCTGTGTTGTCTTCCGGTGCGGTGACCTTGGCCAACAGCAGCGATGTCAGTGGCTACCGACGCAAAGAAGTGACCCAGGCTCAAGTCACCGCAACGCACTTTTTCGACCAAGTCATGGGTGCGGATCGCCTGACCCTGATCGCCGAAGTGGGCGCTACCCACATCGGAGGGCTGGAAGGTAAAGGTGGTTTGCGTTACGGCCGCAGCACTGCTTATGGTCAAGGTCGGCTGTATCCAAACAACAGCCTGTGCACCAGCAACAGCGTAACGCCGAACAACTGCAACAACGATGGCTTTGCTACCAGCAACTCCTGGGGTTACCGCGCTCGGGCGATCTGGGAATACAACAACGTCATCCCGGGGGTTGAGCTACGCCCCAACCTCGCCTGGTCACACGACGTTTCCGGTTATGGGCCGGAGCCAGGCTTCAACGAAGGCTCCAAAGCAATCAGCGTCGGCCTTGATGCCACCTACCTGAATACCTACAACGCTAGCCTGGCATACACCGATTATTTCGGTGGGGATTACAACGTCAATATCGACCGTGATTTTCTCGCCCTGAGTCTCGGCGTCTCCTTTTGAGTGGAAGCAACCTAATGAACACAACAGCATTGCTCCGTTTTAACTTCGCCATCGTCATCGCTTTGATGGCCAACAGCGTACAGGCGGCGGTATCGAGCGTTGAAGCGGCGAAACTGGGTAATACCCTGACTCCAATAGGTGCGGAAAAAGCTGGAAATGCCGATGGCAGTATTGCGCCATGGACTGGCGGTCTTGCCAAGAATGCTGGTGAGGTTGGCGCCAACGGTGCACTGAGCGATCCGTTCAATAGTGAGAAACCCCTGTTCACCATCACCGCGCAGAATGCTGCGCAGTATCAGGAGAAACTCACCCCCGGTCAGTTGGCAATGCTTAAACGCTACCCCGGCAGCTATCGCATGCAGGTATACCCAAGTCACCGCAGTGCGAGCCTGCCGGACTCCGTCTACAAAGCGATTGCCAACAATGCGATAAACACGCACCTGATTTCAGGCGGTAATGGTTTGGATAGCTTTGATATGGCTACACCTTTCCCCATTCCGCAAAGCGGTTTGGAAGTGGTGTGGAACCACCTTACACGCTATCGCGGCGGCAGCGTCCGGCGAACCCACGTACAAGCGACGCCGCTGGCAGATGGTACCTTTATGCCGGTGTACTTCGATCAGCAGTTCACCTACCGAGACCAACTCAAGGACTTCGATCCAAAAAATCCCGGTAACGTGTTGTTCTATTACAAGCAACTAGTCACCGCGCCAGCGCGCTTGGCCGGTGATGTGGTGCTGGTTCACGAAACGCTCGATCAGGTTAAAGAGCCACGCATGGCCTGGGTATACAATGCGGGTCAACGCCGTGTGCGTCGCGCGCCACAAATTGCTTACGACGGTCCTTACCCCGCGTCGGATGGCCAACGCGTGGCGGACAACCTGGACATGTTCAACGGCGCACCAGATCGCTATGACTGGAAGCTGATGGGGAAAAAGGAAATCTACATTCCCTACAACAACTACAAACTGGACTCCCCGCAACTGCAATACAACGACGTAGTAAAGGCTGGGCACCTGAATGCTGACTTCACCCGCTATGAACTCCACCGTGTATGGGTAGTGGAGGCGACGTTAAAACCGGGAGAACGGCATCTCTACGCCAAACGCGTGATCTATGTTGACGAAGACACCTGGCAGATCGTATTGGCTGACCACTACGACGCTCGCAACACTCTGTGGCGAGTGGCTGAAGGCTTTATGACGCCGATCTATGACAGGCAGATTCCTTGGTTGGGCGTAGAAGCGTTGTACGACTTGATCAATGGCCGCTATATCGTTTCAGGCCTACGCAACGAAGAAAAAAACCCAATGGAAATCGGCTTTAAAGCCCTCGGAGCGGACTACACACCAGCAGCCTTGAGAAGTGCTGGGATTCGCTAACAAACCTGCTACAACCTGACGCTACTTCGTCGACGGCCATAAGCCTGAGACCTCGCCGCCACCATAATTGGCGGCTTTTTTTTGCCAACTGAATGTTGGCAGCCCCCTAGGCGAGAAAGCTGAACTTCTTTTCCAAAAAAGAAAGAAGGGCACCAGTCTACCGTTTAGGAGCTAAACACAGTGTTAGATGCGCCTAAGCCTAGTTTTCTTGCTTACGCTTCCATTCGGTTCCAGGGTCTTTTTTGTGTTGGACGAGATTTGTCTTCCATTGATAAATTTTTTACCTGGTTTAACTTTTTCGAAGATTTTCGAGATGCAGATGAACGTCGTCGCCGTCTGATGCGAGTTTGCGTGGAGTGGATGAAGTTAGTTCAACCACGTTTTGATTTCTCAACTTAGATTTGAGCGCCTGGTTCTCGTTCAGCAGCACTTCGTTGATGGATGCGATGCTGGCGAGCTTCGCCCGCAGGGCCTCAATCTCTTGACGGTAGCCTGCTGACTTTTGGCGTTCGACGATCAGATCTTGATTTTTCACATCCCGCATAGCGCGGCTGGATCGCCCCTGCTTCTCCCGTATTGTCTCTGCAATTTCTGGGTAGTGATTGTGGATCAATGCCGTCGACACGCCGGCTTCGCGTGCAACGGCAGCGATGGTCAACTTGGTTTCCTGGGTATGAGCCCGCCCCTTTTCGATACGGTAGATCGCTAGCTTGAGTTCCTTTTCTCGATCCACGGCAGGCTTGTAATTGGCTGTTTTGTTCTTATTCTTCATGCGGTCAGATCCTCCGAAGGCATGCCCAACTGAACCAATACGTCTCGGCAGCGGTTCAGGTCGCGAATAACGCGCTGGCGACCTCCTTCTCCAATATCTTTGCAGTGCTGCAGCCCTTTAAGCTCATCGTACAGTCGCTGGTAGAAGGGTGCATGTGTGCTCCCAATCACTGAGTGGTTGCAGCCACTGCAGCGAGAGCGTTCAAGGGTGTTGCCGACGCAGCCGTTGTTGTCCGCTGTACACCAAGCGTGACCGTTGCTGCGGATTGCTGTGCTCTCAGCAATGGACTTCAGCATCGAAGCGTGATCCTTGAAGATCAGTAGGTTTTCTGGCTCCCGCTGCCAGCCCCTAATGGCGCGTCCGTAGCCTCCTGATAGAGATTCATCGCCCATCCAGCTGTCGACGACGCCAAGCTTGATGTCTTCCAGCTCTCCTTGCATTTCCAAGTACAGATCAAGATCAAGATGTTGTCCCCAACTATCGTCCATCGCATAGCCCAAGGTCATGTCCATGGACCAGTGAGCGTAATGCTCTTTGAGGTAGCGTAGGTCGCCAAAGCGGCTATGTGCGGCGTAGTTGGCGAGCTTACGTCGAAATTGGTGACTGGTGAGCTTCCAGGTTAATCCGCAGTCTTCCGCGAATGCTTTTAAGAGGTTGACCCAGCTGCTGTTTGAAAGAGTACGAACCCGATTAGCTTCATTAGGGTAAACGCCCAGAAACAGCGAATTACGATGTGTGTAAGCTTCAGCGATCTGTGGATCTTGCGGGTTGATTCGACGCCGCTGAATGACTTCGTCGGCAATCATCGCTTGGTAAGGCGCAGCCCAGCGCTCCATGACGCGCAGAGCACGCACTGCAGCCTCTGGGATCATCCAGTCGTGGATCCCTTTATCTGTCTTCTCTGACTTAGAGCGCATCCAGTGATAGATCTTGCCCTCATCATCTTCAGTGCGGTGGTGCGCCCCCGATTGCAGGTTAGTCAGTTCATGATTGCGACAGCCTGAGGTGCTCGCCAGGACGACATAGCATGATGTGCGCAAGTCTGACAGGGACTTACTGAAAGTTCTCGCGCCCCCTTCCCAGCCCCTAGCATCCAAATACCTTTTTTTTGCATCGCGCATACTTCTGGTACTTAGGCTTTTGCACTCTGCTGCGACAGCTTCAAGATCATCTCGCAGATCGAGCAGTAGTTTGCCGCGTTCCACTTGTTGATGAGCCTTTTCGAACAATGTGCAGAACACGTCATCTGGAATTAATGGGGTTTTTCCGCCACGGGGCATACCGATAGCGCCGGCCATGGCTCTTGCAGAGGTTTCGGGCCATGGATGCTTAGGTATCTTGTCGTCGGTGTACTGGCTTAGCTCATAAATCGCCTCAACGATTGAGTAACGCTCCAAAAGTGATTCTGGTAGCAACGGCTTGTTAGATTTGGTGATCCTGTGAACCTTGCAGGCCGCGACGTAGGTTGCTGCAATCATAGGCGTCACTTCCCCTAAATGATCCAGCCCAAGGGTCTCTAGATGTCGCAAGAATGGGATTGCCGTTAAAAAAAGGCGACGAATTCCCGCGCCCTTAGGCTGATCGCCTTCAACGCGACCACGCCTCATGTAGCGATAAATTATTGCTTTCATCGCCACCCGAAATGGCTTTGGCATGGTGATGAAGTTTAGGTGTTTCCCACTGGCCCCCACGTTACTGGGCAGGCGGTGTAGCTGCCAAACGTCGTCACCGTAGCGGCTGCGAATGATCCACTGCCCATCCACCTGAATTGCGTTGATGATCAGCATGTCGCGCTCTGAGTCGGACAGCCCACGTATATCGCCAGGCTGAGCGGTGATGGCCTCCCAAGTTAATTCGTCAGAGATTTTTTCACTCATGAAAAGATCTCCAAGCTGGCAATGAGATCAACTGACCAGAAGGGGTGTGGCTGGGTACGGGAGCGCTCACGAGCGGCGTCCACGGCTGCAGCGTTGAAGGTGCCACGGCGAAGCCCCTCAGCGACGATGTAATGGTCGATAAGGCGCGGGATGTGTGCGTACTCGCGTGCCCAGCGCCGCTTGTCCATGCGGGAGCATTCAGTCAGCACGCGGAAGTAGAAGCTGAAAAGCTTGTACAGGTCTTCGGCTGTCACTGCGTAGTGCTTACACCGTAGGCAGTTCATGAAATTTATGCAGGTGGTGCCGTCATGTTTTGGAGCGAACTGACCATTTAATGGGTCGCTACAGCGACCGAGGGGCGTGTCCTTGTAGGTTGCGCCGATGGACGCTGTCAGCAGTTCCTGTACCAGTAGCTCCCCCATGAAGCGCCAGTTTCGACGGGCATCCTCACTTGGCGCGAGATAGTTTTGATCGGCTACTCGCGGAGTGTTCCCCAGAGCGGAGGCGGTGGTTGCGAGATCTCCGTCCGTCAGCTCGAAAATACGGTTTGCGAAGGTTTTCCGTAGGCGGGAGATGTTGATGCGCAGAGGCTTCCCGTCGCAATCCTTCAGATCGTACAGTTCTACGAAGCGGCATATCGCACGATCTAATATGATCGCTTGCAGTGGAGTGACTTGACCGGCTGCATTTGAAGCCCGACTGCGGAATAGCCACACACGTCCTTTGAGGTCGTCCGGCGCTTCTGAATCCAAGGGCTCGGTCAACACCATCACTCGACGGATTAGACGTTCTATGTTGATTCTGACGCTGGGCATTGCCTCCAGGAGCCGTTCGCCTTTCGATTCAGCCCGTAAAGCTACTTTGCTGGTGTTGTAGCCACGCCGCTTCCACAGTACCAAGAAGACGGTGTCGTCTTTAGGATGAGGGCGCAGGCAATTACGGCTCATTTCCAGCAAAGGCGTAAGATTACGTCCGGTGTGGAGGGCTATGACAAGTAAGGCATATGCCAACAGTTCGCCAGTGATAGGAGTTCCATCGACCCATATGGGTTTAATGGCGTGCCGTAAGGCCACTGTAAACTTATGGCGCTCACGCTTCGATAGAGCTGTCTCGCCCTTGTGCTTGCGGTTGGAGTTCGGAAATGGATTGCGTGGGAAAGTGGCCTCATCACCAGATATCACCAATGTGAAAAAACCGCGCTGTCCGAGTGCAACAAGCACTGACTTGGTAGCCGTGTAGTAGTTTTTCTGTCCAGCGGTCGTTAGATCTTGTCCAGATAGGTGTCCAAGATAGCCGTCGACAAGGTTCCGATTTAGATCATCCAACGTCAACGCACGCTCGAAAGCCATCGCTTGGAGTAGGCAATAGTCAAAAAAATTTCTTAATGCATTGCAATAACCAATCACAGTAGCAACCGAGGGGGCGCCATCTTGCCCCGCTAGGAAACGCTCAATTTGACGCTGGCAGGCGTAAGTGATGGCATCAATGCCCGCGCCATACCACCTCGCAAAATCGAAATTTCGTTGGGAACTGTAGTTGCGCCTGAACGACACCATCGTAATCTTTGGAGGGATTGCCTCAGAAAGGATGACCACATTGCCTGCCGTGTCGATGTTGTGCTCGATTTGCGGAATGCTGAGGTCAGTTTTGGCAAATTCCTTTCGCTTTCCCATCAGGCTGCACCTGCCATTTCGTTTAACTCGTCGTCATATGCCAGCACAGCCTCATCGGCCATTTCGTTGATCAGGTGCAAGTACACCATGGTGGTTTGAATCGAGCTGTGGCCAAGCTGCCGCTGAAGGTACACCAGGGGGTCGACCCCGTTCTGGGGGTTGCGCTGAAGATTGACCAAGGTGTGGGTTGCATAGGTATGGCGCAGCATGTGCGTATGGACTTCGATTCCAGCTGATTTCCCGGTCTCGCTGATGATCCGGTTTAGGCTCTTGCCGGCGCTGGAATAAGGTTCTCCCAGATGGTTGAGAAGCAAAGCCTTCTGGTTCTTGCCCAGAGATGCCCGCTCACCACGCACTTTTGACACGTAGCGATAGAGTTCAGCCATGAACTTGCGACTGACCCAGATTTGTCGCTTCTTACTACCCTTGGTCTCCATGCCGCTGCCGTCGTACGGATCAAGCAGAATTCGAAGATTGCGCTCGGTTCGCCCAGCTTTGTCCGGATCGAAAACATACGCCACTGGAAAGGTGGCAAGTTCGTTACGGCGCAGGCCTGTGCGCAGGGCTAGCTGAATCATGATCCGATGATGTGGATTCTCCGCCGCAGCCATAAATGACTTGGCCTGGGCTATGCTCAGGAACTCGGGTAGGGGCTTGTGACGACGCGGCATCACGTCGTTCACCAGCGCTTTGCCTCCGCTGGCATCCACATGCTTAAGGAAGCCTGTTTCGCGCTTCACGATTCGCTCTTCGTGACCGAACGGTAAGCGCTTCACCCAGCCCTTATCCAGGGCGAATTCGTAAAACTTGCAGATGTACGTCAGACGCTGGCGAGTAGTGTTGCGAGCCAGTCCGCACGTCACCAAGCAGTAGTCTCGGTAGGCAGCCACAAGGCTCTTGGCCTCTCCGCGATCTACGTCCCGCCAATCAAGATCATGGGCTTGCAGGAAGCTGAAGAAATCGTACAGTGCCCGTCCAGTGCTAGGCCAGGATTGCTTTGAACCGATGTCCCCGCGAAGGAGGTAGAAGCGGAAGAACTGATTGGCCTGGCTGCAACTCTCCATCGAGTCCCACAGCAGGATCGGAAACCCTTGGTAAGGTTGTCCGGCGATTACGAAATCCTTGGTGCCCCACACAAGCTCCATCTATCACCCTGTCATTGAGCAATCAATCGGTATCCCGTCTGAATGGATTGACTGAAGGCTACTGCTGCAGTCTTCCACTCCCAATCAGATAGACCTATGATTTTAATATCAGATAGATCTAACTACCACAACGCTCCGGATCATAAGCAATTCGTCGGTTTGGGCAGGCCCGCCAGTTTCGCGGCGAGTTTGGCAGGGGTGCCTTTGAACAGTCGGTTCAGGTGCAGGCTGTTGCCCTTGTCGGGGCCGAGTTTCAATGCGGTGTACTTGATCAGCGGGCGGGTCGCCGGGGACAGCTGGAATTCGTCGTAGAAACTGCGCAGCAGTTCGAGAATTTCCCAGTGTTCCGGGCTCAACTCGATGTCTTCGGCAGCGGCGAGGGCGGCGGCCACCTCGGCAGACCAGTCGCTCAGTTCGACCAGGAAACCGTCCTTGTCCAGTTCAATGGCACGGGCGCCGACCGTCATGGATTTCATAGCCAGCTGTTGACCTTGTCGTAGTGAATCGACAGTTCGACGAAGGCCGGGTAATCGATGGCCTTGGCCCAGTCCGGGACTTGCAGAGCCCGCGCTTGAGCATCTTCGGCCAGTACGAACAGATTCAATTGGCGGGCGTGCAGCGCGCCGAACGGCGCAGTGCCTGGCTGCAAGGCATAGGCCGCATCGCCACTGAGCAGCAGCGCATCGTTGGCGCCGATCACGCGCAGGCAACTGCTCAGACGTTCATCGCCAAAAGGGGAATGAGACAACACATGCAAAGTCGACATCAGAGGGTGATCACCTGGTCGTAACGGTCAATAAGGGCGGTGATTTCCTGGGCGGTCAGCACCCGGGCTTCTTCAAGTGACAGGTTTTCAGGGTCCAGGCCACGGGTCGCGGCGCTTTCACCGCAGACGAACAGGTCTTCGACGCCAAACATCGGCAAGGCTTGCAGGTTGGCGCTCAGGTCTTTCTGTTGCAGGGCCTTGGCGTTCTGTTCATTGGCGAGCTGAAACACGCCGTCATCGAGAAACAGCAGGCCGATCGGCAGATCGAAGGCACCACCGGCCAGCACGATGTCCAGCGCTTCGCGCGCATTCGGCCCGGACCACGGCGCCTGACGGCTGATAATCAGCAAGGATTTAGCCATCTCACGTGCCTCCGAAACAGATCAAGCGGTCAGCGTCCTGCACCGCGTCATGCAACTGGCCGAGGCCGGACAATTCCCACGGCGCACCCACCGCTACCGCTTCACGCTGATAGCGCTGGGCTTCTTCCTCGTTCAACACCCCACGGCGCAGGGCGGCGGCGATGCAGACCACGCCATCGAGTTGATGCTCAGTGACAAAGTTGCGCCATTGCTTGGGCAAATCCTGCTCGTCCTGAGGCGTGACCACGCTGCCGGACGCGTTGTAGACGCCATCCTGATAGAAAAACAGCCGGACAATCTCATGCCCGCCGGCCAGCGCGGCCTGGGCGAATAGCAGGGCACGGCGCGAGGAGGGCGCATGGGCGGCGGAAAACAGCGCAATGGCGAATTTCATGATGGGCTCGATCAGCAAAACTGCGGCCATGATAAAGCTTTATCGGCGGGGCGGCGAAGGGCGTTTATTCGTAGACCGAGTCGCTGCTATCGCGAGCAGGCTCGCTCCCACAAGGGATTTGTGTCGTACAGGACACTGAAATCCACTACAGACCCCTGTGGGAGCGAGCCTGCTCGCGATAGCGGAGTGTCAGGCAACATCAATGCTGAATGTGATAACCCGATCAGCGCGGCATATAACCCAACTGCCAACGCCGCGGTATCTTCAATGACAGCACCCCCAGCGCCCCGGCCAGCAGCCCGCTGACAAACAGCGCCTTGAGCCCAAGATGATGTTCCAGCACCGCACCCAGCACCGCGCCGGCAAACATCCCGGCCCACGGGATCAACTGCACCCGCCAGCCATTGCGCCGCTCGCCAAGCATCCATCGCCCCAGCCCACGACCAAACCGCGATAACGCGCCGGTGACGTAGGTCAGCCCGACCGGCAGGCCGTTCACTTCTTCCACGGCGGCATTGAGCATGCCCATGGCGATGATTGCCGCCAGCAGCGCCGGCAATTGCGTCTCATAGGGCCAGGCCGCAGCGCCGCAGAGCAACGTGGCGATGCACAGCATCAATGGCAGCGCCCGTCGGCCACCGAACCGGCTGACGACAATGCCCAAGGCATTACCGATGACGAACGTGGCCACGAGAATCAGCAGACGCAGGGTCAGCCCGAGGTCGCCATCGCTGATCGCCACGGCCAGACGGGTGGTGTTACCGCTCATGAAGGACACGAAGTCGCCGCTGGCCATGAAGCCGATGGCATCGGTCATGCCGGCGAGTACCGACAAACCGGCGACTAGCGCCAGGCCGATGCGTCCGCGCCATTTATGGGTATGCAGATGGCCCGGCGTGGCCCGGGTGCCTGACGGAGAAGGCAGCATTGAAGAGGACTTCCTTGAGCCGCGAGATTATTTGGTTAACCCATATAACTCGCAATACTCCAGCCAGTCCATGCCGGCCATCTCCGCGACTTCCTTGTGCACCTCCAGGCGTTGGGCCTGGTAGTCCTCAGGCGTGGCGGCAGTCAGTTGCAGTGTCAGCTCCCAGGCAAACAGACCCAGGCGCTCAGCCTCGGCTTCGAACGCTTCATGCAAGCGCACGTCGCGGTACTGCTCCACTGTCACGCCCTTGGCTTGGGCCAATAGTGGATTCAGGTTGTCCAGTTCGACGTGCAGCTCAGGACGCTCATCGAGAAATTTTTTCAGCGCCTGCTCGTGTTGCTGTTCGGTTGCCGCCATGGTCACTCCTTGGAAGACTGCTTTTTGCTCGCCTTGGCAGCCGCGGCCAGACACTCCAGAGCAAATTGCTCGGGGTAGGTCATCTGGATCGGCGTGGTTTCGCCTTTGACGGTTCGTTCGCCATCGAGAATGTAACGAATCCGTTTGTCGGTGACGCCAATTCGCTTGGCGATCCAGGAAGGCGTCTGACCGATCTGGCTGATCAGCTTGTCGGCGTATTCAGCGGTTGGTTTGTAGTATTCGGCGTTGGGTGTCATGACCTTTCCAGAAAAATGCGCCCGGAAAAATGGGCGATGCGGCGTTAATGGCGCGACAGGGTGCGCGAATCGTTGCGCGGTGTCGCGGTATAAATGAAGTAAAGCAGAACGATACGCCGTGCCGCGGTGATACAGTCCGCTTTTTCTTGATGAGCGAACGCAATGCGAATTCTGATGGTGGCGCTGGCCGCAACCTTGCTGGCGGGCTGCGCCGGATCGGCGATGAATGACGCCCGCACCAAAACCCCGTACAAAACCCTGACCTCGGACAAACCGGAAAAAGTCGTCGCCCAGTGCGTGCAGTTTGCATGGCAGGACGAAGCGGTGTTCGGTGTCGATGCGGGCGCGTATTTGCAGCCGGGCAAGAAGGGTGGCTCGACGGTGTATACCCGTTCGGCCGAGTCCTTCGTGGACGTGACCACCGACGCCTCCGGTACAGCGTTGAGCT
Organism: Pseudomonas sp. NPDC089918; assembly: GCF_050280605.1. NCBI lineage: Bacteria > Pseudomonadati > Pseudomonadota > Gammaproteobacteria > Pseudomonadales > Pseudomonadaceae > Pseudomonas > Pseudomonas sp. NPDC089918. Next base: position 274,150 of record NZ_JBNNVP010000001.1, on the reverse strand, counting down.
ACTACGCGCAGCATGACGACTTTGTCGCCAAGCGCCGATTGGCGGCGTTGGCGACCTGCTTGTAAGCAAGATCAAAAGATCGCAGCCTTCGGCAGCTCCTACATGGGATTGCGTTCACCCTGTAGGAGCTGCCGAAGGCTGCGATCTTTTGGGCCCCCCCGAAAATCGAAGGTTACAAATCCACCAAACGCTTCTGGAAAAAGAAGCGCTTATGGCCCGGCGGGTAATCGGCAATGTGCCCCAACTCGCTGTATCCGTGTTTTTTGTAAAACTCCGGCGCCTGGAAGTCGAAGGTGTCCAGCCAGATCCCCACGCATTCCTTTTCCCGCGCCAGGTCTTCGGCCATCTGCATCAGCTTCGAGCCCATCCCTTGTCCCCGGGCCTGCTCCGGCACCGACAACAACTCAATGAAAAACCACTGGTAAAACACTCGGCCATAGAGCCCGCCGAGAATCTCGTCGCTGTCATTGCGTACCAGCAAAGCAATCTGCTCCGACACCGTGGCCCCGGCCTTTGAGGCGTTGTAGGCGCGCAGCGGTGTGAGGATCGCCTCGCGCTCTTCCGGGGTGGCATTTTTCGACAATTCGATTCGCAGGGTCATAGGCAACACATCCTTATGGCAGTGAACACGGAGCCTATCCCGGTTGTGGCGATTGTTCTATCCCCCGCAACCGAAGGAACCCCCGGGGCTCCGGGAATGTCTAGCCTGAACAGCATCGTTGTTGAACGCAGCCATTGAGGACAGCCCGTGAACATTTTCGAAGCCTTGCGCGAAAGCCACGACCGTCAGCGCCGCTATGCCGATGCACTGATTCAAACCCGGGGCGACACCCCGGAACGGGTCGAGGCTTACAAACGGCTCAAATCCGAGCTTCAGGCCCACGAAACCGCTGAAGAACGCCATTTCTACATGCCGCTGATGGAGTTCGACAACGGCGTGGATCTTAGCCGCCACGCCATCTCCGAACACCATGAAATGGACGAGATGATGGAAGCGCTGGATGCGACCGAAATGTCCAGTCCATCCTGGTTGGCAACGGCGAAAAAGCTCTCGGAGAAGGTCCATCACCACTTGAAAGAGGAGGAGCAGAAGTTCTTCCAGATGGCCGGTAAGTTACTCGACGAGCAACAGAAAGAAACCCTCGCCGGGCAGTATCAGAAAGAATACAAGGCGCAACTTTCCTGAGGATGAAAGCGCCGCAATGCGGTTCACTCAAGAGAGTCTTGAGTCAGTAAGAACTTGTGGCGAGGGAGCCAACACACCTTGCCGGCAAGGTGAAATGATTTGAATCCAATGCGCTCCTTATAGAGAATCGCCATCTTTGCCTCGAAAGGATGCGCGCGATGAAGTTCGAAGGGACTTTCCAATACATGGGCACTCACGGGATCGTCTTCAACGTCTCGCAGATCACCCTCACCGACAGCGAGCGCGGACGCCTGCGCGAGCTGCATTTTGGCGAGGCGAAAAGCGCCCACTATGAGGTCAACAGCAAGGTCGTCGAGGTGTACGACAAGATGCAGGCCAAGAGCCTGCCGTGCGTGATGATGATCGGCATCTCCAAGCCGCTGACCCGGCAACAGGGCGATGTCCTCAATGCCCAACGCACCAAGATCGCCAACCTGGCCGCCTCCGCCTTCGGTGGCGCTGCCGGTACTGTGGGCGGTTTAGCCGGACCTGCAGGCAGTGTCGCCGCAGGTACTGTTGTAACGGCGGGTGTGCGCTCGTACGTCAATGACGCTCTGCCCACCTACCATGCTGGCGACGTAATCGTCAGCATCCAGGCGCAGGTCAATGGTGGGATTGGCCCACAGCGCTCTTCCGAATCCCTGATCATCAAGACCTGAGTGGGGCTGCACATGTCCGAAATTACCCAGACGGTCATCGTTGTGGCGCTGGCCTTTCTACTTGATCGGTTTCTTAAGCCGTACCCGCTGCGCAAGTGGCTAGGGGTGACGCTGGTGGTGGCAGGCGCAATCGGCTGCGTTGCAGTGAGCCAGACCCAGTTGCTGGGCTTTGACTTGGGATTGATGTCGGTCCTTGCCGTGCCGGTGGGCGCGGGGCTGTTCGTGACCAGGCGGCGGTTCGAGCAGATTGGCTGAAGGTCAGGAAGGTGTGTTGACCGGACGGATACCTTGCTCCCGCTTGAGTGCGTAGCGCTCACAAAAATCGCAATGGTTGTCAGATTTTTGGGGCCGCTACGCAGCCCAGCGGGAGCAAGCTCCCTCGCCACAGGTTTCTCTGACTCAAGATTCTCTTGGGAGCGCCATTACGGCAGTCGCCGGGCTTTTCTGTTTTCGCCTAACATGGACGCTTTCTGACGAACATAAGGATGGATTGTCATGTCGAACACAGCCGAGCGGGTCAACATCATCGAGTCCCAAGTGCTGTCCCACGACTGGTATCTGCTGAAGAAAATCACTTTCGATTACTTGCGCAACAACGGCGACTGGCAGCGTCAGACTCGCGAAGTCTACGACCGGGGCAATGGCGCGGCGATTCTGCTGTTCAACCGCGAGAAGAAAACCGTCGTACTGACCCGCCAGTTCAGGCTGCCGGTGTTCGTCAACGGCCACGATGGTTTGCTGATCGAAGTGGCGGCGGGGCTGCTGGAAGGCGTTGCGCCTGAAGAGCGCATTCGTGCTGAGGCCGAGGAGGAAACCGGCTATCGCGTCCACCATGTGCAGAAGGTTTTCGAAGCCTACATGAGCCCCGGTTCGGTGACTGAAAAGCTGCATTTCTTCATCGCTGAGTACGACGCGTCTTCGAAGGTCAGTGATGGCGGCGGGCTGGAGGAAGAAACCGAAGAACTGGAAGTGCTGGAATGGACGTTCGACGAGGCGTTGGCGGCGTTCTATCGCGGGGAGATCTGCGATGCCAAGACCATCATGCTGCTGCAGTATGCGGCGATGAAGAATGTCTTCGGAGCGGTTTGAGCAGGATTGGATTGGCCTCTGAATTGAGAGAGCGTTCAGGCACAATGGTCGAGCATTTCGGCACAGTAACCAGCCTTTGCTCTCTCTAAACTCGTGCCTCACGCCAACACTCAGATGAGGTCACGATGAACATCAGAATAATCCTATCCGCATTGTCCATGGGCGTCGTGCTCACGGGACACGCTGCCGAGTTCTCGCTGACAAGCCAGGATATTGCTGAAAACCGCCCGCTGACCAGTCGCGAGGTGTTCCAGGGTTTCGGTTGCGAAGGGGGTAATACTTCGCCCGAGCTTTCCTGGCGCAACGCCCCGGCGGGTACCAAAAGTTATGCGATCACGGTCTACGATCCTGATGCGCCGACCGGTAGCGGCTGGTGGCATTGGACGGTGGTCAACTTACCCGCTTCAACCAGCAGTTTGCCAAGAGGGGTCGGCTCGAACCTGCCTGCCGGAGCAGTACAAGGGCGAACCGATTATGGCCAACCGGGATTTGGCGGGGCTTGCCCTCCAGTAGGGGATAAGCCGCATCGCTATCAATTCACCGTATGGGCGCTGAAAGTCGATAAGCTACCACTCGACAACCAGGCCAGCGGCGCCTTGGTGGGCTATATGCTCAATGCCAACGCCTTGGCCAAAGCGACCATCACTTCAACTTACGGACGTTAAGAACGATGCGCCCTTGTGTCGGCATACAGCACCGGGAAAACATTATCGATGCGTGTGTCATACGGGCGCGACAGCCCCATACATTGCAACGGGTGCCGATATTCGCTACCGCCTTGTGTCGAGTGCGGCAGGGGGAAAAACTGCTGCAATGGGATGACCGGCAGATGCGTGCAGGGCCGCAACATCTGATTCTGATGCCGGCCGGGCGCGAGCTTGGCATCTCGAATTTCCCCGGCCTTCACGGTCACTACATTGCCGATGTGGTGACCTTTCCCGGTTCGACATTGCGTAACTTCAGCAGCCGATATGGCCAGCAGCTCATCAGCCATCGCCATGCCCAGAAGACAGACCTGTGTGTCCCTCTGGACAGGCATACCACACAGGCATGGGATCAGTTATTGGCCTCCATCAATGCGGATGCTCCGGATGCATTACGCACCCACTATGGGGAGGCGGTGCTTCTGAGCCTGTGCCTTGGCGGCCAGGCTGGACCGCTGCTGATGGATCGCAACGATCCACTGTGCGAACGGGTGCAGCAGCTGGTAATGGGCAGCCCGGAGAGAGACTGGACTGTTGCGCACGTCGCACAACACCTGAACCTGGGGGAGTCGACGTTGCGTCGCCAACTGGCCAATGAGGGGGACAGTTTCAGGAATATCCTGGAAAACGTTCGGCTGGCGACGGCGCTGCAATGGTTGCAAACCACTTCACGCCCCATCGGTGAAATTGCCGGTGCCAGCGGTTACGCCTCGGCCTCACGTTTTGCAGTGCGCTTTCGCTCACACTATGGCTTGTCGCCACGGGAATTGCGGGCGACGATTTAGGTAATTCCTGTGAGATGTTCCCTGTCTTTTTGAAACTGTGCGTTTTGTGGCGAGCGAGCTTGCTCGCGCTGGGCGTGAAACGCCCCTTGTCGAAGATTTTGCCAGCGCTACGCACTGGAGCGGGAGCAAGCTCCCTCGCCACAAGGGCTCATTAGCTCAAAAACAAATCATCCATCTTGCCGGTCCCTGACCATTCGCAGCCCTCCAGCGTCAGCAACCGCTCTTTCGCCTCGAGCCCACCGGCAAACCCCGTCAGTTTCCCCGACGCCCCAATCACCCGATGACACGGCGCGATAATCGAAATCGGATTCTTGCCATTCGCCGCACCCACCGCGCGAACCGCACTGGGATTGCCGATTTGCCGGGCAATCTCGCTGTAGCTACGCGTTTCGCCAAACGGAATCGTAAGTAGCGCCTGCCATACCTTCTGCTGAAATTCCGTCCCGGCAAAGTCCAGTTCCAGCTCGAAACGGTTACGCGTGCCAGCGAAGTATTCCTGCAGCTGCTGTGCGGTGCGCACCAGGATCGGGTTGTCCGCTGCTTCAGTCATCGGCCCCAGCCTTACCCGGCCTGGTTTGTCGTTTTCCCAGAGGATGGCCGCCAGTCGCGCGCCTTTCGCCACCAGTTTCAATTCGCCGACCGGAGACGCCAGGGTGGTGAAGGTGTAGGACATGCCGGCGGACTCCGCAAAAGTGCTGAACAGGGGGCCCAGCATACTGCCTCGTCGGGGAGGCGCAATACGCAATCCCAGCCATACTTGCCTACTGCTCTTGAACCGTTCCCTCTGTTTTTGAACAGAACCTAAAAACAAAAAGAGACCGACTCATGAAGTTCGAACCTTTTACCAAATCGCTCGTGGCAACCGCATTGGCGCTGAGCTGTCTGACCGCCCACGCGGCCTCCGTCGCCCCGGTCGCAGCCGAAAACGGCATGGTCGTCACCGCCCAGCATCTGGCCAGCCACGTCGGCGTCGATGTGCTCAAGAATGGCGGCAACGCCGTCGATGCCGCCGTTGCGGTGGGTTATGCGCTGGCGGTGGTGTACCCCGCGGCGGGCAACCTGGGCGGTGGTGGTTTCATGACGATTCAATTGGCGGACGGGCGCAAGACGTTCCTCGACTTCCGTGAAAAAGCCCCGCTGGCCGCGACCCCCGACATGTACCTCGACAAAGCGGGCAACGTCATCCCGGACCTGAGCACACGCGGCCATCTTGCCGTTGGCGTGCCGGGCACCGTCTCGGGCATGGAACTGGCCCTGAAGAAATACGGTACCAAACCCCGCAAGGAAGTGATCGCCCCGGCCATCAAGCTTGCCGAAGACGGTTTTGTGCTGGAGCAGGGCGATGTCGATTTGCTGGAGTACGCCACCGACGTCTTCAAGAAAGACATGCGCGACTCGGGCTCGATTTTCCTGAGCAATGGCGAGCCGATGCAGGTGGGCCAGAAACTCGTACAAAAAGACTTGAGCAAAACCCTGCGGGAAATTTCCGAGAAGGGCGCCGACGGTTTCTATAAAGGCTGGGTGGCCGACGCCATTGTCACCTCCAGCCAAGCCAACAAGGGCATCATCACCCAGGCTGACCTCGACAAATACCAGACCCGCGAACTGGCGCCGATCGAGTGCGATTACCGTGGCTATCACGTGGTCTCGGCGCCACCGCCAAGCTCCGGTGGCGTGGTGATCTGCGAGATCATGAACATTCTCGACGGCTACCCGATGAAAGACCTGGGCTTCCGCTCGGCTCAGGCGATGCACTACCAGATCGAAGCGATGCGTCACGCGTATGTGGACCGCAACAGCTACCTCGGCGACCCGGACTTCGTGAAAAATCCGATCGCCCATTTGCTGGATAAAAACTACGCGACCAAAATCCGTGAAGTCATCGATCCGCAAAAGGCCGGCGTGTCCCGCGAGATCAAACCCGGCGTAGCGCCCCACGAAGGCAGCAATACCACCCATTACTCGATCGTCGACAAATGGGGCAATGCGGTGTCGGTGACCTACACCCTCAACGACTGGTTCGGCGCCGGCGTCATGGCGAGCAAAACCGGGGTCATCCTCAACGATGAAATGGACGACTTCACCTCGAAAATCGGCGTGCCGAACATGTACGGTCTGGTGCAGGGCGAAGCCAACGCCATCGCCCCAGGCAAGGCGCCGCTGTCGTCCATGAGCCCGACCATCGTCACCAAGGACGGCAAAGTCGTCATGGTCGTCGGCACTCCCGGTGGCAGCCGCATCATCACTGCAACCCTGCTGACCATCCTCAACGTGATCGACTACGGCATGAACATCCAGGAAGCGGTGGATGCGCCGCGCTTCCACCAGCAATGGCTGCCGGAAGAAACCAACCTGGAGAACTTCGCCACCAGCCCGGACACCAAGAAGATGCTCGAAAGCTGGGGGCACAAATTTGCCGGGCCGCAGGACCCCAACCATATCGCAGCTATTCTGGTAGGTGCGCCTTCGCTGGAAGGCAAGCCAGTGGGCAAGAACCGCTTCTATGGAGCGAACGATCCACGGCGTAATACCGGGTTGTCACTCGGTTACTAAAGCAGGCGATCACCGGCCACCTGAACTCCCGGGTGGCCCCGATCCCCGTAGGAGCTGCCGAAGGCTGCGATCTTTTGCCTTTGATGTCAGCGAAAGCAAGATCAAAAGATCGCAGCCTTCGGCAGCTCCTACAGGGGCTCGAACGTAGCCTCGCAAGCTCGACAGTTGCTACAGGTTAAAAGGGAGTTGAATTCCATCGTTCTACCGACCTATCTAAGGAAGGAAGCCATGAGCACCGCACTCCTGATCATCGATGTCCAACGCGCGCTGTGCACCGGCGAGTATGAATGCTTCGACATCCAGCGCGTCATCGACACCATCAACGACCTCAGCACCAAAGCCCGGGCCGCCGACATCCCGGTCATCCTGATCCAGCACGAAGAAGAGGGCGACCTGTTGCAACACGGCAGCGAAGGCTGGCAACTGGCCGACGGTCTGAAGACATCACCCCAAGACCTGCGCGTGCGCAAAACCACCCCGGATTCGTTCTACCAGACCCACTTGCATGAACAGCTGCAAGAGCTGGACGCCGACCGCCTGATCATCTGCGGCCTGCAAACCGACTACTGCGTCAACGCCACCGTTCGCCAGGCGCATCAATTGGGCTACGACGTCGTGCTGGTGGCCGACGCCCATTCCACCATCGACAACGGCACGATGAGCGCCGAAGACATCATTACTGAACACAACAAGGATCTGGCGCACCTGACCGGCTCCGTGGCGCGAATCGATGTGATGCCGGCCAGCGAAATCAAAGTCTGAAACAGCGCCTACCCCACGGCAGGGAGCTTGCGTGCCAGGGGCTGGACGCATTCGCTGCGCCTATGGCATGGTCAAAAAAATAATACGCCATGCAGCGAACAGGATCAGAGCGATGGAGGAGGGTGATGAGGTCGGCGCCAAGGCGTCGATGGCAACGCTGCAAGCGTTCAATCTTTGCGTATTGCACCTGGGGCGTCTTGCCCGAGATCGCGGTGCATCCCGCTTCATCACCGACGGCCTGCAGGCGTTCAGCCAACTGGTGCCCTTCGCTTCGGCATGGTGGGGCGAGATGTCTGCGCCGGGCGTCGATGTTTCGACCAGAAACTGGATGCACGGGCGAATCAATCTGCCCGAGTCGTTTACCGCCGAGTGGCACACGTGTGCGCGCAACGACAAATTCTCCGATGACACCATGAGTCGACCCGGTGAGGTCGTGCGCGACAGCGGCTTCACCGACCCCAATGAAGAAGTGAATGCATTCGCTCGGCGCCACGACCTCTACTACCTGATGTGCATCACCTTCGAGTTACCCGAAAGCGGCTTGATGTTCTTCGTCTGTCTCTATCGAGGCATTGATGCCTCGGCTTTCAACGACAGCGAGGCCGATCTGTTTTCGGCCTTCTGCGACCATCTGTTGCAGCTGTGGCGATTCCAGGTGCAGGACATGATCCGCTTCGACACGGGCAACGGGGCGTCTGACTTTGGTGTCGCGCGTATGGACGGCAGCTTGCTGTACGTGGGAGCAACGCTGTGTGCAGCCATTGAGCGTGAGTTACCCGGCTGGAACGGCTCAATGCTTCCCGCGCAGGTGATCGCGCAACTGCCAAAGGCACCCTGCGTCATGCGCCTGGGCCGCTGCGCCCTGACACTGAGCCCTAACGCCGAGCACGTTATCCTGTCGCTCGAAGCCCAGTCGCGCGGGGCGATGCTGGCGCCACGCGAGCGAACGGCAGCCATGCTGTTCGCCGCCGGCCATTCCTACAAGGAGATTGCCAAAATCCTGGAGTTGAGCCCTGCGACAGTACGCACCTACCTGCGCAACTGCTACCTGCAACTGGGCGTGAAGAGCAAGGTGGAACTGGGGTCGGTGCTGCGTTCAGCGACCTCGCTTGCGGATGCGCCGCGCCGCGATTAAATCCGCCTACAACGCGCGCCCTGTAGGAGCGAGGCTTGCCCGCGAAGGCGTCAGGTCTGGCACACCGCGTTATCGTTCTTCGCGGGCAAGCCTCGCTCCTACATCTATGGAGAGTGGAGCTCACATGTCTAAGGTGTATTGATTTTATCCAGCACCCGGTTCGCCGTGATCTCCGCCACCATGATGCTGTTTGAAATGCCCAGCAGGGCGTAGCGCGACTCACCCTCCAGATGATCCACCAACTGATGGACCATCACATCGACCGAGGCCAGCGTCTCGACCAAAAAAACCGCCAGGGTTTCGGCTGTGGCCTGTGGGTCCACGGAAAACATAGTGCTGGGTGTACGCGCGGTGGCTTTGATGTCGGCATTCGACGGGAAGTGGAAGTTCAGAGCCCGCTCGGCGGCCTCGTTGAGCTTCTTTGAATCGGGTTCGTACGGGGAGATCGGATCAGTGTCCGGCGGATTGGGTGTGACTTTGAACATGGTGACTAACCTCTAGTGAGGCCGCAACCATCTCGCTGCTAAACGAAAGGGTGGCAGCTGTGCGCAAGTTAGCAGACCGGTAAGTCACCCAAACCCGGCGCACCCGAAGGTGCCATGCGCACAGCCACCATCAAGTGCAGGCGAATGCCTGACTGGATAAGACATGTGCAACCGTGAATGACTAGCCGGGCTGCTAAACCCGATCACTGGGAATCAGTGATGCGAATCAAGTTACCGGCGGAGCTCCAGGCGCACAAGCCAGCGGATTCTGGTGCAGCCGTAGGCAACGGCGCAAGGTTTTGTAGCTTTCAGGAAGTAACTTTCAGGTCTTTTAAACAAGCCTCTTCGGTCTATGTTGATTGTGCCGCCGTCTTCGCGAGCAAGCCCGCTCCCACAGGGTCCGCCGCCCACCAGATCGGATCTCTGTCATTTAATTGCCTCACCCCTCCTCATTTGTAGAGGTCCATCCGACGTTTGCGCCCTATAGGGTAGGCCTGCATGTCAGAGGCTTGCGGCCGTCTGTTCGGGCCACTTCCTGAGCGGGGCCAAGGCGCCGTTCGTTGGACTTGATCCGAAGGCATTGTCACAAGCGTCCACATCCCGAACCGCCCAATAAAAACAAGTGAGTGTTCCGATGCAACTATTCATTCCCAACCTGTTGGCTGCAGCCCTGGCCCTTTCCTCGGTGCAGGCTATGGCCGCCGCTGATCTTGTGCTGTTCAACGGCAAGGTCTTTACCGCCGAACCCGGTCAAGCACTGGTTCAGGCCGTGGCGGTGCAAGACGGCAAGATTCTGAAAGTGGGCAGCAATGCCGAGATCAACGCCTTGGCCGATGCCCAGACGCAACGAATCGATCTGGCGGGCAAAGTACTGATGCCTGGAATGATTGATACCCATAGTCACCCGGTCGTTGCGGCCTTCAACAGCCAGGGGGCCAACCTGCTGGATGAAGTAAAGCCGTTGCCGGAACTCGAGCAATGGGTGATCGAGCAAGATGAGGCGGGGCGAGCACGGGCCGGTGACGTGATCAGCATTGCCGGGGTGAGTTCGGCCTATTGGGAGAAAAGCCGCGAACTCGGTCAGCGCTTCAATCAGGGACGCTGGGCGGACCAACCGGTGGTCCTCAGCGGGATTGACGGGCATACCGGCTGGGCCAACAACGCGATGCTCAAGCGTCTGAAGATCGACGCGGCATTGGTAAAAGGTCTGTCGGAACAGGACCGCAGCTTCGTGGGGCACGCAGCGGACTTCACCCCCAATGGTTTGTTCGCCGAGTCGCGCTGGGACAAGGTACGCAGTCAGATCCCCGCGCCCGGCAACGAGGTCATGCTCAAGGCTGCCCGCGAGGCTGTGAAAGTCAATAATCAATATGGCGTTACCGCCTGGATGGACGCGGCAGCGAATGCCGGAAGTGGTGATTCGCTGTTCGATTTCCAGGCCACCGAGCAGAGTTACGGTGTTCTCCCGCTTTACCGCGAACTGGCGGAGAAGGGCGAGCTCAATGCCCACGTCGCGGCGCTGCTGCTGGCCAACCCAAAAAGCCGGCCGGCCGACCTGGAAGTGCTGGCCAAGGTGATGAAGAAATTCGAGGGCGTGCCCAACCTGAGCTTCCCTGGCATCAAGGTCTTCGCTGACGGCGTCCTGGAGTTTCCAGGGCAGACGGCAGCGGTGATTGTTCCGTTCACTAACAGTCACAAAAACGGTCAGTTGCTGATCGACCCGGCACACTTTGGTGAATTGGTCGTCGCGGCGGAGAAGCGTGACTGGATTGTGCACATGCATGCGGTCGGCGACCGTGCCGTACGTGAGTCACTCAATGGTTTTGAATACGCGCGCAAACTCAACCCGACACCGATGGCCCACAGCATCACTCACCTGCAACTGGTCAATCCAAAGGAGTTTCCGCGCTTCAAGCAGCTTGGCGTGATCGCTTCCATGCAGCTGCTGTGGGCCACCGGCGAGTCTTACACGGTGGAGTTGGTCAAACCGTATATCAGCGCATTCGCTTACGGTTATCAGTATCCCGCCGGGTCCTTGCATAACGCCGGTGCGGTCATCGCCGGTGGCAGTGACTGGCCGGTGTCCAGCCCCAACCCGTGGAATGCCATCGCTCAGGCCAGCACGCGCAAAGGGCCGCTGGGTGTGTTGAATGCCAAAGAAAGCATTGATCGCCAGACCATGTTCTACGCCTACACCCTCAATGCCGCCAAAGTCCTGCGGCTGGAGCAACAGATTGGTTCGCTGGTGCCCGGAAAACAGGCCGATCTGATCATCCTCGACCGCGATGTGTTCAAGGTCAGCGACGACGAACTGTTCGACACCAAGGTCCTGAAGACTTTCTTCGCTGGCAAGCAGGTTTACGCGCCCGCGTCCTGACGACTACCCGCCGGCAGCACCGAAAAAAATGCTCCTGCTCCTCGCATTGCGAGGGGCAGGGCAACGCCGTGCCCGAAATCACCCGCTGATCCATAAAAATAAGAGACTTGTATGAACGTACGCTCAGCATTGACCCTTGCCAGCCTTGTATTGGCTCCCCTGACCAGCCAGGCACTGACGCTTAACGATGACTTCAGCCTGGACATGACCCTGGGCGTTGTCAGTGACTACCGCACCCGTGGCATTTCGCAAACCCTGGGGGATCCGGCGGTTCAGGCCGGCGCCACGCTGGTGCACAGCAGCGGCTTGTACGTTGGCGCCTGGACCTCGAATATCGATTTCGGCGGCCCATACAAAACCCGGCAGGAACTCGAGTACTACGCGGGCTACTACTGGCAGGCGACCGAGGCAATCAGTCTGGATCTGGGGTACATCAAGTACGACTATCCAAAGGAAGGCCAATTCAACATGAGTGAGGTCTACGCCATCCTTGACGTTTATGGCGTGAAGCTCGGCGCCAACTACTCAAACGATACGCCGAACTTCTTTGGCGAGGACCAGGACACCCTCTACACCTACCTCAGCTACAAAATCGAATTGCCGGCCGAGATCGGCCTGGACCTGCGCGTGGGTCGCAACGATGTCAAAGACCCGGCTTTCTGGTCCGCCAACGGCGAAAGCCGCGATGCCTACACCGAGTGGGAAGCCAAACTGACCCGTGATTTCGTGGGCGTGACCTGGGGCCTCAGCTACATCGATACCGACCTGTCGAAAAGCGAATGCGCGAGCTGGTACGGCTATGGCGATCTATGCACTGCCACCGTGGTCGCCAGTGCCAGCAAGGCCTTCTAAGCGTTAAAAGCCCTGTCAGTCAGTTAACAGTCAAGCGATCAATTGTGGCGAGGGAGCTTGCTTGTGGCGAGGGGGCTTGCCCCCGTTAGGTTGCGCAGCAGCCGTCGCTTTTGGGGCCGCTTCGCAGCCCAACGCGAGCAAGCTCGCTCGCCACAAAACAGTATTTGACTTGAAACCCCTTGCCCGTCTGCCCCTCAGAAGAGAACACCGTAATGACCAGGCTCAGCGATAGACAGCAGCGAAGTCCCCTGATCGAGACACGTTCGATCGATTACATTCCCGAGGCCGAGCGTCATGGCAGCCTCTACAGCCAGTTCACCCTGTGGCTCGGCGCCAACCTGCAGATCACCGCGATCGTCACCGGCGCTCTGGCGGTGGTATTGGGTGGCGATGTGTTCTGGTCACTGATTGGTTTGCTGATCGGCCAGTTGTTCGGCGGTGCGGTGGTTGCCTTGCACGCGGCTCAAGGACCGAAGCTTGGGTTGCCACAGATGATCTCCAGTCGCGTGCAGTTCGGCGTCTATGGGGCGGCGATCCCGATTGTGCTGGTGTGCCTGATGTACCTCGGCTTCAGCGCTACCGGCGCGGTACTGTCGGGGCAGGCCATTGCCCAGTTGATCGATGTCAGCGACAGCGCCGGCATCCTGATTTTCGCCTCCTGCATCGCGTTTCTGACGATCTTCGGTTATCGGGTCATCCACTTGGTCGGACGGGTCGCCAGCGTGCTGGGCATCATTGCCTTCGTCTACCTGTTTACCCGGTTGATGACGCTCAACGACATCGGCCTGTTGCTGGAAAATCGCCATTTCGGCTGGAGCACTTTCCTGCTGGCGGTATCCCTTTCCGCGTCCTGGCAGATCGCGTTCGGCCCTTATGTGGCCGACTACTCACGCTACCTGCCGAGCAAGACCTCGTCCTGGAAGACCTTCGCCGCCGTAGGCCTGGGAACGGTGCTGGGCGCTCAGGCGTCAATGGTACTCGGGGTGTTCGCTGCGGCATTGGCGGGCACGGGTTTTCGCGGGCATGAAGTCGCCACCATCGTTGGTTTGGGCAGTACAGGCGTGATCGCTTCCTTGCTGTATTTGAGCGTGGTATTCGGCAAGGTCACGGTGTCGACCCTCAACGCTTATGGCAGCTTCATGTGCGTGGCCACCATCATTAGTGGCTTTCGTCGTGGCTTCGAGATATCCGCCGGTAAACGCATGCTGTTTGTGCTGGCGATTGTCGGCGCGTCCACCGCGCTTGCATTGCTGGGGCAGCACTCGTTTCTCACCACGTTCAAATACTTCATCCTGTTTTTGTTGACCTTCTTCACCCCGTGGAGCGCGATCAACCTGGTGGATTATTACTTCATCAATAAAGAGCGTTATGACATTCCCGCGTTGTCCGACCCGGCGGGGCGTTATGGCCGCTGGAATGTGTTGGGGATCAGCGTGTATGTCTTCGGTGTGCTGGTTCAGCTGCCTTTTGTCGACACGCACTTCTATTCCGGACCGATGGTCGCGCAGCTCGGCGGCGTCGATATTTCCTGGATCGTCGGGCTGGTGGTGCCGGGCATTCTCTACTACGGGCTGGCCAGGACATCCGGGCTTGCGGTGTCGGTCGAAGGCAACTCGAAGGCTTGAATGCCCCGTCGTTCAAGGGCTGCAGAGTGGGCGCGGCGATAACTCCCTTGTGTTCAGGCGTCTCCTATACTGATCCGCGTTGACAGGTTCAACGCAGATCCTGAATGCCGTTGGAGCAGCCAGCGGCTTCCCTACGACTCAACAGTAAGGAGAACGAATATGGCAATCCGTATTGGCGACGAAGCACCGGACTTTACCGTCGAAAGCACCGAAGGCCCGCTGCATTTCCACGAGTGGATTGGCGACAAGTGGGCGATCCTGTTTTCGCACCCCAAGGACTTCACCCCGGTGTGCACCACTGAGCTTGGCTACATGGCGGGGCTCAAACCGGAGTTCGATAAACGCAACACCAAGATCGTCGGGCTCAGCGTCGACCCTGTCAGTAACCATCAGACCTGGGCCAAAGACATCGAAGAGACCCAGGGGCATGCGGTCAACTATCCGATGATCGGTGACGAGAATCTGGTGGTGGCGAAGCTCTACGACATGATTCATCCGAATGCCAGTGGCGGCGCACGGACTGCCGTGGACAACGCTACGGTGCGTTCAGTGTTCATCATCGGGCCGGACAAAAAGGTCAAGGCGATGCTGATCTACCCGATGAGTGCCGGGCGCAACTTCGATGAAGTGCTGCGTCTGCTCGACTCTCTGCAGTTGAACGCCAAGCACACCGTCGCCACCCCGGTGAACTGGCGTCCGGGCGAGGACGTGATCATTCCCACTTCGGTCTCCGATGAGGACGCCAGGAAGAAATATCCGGATGGCTTCAAAACGGTGAAACCATATTTGCGCACGGTGGCGCAACCGAAGTAACCGATCCGTCCAGTCAGTTAAGCGTGATACTGAACTTGTGGCGAGGGAGCTTGCTCCCGTTGGACTGCGAAGCAGTCCCCCTCTTTTTGGGGATAAGGGGGGCCACTTCGCGACCCAGCGGGAGCAAGCTCCCTCGCCACAGGTTACTCATCGCTTGTTCTATCTCTTAACTGACTGGCACTAGAGCAAGCCCGCTCCCACAACCCGCCTGCGGCGGGGCTACTCGTCCTCAAGTGCGAGTTCGCTCGGGTCGACCCCGCACATCTGGGCCAACACCTGAACCACCAGGGCATGATCCTCACGCTGGGGAAGCCCTGAAACGGTGACCGCGCCAATGCACCCCACGCCCTTGACCGACACCGGGAAGCTGCCGCCATGGTCGGCGTAATCACGCAACGGCAACCCCATCAAACCTTCGAGTGAATCGCCCTGAAGCTTAAAGGACAGGCCTACGCGGTATGAGCTGAGTTCCATCAGTTCTACGACATTTCGCTTGCGTCGTGCCCAGTCGGCATTGCTGGCGGAGGTGCCTGGCATCGAGTAGACAAACACCGTGTCCCGCGCCAGCCTGACCTCAACCGTGGCGGACACGCCTTGCTCCTCGCAGGCGGTTTTCAAACGGGTGCCCAAGTCCCAGGCCGTCGCTTTGTCGAAGCGCTCAAACCTCAGGGTTTCTTCCTGGAGCGCGATGCGTTGCAGGTCGGTTTTGATGTCCATGATTTCTCCCTCATCCCTTTCGGGCGGTCGTACTGTTACGCACGGTTAATGTGAACGGCAGCACCACATGGCGGTCCGGGATGGGCTTTTTTTCAATGAGGGCGATCAGCATTTCAACGGCTTTTTGGCCAAAGATTTCGGCGGGTTGCGCGATGGTCGTCAACGCTGGATCACAGTAGGCTGCGAACGGAATGTCATCGAAACCGACCAGAGAAATATCTTCGGGTACCCGCAAACCCTGTTGTTTGATGCGCTTCAATGCACCGATCGCCATTTCATCGTTTTCGCAAAAGAATGCGGTCGGACGGTCGGGCAGTTCCAGCAGCATTCCCGCGCCATCAAAACCGGCCTTCAACGTGAAGTCCCCGTGGCAGATCAATTGCGCGTCCGGGGCGATTCCGGCCTGGTGCAATGCATCTTGATAACCGGCCACACGGTCGCGTGTGAGCGGGCTGCTTTTCGGGCCTTTGATCAGGCCGATCCGGCGATGGCCCAGATCGATCAGATGCTCCGTCATGGCTTTGGCCGCCGCCCGGTTGTCGAGGCTGATGGTCGGATGCCGCCCGCCTTGAATCACCTCGCAGGCATTGACCAAGGGCGGTGATTCGCCGTTGGGGAAGGGCGATTCAAAAGGGTCGTAGGCGCGCAACTGAATCACGCCGTCGGCCTGGTGGGCGTACGCCAGCGCGGCAAATTCTCGCTCGATTTCCTCGCGGCCCTGGGTGTCGCACAGCAGCAGTCGGTATCCGGCCGCCTGTGCCGCCTGTTGGGCACCGCTGATCACCCGTGCGAAAAACGTGTTGGCGATGGCCGGGACCAGAATCACCAGATTGCCGGTTCTGCGCGAACGAAACTGCACGGCCATGAGGTTCGGCCGGTAGCCGGCCTGTTCCACGGCTGCATTGACCTTGTCCCGGGTTTCGGGGAGTACGCGCTCGGGCGACTTCAGCGTTCTGGACACGGTGGCCACCGAGACGCCGGCCAGCCGGGCTACTTCACGGATATTGGACAATACGACCTCGTTATCGAACCGGCAGATGTAAACGTGGCCGGCGAGCTTACCGCAGTCCGGCCGTGCGCTGAAATGAGCTTCATTTTTAATCCCGGGTTTGACACCTGAAGTAACTGAGCCTAAATTTCCGGCATGATGTAACCGGTTACATCATAGTCAAACCTGAAGCGTTAATCCGCCCCGAACAAGAGAAAATTCGCGATGAGTGTTGCAATGGCAAAAATAAGAATGGGGTTTGTCGGGGGCGGCGAGGGTGCCTTCATCGGCAAAGCCCACCGCCAGGCTGCCGGCCTCGATGGTCGTTTTGAACTGGTGTGCGGTGCATTCAGCCGAGACGCCCGCAACAATCAGGACACCGGCGCCGCGCTGGGATTGTCCGCCTCACGCTGCTACAGCGACTGGCAACAGATGCTGGACAGCGAGCGCGCACTGCCCGCCGATCAGCGCATGGAGCTGTTGGTCATCGTCACGCCCAATCACTTGCACGCGCCGATCGCCAGCCAGGCACTGAATGCGGGTTTTCATGTGTTCAGCGAAAAGCCCGCGGCACTGAATCTGTCCGAACTGCTGGCGCTCAAGGCGGTGGTGAAGAGCAGCGACCGCCTCTATGGACTGGCCCACACGTATCTGGGTTACCCGATGGTCTGGCAGGCGCGCAAGATGGTGCGTAGCGGCGTGATCGGCGCTGTGCGCAAGGTCATCGTCGAGTACCCGCAAGGCTGGCTGAGCCGGGATGTGGCCGGGCAGGGCAACAAGCAGGCGAGTTGGCGCGATCAGCCCGAGCAGTCGGGGTTGGGCGGCTGCATTGGCGACATCGGCACCCATGCCTTTTCACTGGCCG
This sequence comes from Pseudomonas sp. NPDC089918, assembly GCF_050280605.1. NCBI lineage: Bacteria > Pseudomonadati > Pseudomonadota > Gammaproteobacteria > Pseudomonadales > Pseudomonadaceae > Pseudomonas > Pseudomonas sp. NPDC089918. The sequence continues at coordinate 256,555 of NZ_JBNNVP010000001.1, read as the reverse complement.
AATTCGTCGCGGACCAACCCATCGAACAGGTGTGCGCAACCTTGGGTTCGCACATCGCCGAGCGGCAACTGGACGATGACGCGGCGATGCTGTTCAAGATGGCCGCCGGGGCCAGCGGGGTGTTGATCGCCAGCCAGGTCTGCGCCGGCGAAGAGAACCCGTTGAAGATCCGCGTCTATGGCGACAAGGGCGGGCTGGAGTGGCGTCAGGAAGAGCCCGCGAGCCTGATCCATCGCTCCCTCGATCAACCGTTGAGCATCCTTCGTTCCGGTGTCGGCCAACCCTGGTTATGCGAGGCCGCCAGCCAGCGCATGCGTTTGCCCGCCGGGCATCCCGAAGGTTATCTCGAGGCCATGGCCAATCTCTATGGTGATTTTGCCTCCGCGATCCGCAGCAAGGTCGAAGGCAACGATGCCCCTGGCGTGCCAGGCATCGACGTCGGGTTGCGTGGCATGGCGTTCATCGAGGCGGTGGTCGCCAATCATCGCGGCGACGCGAAGTGGACCGAACTGGTCTGCAACCCATGAATCCGGAGAGCCCTCCCGTGAACCACACCTCCCCAACACCGGCAGGCCTGCGCGGCCCGGGTATTTTCCTCGCGCAGTTCATGTCCGCCGAAGCGCCCTTCGACACGCTCGCAAACATTGCCCAGTGGGCGGCGGCGCAGGGTTACAAGGCCATTCAATTGCCGACCCTGGGCACGCAATATATCGACCTGGCGCGCGCCGCCGACAGTCAGGATTACTGTGATGAGTTGAAAGCCGTCTGCGCCCAGGCTGGTGTCGAAATCAGCGAACTGTCGACGCATCTGCAGGGCCAACTGGTGGCGGTGCATCCGGCGTTCGATACGTTGTTCGATGACTTTGCCCCCGCGCATGTGCGCGGCCAGCCTCAGGCCCGCACCGAGTGGGCCATCGATCAGTTGAAGCTCGCCGCGCGCGCCAGCCAGCGCTTGGGGTTGAAGGCGCACGCGACGTTTTCCGGGGCGCTGCTGTGGCCCTACGTCTACCCGTGGCCGCAACGGCCGAGCGGTCTGGTCGAGCAGGGTTTTGCCGAGCTCGCCAAGCGCTGGTTGCCGATCCTCGATTGTTTTGAAGAGGCCGGAGTCGACCTCTGCTACGAGATCCATCCCGGCGAAGACCTGCACGACGGCGCCTCGTTCGAGCGTTTCCTTGAGGCCGTCGATCACCATCCGCGCGCCGCGATCCTTTATGACCCGAGCCATCTGCTGCTTCAGCAAATGGACTATCTGGGCTTCATCGATCGCTACCACAAGCGCATCCGCATGTTCCACGTCAAGGACGCCGAGTTCCGGCCCGATGCCCGTTCAGGGGTCTACGGCGGTTATCAAGGTTGGGTCGATCGGCCAGGCCGCTTCCGTTCCTTGGGCGATGGGCAGATCGATTTCAAGTCGATTTTCAGCAAATTGACGCAGTACGACTTTGCCGGCTGGGCGGTTCTGGAATGGGAGTGTTGCCTGAAGGATTCGCAGCAGGGCGCCGCAGAAGGAGCGGCCTTCATCCGGCAGCACATGATCAGCAAAACCCGAAAGGCGTTTGACGATTTCGCCAGCGTGGCGTCCGACGAGCATTTCAATCGACGGCTATTGGGTTTGCCCGACGCCTGAAAACCGTGTTTGCCCCTCTCTCCCAAAAAAGAAAAACAATAAGGCGGTGACTGATATGACCATGATGAGTGCGCGATTAAGCGTAATGATGTTCTTGCAGTTCTTTATCTGGGGCGGATGGTTCGTGACCCTCGGCACCTTCCTCTCCAGTAACCTGGGGGCCAGCGGCGGGCAGATCGGCATGGCGTTCTCGACGCAGTCCTGGGGGGCGATCATCGCGCCGTTTGTGATCGGTTTGATTGCCGACCGCTACTTCAATGCCGAGCGCATTCTTGCGGTGTTGCATCTGATCGGCGCGGTGCTGCTGTTGCAACTCTATCGAGCGCCTGACTTCAGTGGGTTTTACCCGTTCGTGCTGGCCTACATGATGATCTACATGCCGACGCTGGCATTGGTGAATTCGGTGGCGTTCCGGCAGATGCGCGACCCGGCCCTGGAGTTCTCGCGGATCAGAGTGTGGGGCACCATCGGCTGGATTGTGGCGGGCGTGGTGATCAGCTTTGTGTTTGCCTGGGATTCGCAACAAGCGATCTCATCCGGTGGTTTGCGCAACACGTTTCTGATGTCGGCCATTGCCTCATTCGTGCTCGGGGTCTACAGCTTCAGCCTGCCGCGAACCGCGCCGCTCAAACCTGAGCCGGGCAGTGTCGGCTTAAAGCAAATACTTGGGCTGGACGCCTTGGGTTTGTTGAAGGACCGCAGTTACCTGGTGTTCTTCATCGCTTCTATTCTGATCTGCATACCATTGGCGTTTTATTACCAGAATGCCAACCCGTTTCTGGCGGAAATCGGTGTGACCAATCCAACCGCCAAGATGGCGATCGGGCAAGTCTCGGAAGTGCTGTTCATGTTGCTCCTGCCGCTGTTCATCCAGCGTTTCGGCATCAAGATCGCGCTGCTGGTGGGGATGCTGGCGTGGGCGTTGCGCTACCTGTTGTTCGCCTATGGCAACAACGGTGACCTCGCTTTCATGTTGTTCACCGGCATCGCCTTGCACGGCATCTGCTACGACTTCTTCTTTGTTTCGGGGCAGATCTACACCGATGCCAAAGCGTCGGAGCGTTTCAGAAGCTCCGCGCAAGGCTTGATCACCCTCGCGACGTACGGCTTGGGCATGCTGATTGGCTTTTGGGTGGCCGGGGCGGTCACCGATCACTATGCGTCGGCTGACAGCCATGACTGGAAAAGCATCTGGCTGTTCCCGGCAGGGTTTGCGTTGGCGATATTTTTGTGTTTTTCGCTGGCCTTCAAAGGACGGCAAAGCGTGGCAGCGCCGTCGAGTATTTGAATCATGCCCGAACACCGGCGGAACCTGTGGGAGCGGGCTTGCCCGCGATGGCGGTGTGTCAGACGACATCAATGTTGACTGTGCCGCCGTCTTCGCGGGCAAGCCCGCTCCCACAGTGGTCGGTGTCGTTCGCAAAATTTGTGTACGTCGCCAATCCATTTGTGGGAGTGGGCTTGCGATTAACCGACTGGCATTTTTGGGGTGATGGAACGCGCCTGATTCAAGGCGCACCAAACAGCATCGTCCAATAAACACCTTTATCGCTGCGCGAATCGGCGGCATAGGCTGCGCCGACCTGGGTAAACATCGGGTTCATCAGGTTGGCGCAGTGCCCGGGGCTGGCCAGCCAGCTGGCCATCGCTTTGTTCGGTGAGCTTTGCCCGGCGGCGATGTTTTCGCCGATCTGCCGGCCTCGATAGCCAGCGGCTTTGGCCCGATCCAATGGCATATCACCATCAGGATCGCGGTGGGCGAAGTAATTGCCGTAGGCCATTGCCTTGCTGTGGCCTTGCGCGGCGGCGCCCAAAGCGGGACTCCAGGACAGTGGCCGTGCGGCGGCGAAGCGTTGGCGGCCGCACATGCGCGGCCTGGCCCGTGCCGCATTGACCTCGGCCAGCAACGCCTTGCCCGCTGCTCGCGAATCACCGGCACGTCCGTCGAGCACCGGTTGCGCCAGTACCACCTGCCATTCGCTACGGGAGCGCGTGACGCCGATGTCGGCGAACTGAGTATCGAGCAGCGCCCCGCAATAGTCGCTCTCAAGCATGTCAAACGCCTCATCGGCATCTTGCGCGCCGACTACGCGAATGGTGCGCACCGTCACCGCTTGATAGCCGTTGGCCTTCAAGGCACTTCGCAAACCGCCGCCATAACCGACCGGCAAGGCCAGGTTCGATTTCAGCGACAGCGGCCGTAACGGCTTGACCGTACGCCCCGCGCAGCGATCGGGATCGGCGCGGTAGTCATTGATGACCTCCACCAGTTGCCGTTCACCACTGGCATGGGCGGGGCTGGCGAGTAGCGGGAGCAAAGGCATCAGGCACAGAGAGATAAAGCGACAGCGGCGGACGGTTGGGCGCATGAACGGACAGCTCTGATGAGATGACGACGATAGGGGGAGAGGAACGAGCAATGACCGTAGGAGCGCTTCGTTGGGTGAGCTTCTTTTACGGCACGGCTAAGACTGCGGGTCTGAAGACTGGTTCACGAGGGGAAGAGACAAATTTAGCGCCGCCACCGTGGGGGCCGATTCAGGCATGCACGGGTCAGCCCTGCGGGGACATCGGACACGCGGGCTGGTACCGTACTGACATCATTCAGGTGGTACAGGGACATGACGAAAGCCAGGGGTGACAAGGATTGGGTAAAGCGCTCGGCTCAGCCGTTGAAGATCGAGCGCATCGAAGCCTTTTTTTGCGGCCATGGGTTTACGCCGCATCGCCACGATACGTACGCCATCGGACGAACGCTGTCGGGTGTTCAAAGCTTCCAGTACCGCAACACCAAGCGTCACAGCCTGCCCGGGAAAACCATCGTTTTGCATCCGGACGAGGTGCATGACGGTGAAGCCGGCACCGAAGCGGGTTTTCATTATCGGATGATCTACATCGAACCTGCTTTGATTCAGCAAGTATTAGGCGGCAAGCCCTTGCCCTTCATCGAGGGTGGTATATCGAGCGACCCACGGCTTTATGCCGCGACCCAGGTGCTACTGCAAAACCTCGACGCTTGCATCGAGCCCCTGGAAGAAGACGATGCCATTTACGATCTCGCGCAGGCGTTGGATGTGAACTCGGGGCAACGCGGGCGGTGTAAGTCGTTTGATTTCGCAGCGGCCGAACGCGCGCGTGCGCTGATTCATGAGTCGCTGGATCGAGTCATTACCCTGGAGGAGTTAGCGCAGGCCAGTGGTCGAGACCGCTGGAGCCTGAGCCGTGATTTTCGTGCGCTGTACGGTACTAGCCCCTATCGATACATGACTCAACGACGTCTCGATCTGGCAAGAGCACTGATGTTCGGCGGCTACTCGATGGCGGAGGCGGCCGTCTGCGCAGGCTTTTTCGATCAAAGCCACATGACGCGTCAGTTCGTCCAGACGTATGGCGTCTCACCCGGTCGATGGATGAAAAGGCTGGGCCTTGTTTAAGGGGGCTCGACTTGCACAATCATGCAATACGCAGTGCTGCGTCCTCTCCTAAAGTCAGACCTCGATAACTTGTCTAGTGAGGGCGACTCAAATGCATTCCCAACCCGGCGTGACAACCTGCACCGCGATTAACTTTGCCGAAAAATTTGCTTTGTTCAGCGAGCAATGGGCGCCCAAGGTCATTGCCGAAATGAACGACTACCAGTTCAAGGTGGTGAAAATCGAAGGCGATTTTGTCTGGCATTCCCATGCCGATACCGATGAAACCTTCATCGTCCTTGAAGGCGAGCTTCGCATTGATCTTCGAGAGGGGGCCGTCGTGGTTAGGCAGGGAGAAATGTACGTTGTCCCCAAGGGCGTCGAACACAAGCCTTACGCCGAGCGAGAGGTGAAAATGTTACTGATCGAGCCGCGTGGCGTGCTGAATACCGGTGATCAGGAGGGAGAAAGAACCGCAATCAATGACGTCTGGATTTAGACGTCTTGGTAGTTTCTTCATCTCTGGGTGAGCAGGGCGCCTGAGAGCCTGGCGCCAGTTCAGCCGCCTCTATCGGTACATCTGCCAGCGATCGTTCAGGAGCGCAGTGTCATCCTCTGAATCAACCCATTAGCGGCGTTTTCGTTGAAAAGGGTCGATGGTATGTGGCGATGTGCCTCTCGTCGGGAGACAAAGCAGCAATTTTGCGCTTTTCAGCTATTCTTCCGGCATCAGGATGGTGCCATTACGTACTGGCACACAATGCGCAGGGAAGGGAAGGCAAAATGGATGATGTGCATTGCGTGCAAGTTATCGCGGTAACTGGCGGTAAAGGTGGCGTGGGCAAGACAACGGTGGCGGTTAACCTGTCGCTGGCGCTGGCCAAAATGGGGCGACGCGTCGTATTGCTCGACGCTGATCTGGGCCTGGCGAATATCGATATTCTGTTGGGGCTGACCCCGCGCTACACACTGGCTGATGTCATTGAAGGGCGTTGCGAGTTGTCCGAGGCGCTGTTGCCTGGGCCTGGAGGCATTCGTGTGGCCCCGGCCTCTTCGGGCTTGCAGAGCATGATTCATCTGGAGGCAGCGCAATACCGTGCGCTGATCCAGTCCTTTAGCGATATTGGCGACAAGCTGGATGTGCTGGTAATCGATACCGCCGCCGGTATCGGTGGTTCAGTGGTCAACTTCATCCGCGCGGCCCAGGAAGTGTTGGTGGTCGTGTGCGATGAACCCACCTCGATCAGCGGCGCCTACGGGCTGATCAAACTGCTCAACCTGAACTACGGTCTGCACCGTTTTCGGGTGTTGGTCAACATGACGGGCAGTCCGTCGGAAGGCCGCAATCTGTTTGCCAAGCTGGAAAAGATTACCGACATGTTCCTCGATGTCTCGCTGCAATACGTCGGCGCGATACCCCACGATGAATGTGCGCACAAAGCCGTGCAGAAGGGGCGTGCAGTGCTTGAAGCCTTTCCCCGTTCCAAATGCGCTCAAGCCTTCCAGGCCCTGGCTCACAACGTCGACACCTGGCCGTTGCCGACTCATCCGAGAGGGCATGTGGAGTTTTTCGTTGAGCAACTTGTGCAGAATTCGGGCAGGTGAGTCTCAAGGCCTTGTAACGTTGTTCACTTAAGCGCTCATCAGTCATACCTGCCTTTGTGGCGAGCGAGCTTGCTCGCGTTGGGCTGCGCAGCGGCCCCAAAAAATCTGACAACTATTGCCGATTTTTGTGAGTGCTACGCACTCAAGCGGGAGCAAGCTCCCTCGCCACAGGTTTCTCACTGACTCAAAACCAGACTCAAATCACAACTTGTAGCCGATCTGCCGCAACAGATTCTTGCGCCACAGAATGTCTTCATCGCCTTCAATGTCTTTGGCACAAAAGCCATCCACCACGCCCAGAATCGCTCGCCCCTGTTCCGTCTCAGCAACAATCACTTCGGTGGGATTGGCCGTCGCACAAAAAATCCGGCACACCTCCGGCACCATTTTGATGGTGTTCAACACGTTCAGCGGATAAAAACCGTCGCCCAGGAAAATGATGAAACTATGGCCCGCGGCAATGGCTTGCGCGTTTTTCTGCGCAAGTTCGATCATGGCGGTATCGGTGCCGGACCAGCGCACCAGGCATTTGCCGGAGGCTTCACAAAAGGCCACGCCAAACTGAATACCTGGCACGGCGTTGACCAACGCTTCATGAATATCCTCGACGGACTTGATGAAATGCGTCTGGCCCAAAATGAAGTTCGTCGCTTCTGGCTTGTCGATTTTCAACGTGATGAGTTGCATTGCAAACGCCTCCTTTCACGATGCTGCGGGCCAAGTCTGGCCGTTGATCAAGCCGGGACGGTGTCTTGCCCCGCTGGCGGTGGCTCTGTGTAGACGCGAACATCCCCCAGTCTCCTTATCGTCGACTTGGGCAAGGTCGGCGCATCAAGCAGAATCGAATCAATGCGCTTGCGGATGTCAAAAACGATTGGGCCCAGGATCGCTTCGTCCTTGCCACTGGCGATTTCGTCCTGAATCTCACGCGATATCGCCCCGAGTTTCTCGGCGGTGTCTTTGTGCCCGGCAGCCCGGGTGTCAAAGTTCAGGAAGGTCTGAACCGAACTCAACACCAGGGTCAGGAGTGACAGGACACCGGCTACGTATTGGAGCCATACGGGCGAAGAGTCACTGATCGAGCCGAAGACGCTGGCGCTGACGATCGCCGACAGAACAACGCAGGGGATACCCAGTTTCCAGCTGAATTTCTCGAAATCCCGGGCACTGATTTCGTGTTCAATCTGCAACCGAACAATCATGCGATTCCATTTGGTCAGTAGCTCGAGCCGGCTCATGGTTGCAGTCCTTGGCAGGGGGATTCAGAGGAATATTAGCTTCTATTTGGCCGCCTGTTAGGGTTCGGAGACAGGATGAAGCTGAGGCGCCAGGCCTTCTTCCTCTCGGAGTTGGCGGCTCATATCGTCGCAGCTTTGCGACCAGGTTGTCAGCCACGGCGACATCTCGGGTGACTGTTCAGCCAATCCCAGCTCCCGGACAAACTCGGCAGGTGCGACCGTGCCTTTGGCCGCGCGGAACAGGCCCCGCATGATGACGACGCCAACTACCCGTCCTTTGCTCACGAAGCGGTGTTCCATAAAGCTCCACTTATCGTCCCAGCCGAGAATGCGGGTATGAATCTCAAACGATTCGAACAGCTTCAGCTCCCTCCGAAACTTGCCCCAGGTATCCCCAACGATTGGCACCGCCCTGTGACGCAGGGCTACGCGGTAGGCACCGCTGCGCAGGACGAAGTCCATGCGGCCTATGTCGGCCATAGTGAAATAACGGCCATTGGTGACGTGCCGGTTGAGGTCAAGATCGAGCGGCCAGACGCGCATGCGGATGACGGTAGTGGCCAGTCCATCAACCGGCTTGCGCCATGGGCGACGAAACAGCATCAGGAACAGTCGAAACCAGAGATTCATAAGGATGCCGAGGGTTGAGTAGATCCGTGCACTTTAGGGTGGGGAATGCGAGCGAGATAGGTGCACAAATGACTTTTTTCATGTGAAAAGCGCAATTGGATCATTCATGCGCTGAGGCAGTCATTTCAGCGGGTGCCCGCCAACCAGATATTCCGCTCAGGAATGCCCCCATAAAAATCATGCATTTTCTTTATGGCATTGGATCTCGTAGCGTGTCTGCTCACCATATGGAGATGACCCCGTGAATGACTCCCGCCTGCGCCTGTACGTTGATGCTCAATTCACCAGCCCCTATGCCATGTCGGTTTTCGTGGCACTTCGCGAAAAGGGCATCGAATTCGAACTGAGCCCGCTGGACCTCGACGCGTTTGAAAACCAGACACAAGACTATGCCAACCTCTCGCTGACCCAGCGCGTACCGACGCTGGTGCATGGCGATTTTGCCTTGTCTGAATCGTCGGCGATCACTGAATACCTGGAAGACGTTTTTCCTCAGAAGCCGGTTTACCCGCAAGAGCTGATGCAACGCGCGAAGGCACGACAAGTCCAGGCGTGGCTGCGCAGTGATCTGCTGCCCATCCGGCAGGAGCGCTCCACACTGGTGGTGTTTTATGGCCTTAAATCAGCGCCCTTGTCGCCCGCTGCCGAGTCGGCCGCGCGCAAACTGATCGGTGCTGCACAAGCGCTACTGGCTGACGGCCGCGAGTACCTGTTCGGGCAATGGTCGATCGCCGATGTGGACCTCGCCTTGATGCTCAACCGGCTGATACTCAACGGCGACGCCGTGCCATCCGCGCTGGTGGAATACGCGCAGCGTCAATGGCAGCGGCCTGCGGTGCAGGAGTGGGTCAAACTGCAGCGTCCTGCGCTGTAATGGTGTGAAATCAGGTCAATTGCGCTCAACAAATTGCACGATGACCTGATTGACGATTTCGGGATGCGTAATCGGCCCCATATGACCGAGCCCCTCGAGTTCTACCACTTCAACGTTCGGCAGTGTGCCGGTCAGCAGCCGCGCCACTGCCCGTGAGGATGCCGGTGAATCCTTGCCGACCATGAAAAGCACCGGCAGGTTGAGCGAACGGAACGCCTGCAATGGCGTCGGCTCGTTCAACAAGGCGTGAGCCCAGCCCTGCACATTGGCCACCGCGGCGGCGATGGAAGGCTTGCGTTGTTCCGGGGTTTGCTCCCAGGCCCCGGCACCCATCCAGTAGTCAATGAAGTGCTGGGCCGCTGCGTCCAGGTTACCCGCCTCAAGTGCCAGCCCGGCGTTTGCGACGACTTCACGAATGGCATCCGCCTCATTGGGTGGGGGCGATTCGGCGTCGAGCAGGGCAAACAATGTTGGCTCATACAAAGCCATGGCGCGCACCCGGCCGGGGTTCTGCAACGCCGTAATCAACGCCACCGCCCCGCCATAAGAGTGACCGACCAGAATGAGCGGTTCGCCGGCACGGGCGAGCACCGGCTCGGCGAAGCGCGCTTCTTCACTGAGGGTGACGATTCGATCGGCGGGCCACGCCGGGCTCTTGCCGGCGCCAAACGAATCGAGCGCCAGAACCCGAAACTTTGCGGCCAGGTGATCTTGCAGTCCACGCCATTGCACCGAGTGACTCGCATTGGCGTGAAAGCAGACAACGCCCGGGCCTGCGCCAGCGTCCCGATAAAAGGGTTCGACGGGTTTCATTCTGGCTCTCCTGCAACGACGTTAAAGGGACGAAGAGGGTTATAGATTAACTTCAAGGCTTCGGTGTAGCAGCCAGTCATGATGAAATAGCCGCCCGTTTTTGCTGTCAGCAACACCTGATTTGGAGCACCACATGAAAAACGCCGCCGTCCTTACCTTCGCCTTGATGCTCAATACCGGGTTATTCAGCATGCAAGCCGAAGCGGCGGGGGATGCTGAAGCCGGTCAGAAACTGTTTAACCGTATCTGCGGCGGCTGTCATCAAGTAGGGACTTCGGCACGGGGGTCTTTTGGTCCGCAACTCAATGCCATTTTCGGGCGTCCTGCGGGAAGCACGACGGACTACCAGTACTCAACCGCGATGAAATCATCAGGCCTCATCTGGACTCGCGAAACACTTACCGCCTACATCGAAGCGCCAAAAGAAGTAGTCCCCGGAACCCGGATGATTTTCTGGGGCCTCAGCGATCCGGAGAAGATCGAAAATCTGCTGGCCTACCTTCAGACATTTCAGCCGCAATAATCTGTGCCTCATCAACATGTTCTTGCAGTGCTGCATAAAGCCTGTACGGGTGATATCAATGAGCCACTTCATCCGTTAAAGTATGTGCCGCCCGAGAGACGGATCCCGGGTATTTCTAATGGAGTGACTCAGTGAATTACCTCAGCAAAGTAGTTGCCGTAGCCCTGTTCGGTCTGGTTCTGGCGGGTTGCACCGGCACCCCGATGAAGACTCAGCAGTACGACAGCAACCAATACACCGTTGTCGGCCACAGTGAAGCGACCGCCACTGGCCTCCTGCTGTTCGGCGTCATTCCGATCCAGCAGAACAACCGTTTCATCCGCGCTCAGAATGCCGCGATCAAGGCTAAGGGCGGCGACGCGATGATCAATACCCAGGTGCAGGAAAACTGGTTCTGGGCTTGGGTTCTGACCGGTTACACCACCACAATATCCGGTGATGTGGTCAAGCTGAAAACCGTTCAGTAAGCGACAGGCTCTGCCTTTGTGGCGAGCACGCTTGTGGCGAGCACGCTTGCTCGCGCTGGGCTGCGTAGCGGCCCCAAAAAACCGACACAATTGCCGATTTTTGTGAGTGCTACGCACTCAAGCGGGAGCAAGCTCCCTCGCCACAGGTTTCTCACTCATTGATCGCACCTCACGCCCAGGCTTTACCGAGCTCCTCCAGACCGGCGTTTTGCAGTTCCAGCGGGCTCATGACCACTCGGAATTTGCAGTTGGCCTGGAAGTTGAGAAAGAAGGGTTCCGCATAGCCGGGAATTTCGGAAGGGTCTTCTACATCGATCAGAAAAATCCCACTTCGCATTCCATCCTGCTCAGTGAAATAAGCCGCCTCCGGCTTAATGGTTTCCAGAACGCGGTTCATGACTTCGCCGACCTTCCCCGACCTGACAAGCGCGTTGAAAGGCTCATGGGGAAACTCGACCATCAGTAGCATTTTCATTATTCGATACTCTGTTGAGGTGGCGTGCTCCTTACCCGGATCCTTACTCCTGACGATGATGCCGCAAGCCGGGCGTTCAGCCGTGCCAGCGGTGGTGTGTGGTTAAGAATAGCGAAGGGTTCGAGGCTGCCGGGGCAGAGTTACGGACGGTCGTTCTTGATGATTCTGCGCGAGGCGAAGGGGTAGGGCTTGTTGGCTGAAGTCATGCAGTTCTGTAATGAAGGCAGCTTTATGCAGCGCGGCTTTGGACGTTCAAAGAGGGACTCGCCAGCATCGCCTATAGAGGCGATGCCGACTCACCGATCCCCGATTATTGCTGTAGCGGTGTGCAGAGTTCTACCAACGTTCCGTCAGGGCATCGAACGTAGGAGACGATTTGTCCCCAGGGCTTGGCGCTTGGTGCGGAAATTTCGCTGGCTCCCGCCTTCAACGCTCTGGCATGCGCCGCCGGAACGTCCTCGGTCACCAGGCCTACTTCGATTCCAAGTGGTTTGGCGGACGAGTGTGCCGAGACATGTCCCGTGCTGAAGTTCATCGCGGCCAGTTCATCGGCGGCGAATGCCAGCGCGGTTTCCCCTGTTTCGAGTTCGCCGTAGGTGTTGGATTCATGGAGGAAGCGAACGCCAAGCCCGAAGGCTGACGAAAAGAACTGGAGTGAGGCAACAACGTCCGGGACGTAGATGATCATGTAGCCAAATTTCATAAGCGGGCATTCCTTGTCGTGTTTATTGAGTGGCAAATCACGGTTACCCAGGCAGGTTAGCCCGGTGTCTGTTCTTTCGAAAAGGTTAGAGGGTGTCATCATGATGTCATCGAACCGCCGGTCTAGTGGCCAGTGAGGTTGACGCTCGCACGCTGGAGTCACTCGATCACGTAGGCATCGACACCACGGGGTTACGCAGTAAAGCCATCGATGAGTTTGAGGGGCAGCGGTTCCATTATGTGATTACGCTGTGTGACAAGTCCTCCGAAGAGGCTTCGCGGATGCCCAGCGCCGGAGAAGTGATCGTGTGGAATTTCGAGGACCCCGTCACCAGTGAAAACATGATCCGTTCCGTCATGCCATTCAGGAGATCCATGATCGCATCAAAATGTTCATCACTGTGAAGACCCGGTAGAGATGCTCGAGTACCAGCGCTGACCATCTTTAATGATCCCGTCGAGCACTAAAAACGCATGAAAAAACCCGGCTGATGAGGCCGGGTTTTTTGGTTGAGTGTTGCGATAAAGCCACTCATTCATGCCGCACGATTCTGAATCAGGCGATCCGAACCACCTTCAGCGACGCGGTTCTCGATCAGGCGATCCGAACCACCTTCAGCCACGCGATTCTCGATCAAACGATCCGAACCACCTTCAGCAACGCGATTCTCGATCAGACGATCCGAACCACCTTCAGCGACGCGATTCTCGATCAGACGATCCGAGCCACCCTCAGCAACGCGATTCTCGATCAGACGATCCGAACCACCTTCAGCGACGCGGTTCTCGATCAGACGGTCCGAACCACCTTCAGCAACGCGATTCTCGATCAGACGGTCCGAACCACCTTCAGCAACGCGATTCTCGATCAGACGATCCGAACCACCTTCAGCGATGCGACTTTCGATCAGACGATCCGAGCCGCCTTCAGCGACAACCGGGTGAGTAGAAGACGCGGCAAAAGCGTTAACTGCAAAAACCGAGAAAGCGATACTGAGGATGATTTGGCGTTTCATGATGGTGTGCTCCGGGGTGTTATTGGTTGGGTATGGAGCGGATGTTACGCCGAGGATTTTTTATGAGAACTTCATTGACGTGATGGTGACTATCGATGCCAGCAATGGTTGAAACGTAGTGGGCAAATGGCGCGTCCACACCGAGGCACGCCGGCGCCATGAGCGCCCCCTTGCTTGAGCGGCATTCTCCCCACGCGGTAGCGGTGTGCTCAGGCCTGGCTGATATCCAGCAACCGAGGCTTGGCAATCGCCAGATAATCCTGCGTATCGAGCACCATCGACGCATCCAGCCGACCAGCATTGAAGGCGATTTCGCTGTAGCCGGTGGTCAGGGCCGGATCGACGATCAATTGAATCCGCTCATCGAAGACGAAAGGAGGGATGGCGCCGATCCGGCATCCGGTCAGTTCCATGGCGGTTTCGGCCTTCACCAGTTCGGCTTTTTTCCCGCCGAGGGCCGCACCGACCTTCTTCATGTCGAGCTTCTGGTCTCCCGGCAGAATCACCAGAGCATACGGTTCGGCCTGACCCTTGAGCGAGCAGAGCATGGCCTTCGCGCCTTGGCCGGGCTCGGTGCCACGGATTTCGGCGACCCGCGCCGACTGGCCCTCGGCATCGTGCATCAATACCCGGTAAGAGGCTGCGCGGGCATCGAGTAGCGCCACTAGGCGATCGAACATGGGATGCATGTGATTTTCCTCAGGTTTACAGGAACAGGTCGTAGGACAGTTTGCTGATCAGAATCACCAGCAACACCAGGAACAGAGCCCGGACAAAAGGCACGCCTTTATGAACCGCCAGCCAGGTGCCGGTCAGCGCGCCCAGGATGTTGAATGCCGCCATGGGGATTGCGATCAGGTAGAGCACATTACCCGTCGGGATGAAGAATATCAGCGCCGCTACGTTGGTCGCGATGTTCACCAGCTTGGCCGACGCCGAGGCATGCAGGAAGTCGAAGGCGAAGCAGCGGATAAACAGGAAGATCAGGAAGCTGCCAGTGCCGGGACCGAACAGTCCGTCGTAGAAGCCGATGGCACCGCCGATGACGATCGCCAGCAGTTTCTCCTTGGTACCGATGTGCATGGGCTTGTGCAGGGCGCCGAAGTCCTTTTTCCAGAAGGTGTAGATCGCCATCAGCACGATCAACACCAGCACCGCCGGCCGGATCATCGACTGGGGTACGAACGACACCGTGGCCGCTCCGAAGAAGGCCATGACAAAGGCCGCACAGGCGGCGGGAACCACCAGACCCCAGTCGATCACCACCTTGCGCACGAAGGACCTGGCCGCGAATGCGGTGCCGCAGGCTGCCGCGACCTTGTTGGTGCCCAGCAGCGCCGCCGGTTGTGCCGAGGGCAGCACGTTGAATAGCGCAGGTATCTGGATCAGTCCGCCGCCGCCCACCGCCGCATCGATCAGGCCAGCGGCGAAGGCGAACACGCAAAGGATGACAATATCGACCATGAAATCAGGCTCTGACTATGTAGGGTTGGTGAGGGTCCAGCGGCATCACGCGTGCCGGGTCGTTGACCCCGAAGACGCGCAGCATCCAGCGATCCCGGCCGTCGTAGCGGGGGGTAAAACCGTCCCGGGCGTGCAGGGTTTGCTGGTTCTTGAAGATCAGCATGTCCCCCGGTTGCAGCAGTATGTGGTGCACGACATCGGGATGATTGGCGGCGGCGGAGAACAGTTGCAGGGCAAACTGCGCATTGGCGCAGGTCGCTTCGACACTCGCCTTGTTGTAGCGGCAATACAGTCCACCGGTTGCGTTTCTGTACAGCAGGGGGACGTTTTCCAACACATTACCCTGCTTGCCGAAGGAGGCCGGTCGGCGAATGGAGAAGTTCGGTCGTGACAATTCTTCTTCGACGGAGGCCGGCAGCATGGCCAGCACCTCGTCAATGGCGATGATGCGCGTCGGCACGTCGAGCTCGCATCGCAGGCCGGTCAGAGTCAGGTACTCCGGACAAGCCGACAACTGCGACACGGGTTCGCAGGTCAAGGGCAGGTGAGGGTTGTCGACATGCATGTCCAGATCCGCGCGCGAGCCATAGGAACTCTTTTCGGTCTCTCGCTTGTGCTTGGGTGATACGTGGCGGAACACCGTGTCGTCGCTTTCACCCTCGTACGCCAGCGGACGGGTTTGCAGGGTTTGCAGAACGGACAGGATCGCCCCGGCCAGAACCGACAGGTTCTCGATACCTGGTTCCAAGTCGTAGGGCGTGGCGGGCAGCTGCGGGTCCAGCGGCAGCCCCCTGACGATCATCGCCACTGCACGGGCTTGGGGAAAGTTGCGCAACTGCTGGATTTTCTCGGCGTACAGGACACTCTCCAGCAACTGCCCCAAGGCCGGCATGTGGCGGATGCCCGAGGCGCTGTCGGTCACGGCCAGCGATGCCAGGCCGGCTTGAAGTGTGCGCTGTTCTTCGAACGACACATGAATTTGCGGTATCTCTTGTCGGGTCGGAGTCGCTGATTTTTTTCCCAGCCACCCATGAATTTCTTCACCGATACGGGCGGCGGATTTCCCGACTACTTCATCCAGCTTCGACACGTCCTTCTGCTCCTGTTTGCCCCATCCTTGTGGGTTGAGCGGGAAGGTTAACGGAAGGGCCTTTTTTGTGTTGCAATACCACGTTGTGAAAAGTGCAATGAGGTGGCCAGTGGCATTGAATATGTTGGGGGAACTAGAAGCCTTCGCGACGGTGGCTCGCAAGCGCAGTTTCATCGCGGCGGCACGTACTCTGGGGCGCTCCCCCAGCGCGCTGACCCGCGCCGTTCAAGCCCTGGAGGAAAGCGTCGGGGTCAAGTTGTTCAATCGCTCGTCCAATGCCGTGAGCTTGACCGAAGCGGGTGAGCGCTTGATGCCTCACGCTTACAAAATGCTGGATCTGCAACGTGAGGCGGATGAAGACCTGGCCGGTCTCAGCGGCCTGGCCTACGGCTGGATCCGCTTTTCCGCCCCCGAGTTTCTCGGGCACGGGGTATTGCCCCGGTTGATCGCGCAGTACAGCGAGCGTTATCCAGACGTGAACGTCGATGTGATTTTTACCGATGAACTCATTGACCCGGCCAAGAGCAAGTTGGACTTCTCGATTCGTGGAGCGTTTGCGCAATCGAGTGACCTGATCGGCTATCCGCTCTGGAATTATTCACGTTACCTGTATGCCAGCCCCGGGTATCTGGAGCGGCGCGGGATGCCCGACTCCATCGAGGCGCTGGAGGCGCACTCGCTGATCCTGCACACGGCGCCGCGGATTCTCAAGGAGTGGAATTTTCGCAGTGAAGAGCGGGCCATCAGCTTCCGGGTTCATCCAAAATTTCGTTTCAGCTCCGGTTTGGCGGTGTTCCAGGCGGCGCTGGCGGGCGTCGGGATCGCCCGCCTGGCGGACTGGATGGCGGAGCCCGAAGTGGAAGCGGGGCGCCTGCTGCGGGTCTGTCCCGAGTACAAACTTACCTCCAGCGGCGGTGAAAGCCCGCAGATGCACGCGGTGTACCCGGCCGGGAATCTGCCGCTGCGGGTGAAGTCGTTGTTGGAAGTGATCCGTGGTTTTGGCGACAGCCTTGGTCGAAAGCATGCGGGGACACTTTAGGAGGCGGCTGGACTGCAAGGCACCTTGAACTGAATGGCCGTTTTTGGCCGACTCTGTTGAAAAAGTCGGCCATGGTTTCCATGGCAGAAAAGTACACGCTTGAGATTGAAATCTTTACTTTTGAGTAGAGGATTCCGGGCTCAGATTTCGCGTAGCTGCGCGCAAAAAGGCTGTTTCAGTATGCGAGCAGTCCGGAAGGACCGACGTTTTCAACAGAATCGACCGAATGCAGACATCAGTAGCTATCGCAAAGGTTAGCGAATCAGAATACCCGGACTGACAGCAAACGAATCGTATGTCTGAAAAGGGTGAGGCCATTGAAATTAAAGTTCAGCCACGTGGATGTTCTCGTCGAAGACCTTGAAGAAGCGTGCGGGTATTACGCCCGAGTCTTCAGCGCCAGGATTTCAAAGACACTTGATTGGCAACGCGACGGTTTGCATGTGCGCTATGCGATCGTCATGTTTGGAACGGAGCGCCTTATGTTAGTGCAACCGTTTACCGGAAATCTCAAGGCGCTGATGGACTCCAACGGCGAAGGCACGATCTATCGTCACTGCTATTCCACACCAGACATTGAGGCAGCGTACGACGAATTGATCGATGCAGGAGTCCAGCCGGAAAATGAGAACGGAAAACCACTGTCCCGCGATAATCTGCAATCGCCAAGCGGGACACGCATAATTTGGTTACCGAAACGCTTTGGGCATTTTTCTATTGAGCTGCTTGAAGAGAAAGAGCTGGAGGCATTCATTAAGGATGCATTTGCCGAGGAGCCTGCACAAATCTTCTAAACG
Organism: Pseudomonas sp. NPDC089918; assembly: GCF_050280605.1. Taxonomy (NCBI): domain Bacteria; kingdom Pseudomonadati; phylum Pseudomonadota; class Gammaproteobacteria; order Pseudomonadales; family Pseudomonadaceae; genus Pseudomonas; species Pseudomonas sp. NPDC089918. The sequence continues at coordinate 238,782 of NZ_JBNNVP010000001.1, read as the reverse complement.
TCATTTCCATTGCGCGGTAATTTAGTCGTCCGCACAGATAAACGCTGAACCAATGGAGCCTTCCGTGGATAGACGCAACTGGATTGAGCTGTCCCAGGACGCCGATACCGGGATTGAATCAATTCGTGCTCATTTTCAGGGCCATGCCTACGATCCGCATTGGCATGACAGTTTTCTGGTGGGGGTCACCGAGCAGGGCGTGCAGCAGTTCAATTGCCGGCGCGTTCGCCACCTCAGTACGCCGGGCAAGGTATTCATGCTGGAGCCGGGGGAAATCCACGATGGGCACGCGCCGACCGAGGAGGGGTTTACCTATTCCATGCTCTACCTCGATCCGCATTGGCTGGAGCGGGAGTTGCACGCGTTGTTCGAGCATGCGCCGGCCAACAGTCAGCCGGGTTTTGCCGACACCCTGAGCCAGGATCCGCGCCTGGCCACTGCCATTTTTCAAGCCTTCCACGCGCTCCATGAGGGCGATTTGCGCATTGTGCGCCAGAGCGCCATCGACACCTTGTTGGGGGCGCTCACTGGCCACCTTGATTGGCGCAAACGTCAGGCTTTTGATCCGCGCCTGCCGTGGGTGGCCCAGGTGGCGCGTGACTATTTGCATGCCCATGTTTATGAAGACATTGGGCTGGATGATCTGGCCAAAGCCTGTGGTGTCGATCGCTTTCGCCTGACGCGGGCTTTCAAGGCAGCCTTTGGGCTGGCGCCTCATGCTTATTTGATCCAGCTGCGCCTGGCCAAGGCGCGACAGCTGCTGGCGCGGGGCGAGTCGCCGGCGCAGGTGGCCAGTGCCCTCGGGTTCGCCGATCAAAGTCATATGGGGCGCTGGTTCCGCCGTGCCTACCAGCTCACACCCGCGGATTACCGCAAGCGCTGCTCAAACCTTCCAGACTGAATTTCGCTGATCCGCGACCATGGATTCCTATCTGATCAAGGAGTCCATGCCATGGAATCGTTGCTGCCTTTCCTGCTGTTTGCGTTCGTTGCCTCGATTACCCCGGGGCCGACCAATATTCTGGTGTTGAGCCACAGTTCGCGGCGGGGGCTGGGGGCCACACTGCCCATCATTTTTGCTGCCTGCGGGGCGGCGGCGCTGATTGTGTTTGCGGTCGGGCTCGGCGTGGGCGAAACGCTGCTGCGGTTTGCGCGTGTGCAGCAGGCAATGGCGTGGGCCGGGGTGCTCTGGTTGAGTTGGCTCGCCTGGCAGATCTTTCAAAGCGCGCCGCCGTCCATGGACCTGACCACCTCGCGCGACGAAGGTGTCAGCGTGTTCGGTGCCGCCACCCTGCAATTGGTCAACCCCAAGGTCTGGATGATGGCGGTGGCGGTAGTGAGCGTATTTGTCGGTGGCGGTGACAAGACCCTGCGGCTGATGGTGTTGTCGCTGATATTTTTGTTGGTCTCCGTGCCCTGCATGACCCTGTGGGCGTTGCTCGGCGTGGGCAGTGCCCGGGCTTTTGGTTCGCCGCAAGCATTCAAACGTATGAACACTGCACTGGCTTGTTTGCTGCTGGTATCGGCCTGGTTAACCGTGCTGGTGTAGGTCGTTGGCTGGGCCGGTCGCTTGAATCAGCTACTGGACCCCGCATGGCTTCAAGCGGGCGCATTTATGGATTGGCGCATCCCTGCGCCAAACGACCGGTGTTAGCGCTTGATCAGCGAAATCTTGGTTCCTTCGATGCTGATCCCAGCCATCAGCCCCTGCTGGTCGAAAATGAACGCGTAGGCATCGTCCTTCACGGTCGTGCTGGACAGATTCTTCGCCACCCCTTCATCAACCATTACAACGGTGGGTCCTACGCCGACTTCCCAACCCTTGGATTTGCGTATGTAGTCCACGGCTTTGTCGGTCATCAGGAAAACCGCATAGCCATACGACTGGGCGCCTGCTTGCAGCCCCCAGGACCCGGTTACGGAGTTGTAATAATTCTCTACTTTCTTGTCCTTCAACAATACGCCTTCGCCATAGCTGCCGCCGAACACAAGGCCCGCCTTGATGATTTTCGGAAAGACAAGAATCGCTTTGGCGTTGTGCGAAATGCTTTCAGCAAATGGCGAGGACTTGTACAGAGTTTGCAACGCTTGCCGAGAGTCGACATCCAGATCCTCGGCAGTTGCCGCACGAGCAGTGTTCAAGAAGCTGGCCGATGCCAGTGTCGCAAGGACGATCGATAGGAAGAACCGCATTGACTGAGTCATGTTAGTACTCCGATACGGGAGCATTGGATATGAGCAGCAGTCAGCACTTGCCCCTCGGAACAATCCGAGCCTGCTGAAACTATCCGGCGCACCCTAAAATATGTGAGCTACTGACTTCGCCCTTGAATGAGGCCTTCGATCATTGGCGACGTCATCACCTGCTTTGACCTCTGTGTATCAGCCGGGTTCGTTGTCAGAAACTGCGATGACCAACTGTAAAAAAAACGGACACCTGACAAGGCGCCCGTTTTTCAATCATCTAAATCGAAAGATCAAACCGATATTCATGCTCTGTCGTTTCTTGCCGGGATAGAGGTTCGATCAAAAAGCCACACCGTTCGAGTACTTTTGCCGAACCCATATTTCCAGCGTAGACGTTGGCAACCAGTTGTTTAAGGTTCCAATGTAACTGCGCCTCCTGAATCAGATGCCTCACCGCCAGCGTTGCCAGTCCCCGTCCGCAAGCGCTTTGAGCAATCCGATAGCCAACTTCTGCCGACCGCTCGGACATATCGATGCCTTTCAGGTTCGCTCGCCCAACTATTTTTCCGTCAACATCTTCGAGGACAAATGGGTGCCAGGTTCCGGCGGTAAAACCAGATAAATAAGCCGCAATGTGGTCAGTGACGCCCTGCACCGTGTAAAAAGCAGCATCGCGCGCGTCAATGAAACGCTCGAACCACTCGCGATTGTCCAATTCAAATGTCAGCAACGCCTCAGCATCAGTACTTTGGAGGGTACGAATTCTGACGGGTTTCATAAGGTCGCTTCCCTTTCTGGTAGAACTGCTTGGTCGTTGCGCAATGGATCAGTTTTCGGATTGATGAGCCGCCCAGTGTTTCATCTCTTCGGCAATGAAGTGGTTCACCAGGTCGCTGTACATCTTCTCGATGGCATCCGGGCTCAAGCCCTCGGTCTCGGCCCACTCGCGACGTGTCGCCAGCATCGCCTTGAAACGCTCCGGAGCACGCACCGAAGTCGCCGAGGTCTTGAACTTCGAGGCAGCCAGCACGTACTGAAAACGCTTGCCCAACAGCTTGATAACGGCGTGATCAAGGGCATCGATTTCGCGTCGGATGTCCTCCATGCCTTCACATTCTGCGGGTTGTAATTGATTGATGACTTCCATGTAAGTGACTCCATTTGCTGAAAAAGATCGTGGGACTTCGGAAGAGGTATTAGCGGGTTAGGCATTCACTTGAGGGCAAGGTAGGCGAAGCGAACGAGTTGAACCGTTTGTCAGGCGTACAAGCCATATCCTGCCGCGATGATCAGCGGAGAAACCAGCAGCGTTGCCCAGAACCCCGATTTTGGAACAGCAATGACGCAAATGATCGAGATCATCAGCACATAGATGCCAACAATTTTAAGTAGCGCGAGATCGGCAACTGCTACGGCGTGAATCGCTGTATGCCCTGCGAGCATAAAGAGCGGCCCCAGCAGGGTAAACCAGAGGGCAGTACGCCGATCTTCGTGCGCTCTGAACTGGTCAACGAAGCCTGAGTCTACAGCGGCGGCGAATGCTGTTTTGAACTTGATAATACCGAATGGAATATGGATGGCGCCCAAGACGAACAGGGTCCATGCGACGATGTTTGACATCTTACATGCTCCGTAACGGTAAGGTTGGGCAAGTGACTAACATTTGGTAAAGGAGCCGTCGACGCGTATTTTTGCTGGTTAGAATCGCCATTCCTCAGCGTGAACGACGCGACAGAATGGGCCCGCCAAGGTTGCATTGTGATGAGCGACGATATTTTCGGCCTTCAACGCAGGGGTGTCGGTGCAGGTATGACCATCGGCGATCAGCACTGCATCGAACCCAAGATCTCGTGCGGCGCGGCAGGTGCTGTCGACACAATACTGGGTCTTCATTCCGGCAATAACCACGCCTTGAGATCCACAAGCTTTTAGTTGATCGGCGAGGTCCGTCATGTGGAAAGCGTTGGGTCGGCTTTTTTCGAAGATCACCTCGTCGCCTTCCAGTAACAGTTCCTGCACCAGTTGTGTCAACGGGCTTCCAGGGTCGATAGGCGAGCCGAGCGGACCTACGTGACGAGCAAGAAAAATAGGCGCGCCTGCCCTGCGGGCTTTGCTCAACAGGCTATTCAAAGTGTTCAGCAGCGCTTCGCCATTCCATGGTTTATCCGGGCCATGAAACAATCCAACCTGCATATCGAGAATCAACAGTGCATGCATAGTGCTTTCCTTGCATTTGGGCCAGCGACACAAGGGCAAAAGAAAAGGCCCTGTCCATCACTGGCGGGCCTTTTGAAGTTCGTGCGTTATTGGCTCACGACACCTCTCACGACCCGCCCCGGGCGGTCGTGGTCGTGGTAGTGGTGGTCGAGGTAATGCGTGGCTGATTCATAAAGTTGACAGTATCTGTACGGTACCCTTGTTGGCAAGAGAGGCGTGACCTGCGTGACGGCTACTACTTGTATTGATCGTTGAGGTCCGCCTATGGCCCAGAGTGTGTAAAAACGTACGTCGAGGTGATAGGCACCTTTTAAACACCGCCATATTGATACACCGTCGCACTCCAATACTGGCTGCCGTTACGTTTTTGCCGAGTCCATCCATCTGCCACCAGTTGTTTGGCGATCATTCGATTCATAAAGCCATGACCGAGCAGTAGAACCGGTCCTTCGCTGGCAGCAAGGGACTGAAGTCGTTGAGCTGCCGTGCTGGCGCGCATCTTCGCAGTGGCGACGGATTCGACGCTGCGTGAGTAACCGCACAACCATAAGACTCGAAGGATAAATGCCCAGGTAAACGGCGATAGCCGTGGCAGTTTCCAGTGACCATAAGGCAGTTGCGCTTCACAGAAAAGCGCGTCGACGAGGCCGGGCTTCAGGCCAAGAGCCTGGACGGAAGTCAGCGCACGAGGCGAGTTGCTTGAGACAATCACCGTGGCGGTTGCGGCGAGCTGCATGCTGGCATCCGGGACGGGTTGGCTGGTGATTTCGGACCGGTTGTAGTGTTCGATCCAGTCTTTCATATCGAGCGCTGACATTTTGTTGGTTGCGACCAATTTTGGCTGGCCGTGACGCATCAGGATTATTTTCCTGCTCACAGTATGTTTACGTCCTTGTCCTGGTATGCGGTGAATGTGGAATCCGACGGTCATCTTATCTGCGAAAGTCAGTCGTCGACCATGACGGATGTGCGTTTTTCCGGCGACGGAGGCGCACTGCGATTTTCAAACCAACCGTGATCGCGGTACCACGCCACGGTGTCACCGAGTGTCAGCTCCAGCGCCCGGAAACTCAGGCCAAGCTCTTGTTCACTCTTGCTGTGGTTGAAACAGGTGCGGTCCTTCTCTCGTATCAACAGGCGCAGTGTGGCCATGCTCAGCAGAATGGGCTTGCCGGTGACACGCGCATAGATCTCCTGCACCGCCGCCAAGGCGTATAGAAAGGGCAGTGGTAGTTGTCGAGCGGGTGTCTTGACGCCAGCTATGCGTCCCAGAACAGGCACCAGCTCACGCATGGTCATATGCCGGCCCGCCGCGAGATAGCGCTCACCACGCCGTCCAAGTCTGGCTGCGGCAATCTGCGCCATTGCCACATCGCGGGCATCGACAACGGAGAAACTGCCGGGGATCAGTCCGGGCAATTTGCCACGCACGACGTCGTTAACCAACTGTCCGGAGGAGGTCGGGCCAATATCGGCAGGGCCCCACATCCAGCCAGGCAGGACCATGCAGGCATGCATCTCGGGATGGCGTTCCAGGAACGACAAGACGACACGGTCGGCGAGGATCTTGCTACGGTAGTAGTCATCCGCGTCGGCGTCGGCCCGCAGGCAAGTTTCATCGATTGACGTGCCGGGTGCGCCGTCGAGCACGGCGATGGAAGAGGTATGGATGAAACGTCGGATACCGGCGTTGTAGGCCTGGGCAAGCAGGCGCCGCGTACCCTCCACGTTAATCTTTTCGAGTTCCTTCCAGTGGCTGCCGCCCTTGTAGTTATCGCGAAAGAACGCGGCGGTATGAAACACCGTATCGCAGCCTTGCAGCGACGCTGCGAACGCGTCGACATCGGCCATGTCGCCAACGACCAGTTCCACACCCTGCAAATGCTTGAACTGCTGTTCACCTTTGGCTCTTGAACGAACCAGGGCTTTGACCGCGCAACCACGAGCGATCAGTTCTCGCACCAGGTTGTTGCCCAACAGGCCGGTCGCGCCAGTGACGAATGTGCTATGCATAGGTCAACCCTCACGCTGATCGGCTAAAAAATGACATCAACACCGCACTGTCGAAGAAGGCCTCTTCACGGATGGCCAGCCCGTCTTTGAAGGTGAAGTGTGCGGCGTAGTACACGGCAATATGGCGGCCATGGGGTGGAATCACCCGGTCCGGCAGCACTAATGGTGCGGTGAAGGTGCCGGTCAGGAAGGCGGTCAGTGCCAAACGATCGTCACTGACGGCAAATGGGCTGAAGGTCAGCTGGGCATCAGGGAAGGCTTCGAGTAATGCGATTTCTCGTTTGCGCATGGATTCGCGACCGGTTTGCATCCCCATCCCATCGAAGTAGATGAAGTCTTCGCAAACCAGCGTAAGCATCGCTTCCACATCACGGCGATTGAAGGCGCTGGCGGCGCGTTCCGCAAAGTCGTTAGGGCCAGTAGTCATACAGTCCGTTCCATTCGTTTCGAGGACGTGTAGATATACCGTTGACGCCTCTGCCGAAAAACAGCGACTGCTGCATAATGGCTTTGCACATTTGCAAATCAGGGAAGATATGAAGCATGGCTTTGCAAGCAAACTGGGACGATCTTCGCCTGCTGTTGGCAGTCTCGCGACGTGGCAGCTTTCTTCAGGCCGGCCAGTTGCTGGGGATTGCGGCGTCTACTGTGTCGCGACGGCTGACCCAACTTGAAAGGGCACTGGGCGAGCCACTCGTGGAGCGGGGCGTTGAAGGATGCTGGTTGACCCCGCGAGGCCAATCCCTCGTGGACGTTGCCCTGGCTGCAGAAGCGGGCTTGAGGCGTCAAACCGTTACGGGCATGTCCGAGCCACACACAGAGTTATCTGGCACTGTCGTGGTCAGTGCAGGGGAGGGGTTCTCGTCTTGCGTGCTGGAGGCAGCGAGTCGCTTCACCTCCGCGCACCCGCGATGCTCGGTGGAGTTGCTGATAACAGCCGACTTTCACAAGATCGTCCGCGGCGCCGCAGACATTGCCGTACGCACAGCTCATCTGGGCGAGCCGTCGCTGATTTATCGCCCCTTGGGCAAGCTCGCTTACGGTGTCTTCGCCGATGCAAGTTATCTGAAGCGGTTTCCAGGAGTGACTCCGACCACGGCGGTCAATATTGCCTTGCTTCCTCCGCTGGATATGTTGCCGCAACTGTGTGTGGCAAAGGCCGCGGGTCTGGAACACACGCAGATCAGCGTGAACTCGTTCGCGGCTCAGCTCGAATCGGTGAGGCGAGGTATGGGCGTGGCAGTGCTGCCCTGTATTCTGGCGAAGGACCTGATCGGGTTGTTCCCGGATATCCAGCTTCCAGATATGGAGGTCTATCTGGTGACCCGGCCGCAGGCGTTGAAGCAGGCTCACATCAAGTGTTTTTTTGTCATTCTGGAGCAGGTGCTGCTGGAAGCCATTTCCATAGAATGTGTCGAAGATTACCCATTGGGGGAGGCGCCCCGAAATGGGTGAATAAGGGCAAATACATCTTCTAAAATTCAGTGGCTTTGACTTTGCAATCTGGTAGGGGCACAGTCTGGCGCTACGTGAGGATGGATGCCTCGGTGAAGCTTAAGGAGAATGCCGTGTTTCCGATCAATATCTGGCTTACCTATACTGCCGCGTGCTTGCTATTGGTACTCGCACCAGGCCCGGACAATCTGCTGGCCGTAGGCCGAGGACTCAGTCAGGGCAGGATAGCCGCTATCGTATCGGGCATGGCATCCGGGGCGGGAATTCTCTTTCATGTGGCAACCGCTTCACTCGGATTGACTTTGCTTATGCAGACGTCTGCAGTTGCCTTCTGGGTCGTCAAGCTCATCGGCGCCGGTTATCTACTTTGGCTTGGCATAAAAGTCCTACGCTCTCGTAGCCTGATTAGCTTCCAGCCAGCGACTCGGCAATCACTGCCGAGCATTTTCCTCACGGGATTACTCTCGGCAGCGCTCAATCCGAAGCCTGGGTTTTTCGTTCTTGCATTCATCCCTCAGTTCGTCGACCCACAACGCGGCTCAGTGAGCGTGCAGATGCTGGTATACGGCATATGGTTCGCCGCACTGACGGCAGTGGGATTCGCACTTATGGGTGTATTTGCCACTGCACTGTCCCGATTTCTGCGTCAGAGGCCACGATTGGTAAATGGCCTGAACGTAGGGGCAGGACTCACCTTCGTTGCTTCGGGAGTATCGATAGCGGCACTCAGCCAAAAATAGGATCAGTATATTGGCGTCGCGGAGCTAAGATTTCAGCCTCGCTGAGCCCCGGTGATTATGAAAGCTGACGACTTTAAGACTTATCTTTCAGGGCTGAGATCATGGCTCTGTATAGCCGCGAAATTGTCATTCGCCGTCAGAATCTTGTTCGCATGCTGCCTTTTGATCGCAACCGCTAATCACATCCGTGCAGACGTTTCGCATGGATTGTTCTGGGACTACGGATACGGGCCTGGCACTTACTTGGGCAGCCGTATTTTCTGGGGGGCGCTTACGTTTTTTGACCCGATTGCAGCATTGCTACTATTCATCAAGCCAAGAGCCGGAATCGTGCTTACGGCAGCGATTATTTTGGTCGACGTAATCCACAACACTTTTTACGTCGCGTTGAAGCAACAGTGGCTGGAGCCGTTCTATCTGTCCCAGGTAGCTTTTCTTATCGTAGTATTCCTACTCTCACCCATCGCTTGGAATGACCCTATTCGGGACGTAGCGCTCACCAATTCATTCCGGCTGTGATTCGCTCCACACGCCTGCCGACACAGCGAGCGAGTGAGATAGGGCAACTGCTGCCGCATCAGTGGGTGGCGGCGTCGGTTGATCACACTTTGCTACGTTGGGCTTTAGCGGGTGCTACTCCCCGGATAAAAATCGTTTGGTGATCATTGCCACTGCCTCCGCTGGAGATGTCAGGGCTGTGTCTATATTAAATGGGGCGTTATCCCACGCCTCATATTCATGATCCAATACAGACTGCCAGGTTGGTGGCGTCAGCCCGGGAATATCAATCTTCCTGGTTTCTACCCGTCTCCGGTGTTCATGTTTATCAGAGCAAACCACCTGGATATTCACTAATGGAGCACCAGAGCGTGTGGCGATTTCGCTCCACGCCTTTCGGCTTTCGATTACTGGGTTAACGCAGTCGACTATGACCGTGCTGCCAAAACGAAGATTGCTTAGAGCAAGCTCATTAGCGACCATGTAACCGCTCCGCCCCACGTCTTGTGCCAGAGCACCGGAATTTCGGATAGCCTGCTCAATCGTATCGATCCGCAGATACACGGCACTTGTTCTGGTGGCAAGGTCACTTGCGATAGTCGTCTTTCCGGTACCCGGAAGGCCGCTGAAGACAATGAGCATTTTATGTCCCTCGGTTAGTGAGTTAACCCAGTCCAGGCGGTTGCCTGATTTGCAGGACCAAGCCAGGAATCCCTTGATTCAAGAGATTCATACGCCATAACTAGCGGCTATAACAATGAGCGCGAGAAAACAGACCAACTGAACGAAAAAGAAGGCAAACCGAACCGCCACGAACATATTGGTTTGCACATGGGATACGTGAACCACAGACTGGCACACTCGGGCAATCAGGACGATTACGGACAAGTAGCTCACTGCAGGGTCGTCAACACCAAGGGTTGAAATCACCCACACAATGGCGCCAAAGACCGGCAGATTTTCCACACAGTTCGCGTGTGCTCTTATCCCACGCCGATACCAATCCTCGCCTTCGAGCTGATCGCATCGGAAAGAGGCAATCGGAACATTCGAGAACAAGATTCTGACCCAGCGATACACCCCGACGGTTGCCATCAACAGCAGCAAAGTCCAGGTCGCAAATCCAAGCAACATCCACATCGGTATTGTCATGGCTGCCAGCCTCGATAAATCGTTTTCAACACGTCATCCCACAGCCGCGCGGCCGACGTACGGTCGGCCGCCCCCTGTCGATCAATTGCTCATGATTGGCGCCAGCGCGGTCTGAATCGTGGACATCTGTGCGGGTGTTGTCATGCGCGTAAGCAGTCGGCCAAAGTGTGGATGCTCCACGCCCGAGATAATGTATTGCCAGCGGTAGGCGCTCAGCACGCAGGCTTTGATTTGCGCTGTGTCATCGACACTGAATGACCGTGAAACATTGCGAATAAAGTAGTCGGCATCGGATGCCGATTGTGCCTGCAGTATTCCGTCGACGGCCGCCACCAGCGCAATCAGATCGTTCACTGCCTGGTCGCGCTCGGCTGGCGAGAGTTTCGCGTGCTCCGCCTTCCACTCCAGTTCATCGAGTACGACGTGCCGGCTTTCATCCTTCCAGTGAAACTTGAAAATATCCTTGAAGAGTGGGCACAACTCCTCACGCGGGGCGATGCTTTGCGCGTAGTGCGCCTGAACAAACAGCTCGATATGACAGGTCAACGCCAACACTGACCAGGTGCTGGCTGCAAGTACCGAGCGCGCCACATCGTTTGGATCGGCAACTTGCCGATACCCCGCTGGCAAGTGCGAACTAATCATCGTCTCCATACGCCGGAACAGCTCCTGGTGCTTGATCTCGTCATTAGAGAAACGCACTAGCGCTTCGAGTGCGAGCTGATCGTCAAAGACATGGGCTCGACCTTGATCGAGCATTTTGGCGCTGATAAAACGCTCGACCAAGCCAAAGATATACGCATAGGTTCGGCCCTGAATCTGACTGAGCAGGCGCGCCTCATCCGCGTCGAGAAAGGTCAGGCGGTCGATCCGCGACAGTCCGTCGGGCAAGAATTTGCGCGAGAAGTCGAAGCTCCGATCCTGTAGCAAATCACGATCGATCTGCCATTCCGCTTTCTTCGATGATCTGACAAGTTGAGCATAACGGTCGGCGTTGCCCGAATCTGAGCTGGGCATGGTAGCAACGGTGTTCATATCGATCTCCTGCTTGCCTGGTCGAGTTGGAATGGGGCAATTACGGTTAACGTCGGAGCCAATGACCATCGGTGAAGCGTCTGGGGATCGTCTCGATCACGGAGTCCGCGTTGGTGCTAATCTAGGCCTCGCAGTTCAGGCGATGAATGACCAGTGCGCCTGATTACATGCTCCGGACTCCGGAAAGGAGGGCTGGCAATTGCTGGATGCGTTTTCTGATGTGTTGCGGGTGATTCGGCTGTCAGGAGGGGTTTTTCTCGAGGCGGAATTCACTGCGCCCTGGTGCGTCAAGGGAAGAATCTCTGCGGACGATTGCAAACCGTTCCTGGCGGCACCTCGACATATCATTGCATCGCATTTTGTCGCCGCGGGGCATATGCAATTACAAGTCGACGGCGGTGCCGCCATCGACGTGCGGGCAGGCGAACTCGTTCTGCTTCCTCACAATGACGCTCATTCTTTTGGCAGCGACCTGAGCATTGCGCCCATGTCGGCGGGCGAAGTTATTCAGCCGCCAGAAGTCGGCGCTATTTCACGAATCAAGTACGGCGGGGGCGGCGAGGTCACGCAGCTATTGTGCGGATTCCTCGGCTCTGAAACCCCCTTCAGTCCGTTGCTTTCGTCGCTGCCATCCTTATTGAAACTAGACTTGCGCGCGACGGCTTCGGGAGCCTGGATTGAAAGCTCATTCCGTTTCGCTGTCAGTGAGATTGCGGCGGGGCGCCTCGGCTCGACAACAGTCATCGCCAAGCTCTCCGAATTGCTATTCGTCGAAGCCGTCAGCCAGTACGTCGCGAGCCTCCCCGCTGAGCGACGCGGGTGGCTGGCGGGTTTGCGAGATCCGCATATCGGGCGCGCACTGGCGCTGCTCCATGCCCGTCCAACCAAGGGCTGGACTGCAGAAGCCCTAGCGCTTGAAGTGGGCATGTCGCGCTCGGTATTCGCGGAGCGATTCACGGCATTGGTCGGACAGCCACCGATGCAATACCTGACGCTCTGGCGTATGCACGTGGCGGCTCAACAGCTGCGCGAAGGTCGCGGTAATGTGGCGCAAATCGGCTTTGCAGTGGGCTATGAATCCGAAGCCGCGTTCAGCCGCGCATTCAAACGCCAGTTCGGCACATCACCCGGCACTTGGCGCAGACAATCAGCGTGAGGTGGGGCCGGTGCTGATGGACACTCTGATCAAGCCAGGCAGCAAAAGTCTCATCACGGCCAATTCATCTACCCAGTCTCGCGCCGGCCTTGTCGGGGCGCATTACCTCCCAGTACTAAAGGAGGTGCCAATGAACGCTAAAGGACCATTCCAGTCTGGCGTCATAGGTTTAGGCTCAATCCCACGATCAAAAGATACCGGCTGCAATGGCCCATCCATCACTGCATCTTAAAACACTGTTCGCCTGAACACTTGATGTAGCACCGTCTCCCGCTGAACGTTGTCAATGATGACAATCAGACGAGCCTCACAGCCTGCGATATGAGTAGAAAACCTCACCTGATTTCCGGGTTTCCAGAATAAAAGAGGATTTATCATGAGCAGCACCTTCTTCATTCCATCCGTGAACATGATGGGCATTGGCAGTCTCGACGAAGCGATGCTCGCCATCCGCAAATATGGTTTCCGTAAAGCCTTGATCGTCACTGATGCCGGCCTGGCCAAAGCCGGCGTGGCCGCCAAGGTAGCCAGCCTTCTGGCCCAGCAGGACATCAACTCCACCCTGTTTGATGGCGCCAAACCGAATCCGACGGTCAGCAATGTCGAGAAAGGCCTCGAGCTGCTTGGTCGTAGCGATTGTGATTTCATTATTTCCCTGGGCGGCGGCTCACCCCATGACTGCGCCAAGGGCATTGCCCTGTGCGCCACCAACGGCGGGCACATCAGTGATTACGAAGGCGTGGATCAATCCGCCAAGCCACAGATGCCGTTGATTGCGATCAATACCACCGCCGGCACGGCGAGTGAAATGACCCGTTTCTGCATCATTACCGACGAAGTCCGGCACGTTAAAATGGCCATCGTCGACCGTAACGTCACCCCACTGTTGTCGGTCAACGATCCTTCGCTGATGGCAGGCATGCCCAAAGGCCTGACCGCCGCAACCGGCATGGACGCGCTGACCCACGCTATCGAAGCCTACGTGTCGACTGCGGCAACGCCGATCACCGATGCCTGTGCACTCAAGGCCGTGGAATTGATCTCGGCCAACCTGCGCACTGCCGTTGCCCAGGGTGACGACATGACCACCCGGGAAAATATGGCCTACGCGCAATTTCTTGCCGGCATGGCCTTCAACAATGCTTCGCTGGGCTATGTCCACGCCATGGCGCACCAACTGGGTGGGTTCTACGACCTGCCCCACGGCGTCTGTAATGCGATCCTGCTGCCCCATGTCGCCAGCTTCAACGCCAGCGTATGCCTGGCCCGGTTTAAAGACATCGCCAACGCAATGGGTGTCGACACCCAGCATCTGGATGCGGAAAAAGGCGCCGCCGCAGCCATCACCGCCATCCGCAAACTGTCTTCGGATGTCGGTATTCCGAGCGGTCTCGCCGAACTGGGCGCCAAGGCCGACGATATCCCGATCCTTGCAGCCAATGCCATGAAGGATGCCTGCGGCTTTACCAACCCGCGTCCTGCCAATCAGGACGAGATCGAGCAGATTTTCCATACCGCGATGTAACCGATGTGAAGTAACGCCAGCCAGCTCAAAAGCCCCGCCTTCGGTTGAAGTGCGGGGCTTTTAGCAGCCAGCTGTCTCGTCCTGAATAAGGTTTACACCTTCTGACTTCTTATCAGGAAGGTATTCACTGTCCTTGCGAAGTGAGGTGAGCGATGGATTCTATGCTTCTGCTCGATCTCCGACAAAAAAACGGGTGCCCGCAAGGCACCCGTTTTCATTTACTCCGCCGCCTGCGCCCGCAAGCGTCGGCCGATCACATCCATCAAATCACAGCCATCGCGCAATGGAATGGCCAGTAGTTTGGAGAAGTCCGACAGCACCACCGTGTCGCAACCGATCTCGGCGCGGAAGGCGATGTTTTCCAAGACTTGGGTGACCGTGCGGATGCGGTAGTCGGCCATGGCGTGCAGGACGTCGAGTGGGGCTTGGGTGTCGATGAGCAGGGAGGCCGGGATCAGGTCGATTCCGGTGAGGGGCATGTATCTATCCATGTTTGAAAACTCCGATCAAATGCAAAGGTTGACTGTCCCTCAAATCGTCGCCAAACGAATGGGTGACAGCTGTACGCAGGTTGGCGAACCGGGATCGGAATACCGGCAGACCCGAAGGTCTCCCGCGCACAGCTGCCATAAAGACAGCTTTGCGAGCGCGCAACAGCATCTGCAATAAAGCACAGAGCTTTTGCACCCGATCGAACAGGTCGCCAAACCTGGTCGCCATTTGGGCGACGGGCGGACTATAAGCGTCAACGGGCTAGGCGGGCAAGGTGCAAGGGGCTGAGCTTCGTGTAGGAAGTGGTGGACGAACCTTTCCTTGCGTCTCTTGGAATCATATGGCGCATAGGTTTCAGAGGGGAGAGAAGCTATACTCCTGCGCCATGCACAATCCAGATCATATCCGCGAACTGCTCAAAAAATGGGTCGCCAAGACCATGCCTCATGGTGAGGGCGATGTCTTCATTGGGGAGCTTTGCTTCATCAACAAAGCAAGGCGCGCAGATCTTGTGCATGCCAACGGCCAGCTAACGGCGTTCGAAATAAAATCAGCCGCAGATAGCTTGTCCCGATGGGAAGGGCAGCAAGATGCGTATCTCAGTTGTTTTGATCAGGTTTGGCTTTGCTGTCATTCCAAACACATAGAGAAAGCGTTCGGCGTAACTCATAGGAGCGTCGGAATTCTTGTGGTTGATGATCTTGGATCTATCGCTGTGGTCAGGAAAGCAACTCACAATAAATTGCGCGATAAATTTACCCTCACAGGGCTTCTGTGGCGGTCGGAATTAGACGAGATCTGCAAAGAATTTCAACTTGAAACGAAAAGTGCTATGAGGATAAAGGAGGTGCGCCTCGAAGTGACCGAGGCGCTGGAGTGGGAGCTTATTCGAGATAAGGTTTTAAGCAGTCTTAAGGTTCGTTATTCTGGAGGTCAGAATATGTCGTCGATGGATACGTTGTCGCCATCATCTTGCTGAAGGAACTGGAGCGTCGCGCAAATATGCTGATTGGCTCTTAGGCCGTTCCACACTCCATTGTTACCATACCGCTCACTAGTTTGGCTGATACGTCCATATTCTCTGGTCGCCCAGCAAAAATCATCTCCGTGGTAGTCGGGCAACTGACGAATATCTCTTGCTAACTGAACATAATTTTCGAATTCTTTATCTCTTCCTAGACGTTTCAACCACCATTCATTAGGTGTGTAATAACTGGCGAAGGGTATGACGGCCATGCCTTGGATATACTCTACTGCGGCGCCAGGGTTGGTGCCCGCGTAATCGCCATAAATTAAGTTTATTGAGCCATTTAACTGTTTGGCCTCAGCTTGCCAAACAATATCGTGACATATGGCGGTGCTGGAGCTTCCTGATTGAGGTTTTTGACTAGGGAATGATGAGCTGATTAGGGTTGTACTATGAACTTCGTAGTTGTTTATGGTAGATAAAATGTGATCGAGAGTGCCGCCATTGATAGTGGATATTGGAGATCTATCTCCAAAATCCAAAATGACAAGTATGTTTTCTGGGGTTGATATGGCGTCTAGAATATTTATGACCCTGTCCCAGCTTGGGCCAACTATTTCGGTGGGACAAACAACCCTGACTGCGATGACGTTGAAGTCTATTAGCAATAGTCTTGCCAGTTGTATGATGTCTCGGGCGTTGTCAGTATCCAGCCAGGATACGACTGGGATTAATGAGTTGTTTTTTACTTTTACCTCTGCGAACCAATTGCGTTTATTTTCAAAGTGGTTGTTGGAGTTATGCAGGTCTCTTTCACCTATCACGTCGCTGGCAATGTCAAGCGGAGATCTAGATATATCCATCAAATAAGGGTAGTCACCCCAGTTCGCGAGAAAATCATTAAGATGACGCTCCATGCCTCTCATGTTGAGAAGAGGGGATATCAATTCTTTACGTGGATCTTCTAGATTTATCAGAGCTTTTACATCGTTTTGGCCTACCTTCATACACGGTGTATAAAGCATGGGTACCTTCCTTTGGTGGTGTGCTTAACCCGTCTGGGGTTGGATTGAGCGTAGATGCCTTTTCCGCCACCGAGATCCTAGTGATGTATCTGCGTATTTCTGTTCGGCTTCCCTAGCGAGTACATTAAAAAAAGCAATCTCACTGGCATCAGGTTCCGTTATTCATGCCTACGTAAATCCAATTACAATCCTCCGATTACGTCGTGTCCTATCCCCACCCGAGACGGAACCTCAATGCAAACCCCCACCACCCAACACCCCCTCTGGCAAACCTACCTCCTGTTCCTCGCCCCCATGGTCCTTTCCAACTTCCTCCAATCCATGTCGGGCACGATCAACAGCATCTACATCGGCCAAATGCTCGGCACCCAAGCTCTCGCGGCGGTATCAGGCATGTTCCCCGTGGTGTTTTTCTTCATCGCCCTGGTCATCGGCCTCGGCGCTGGCGCTGGGGTGTTGATCGGTCAAGCCTGGGGCGCTCGCGAGTTGCATTTGGTGAAGGCCATTGCCGGATCGACGTTGCTGTTGGGGGCGATGATCGGGTTGGTGGCGGCGGTGTTGGGCAGTGTGTTTGCCCGGCCGGCGTTGCAGGGTTTGGGCACGCCGGTGGATGTGCTGGACGATGCGGTGGCGTATGCGCATGTGATGATGTGGATCTTGCCGTCGCTGTTGGTGTTTGTGTTGTTCACGCAGTTGCTGCGTGGGGTGAGCGATACGGTGTCGCCGTTGTTGGCGCTGGTGGTGTCGACGTGTGTCGGGCTGGCGCTGACGCCGGCGTTGATTCTCGGGTGGTTGGGGTTGCCGCCGATGGGGATTCAGAGTGCGGCGTGGGCGGGGTTGGCGGGTAACTTGGCGGCGATGGGGTGGCTGGCGTGGCGATTGATTCGCAAGGGGCATCCGTTGGCGCCGGATCGGGAGATGTTTGCGTCGATGCGGCTGGATCTGGAGATCCTCGGCAAGGTGTTGCGTATCGGGCTGCCGACCGGGTTGCAGATGGTGGTGCTGTCGTTGTCGGAGCTGGTGATTCTGGCGCTGGTGAATCAGCACGGTTCCCAGGCGACGGCGGCGTACGGGGCGGTGACGCAGATCGTCAATTACGTGCAGTTCCCGGCGCTGTCGATTGCGATCACGGCGTCGATTCTCGGTGCGCAGGCGATTGGGGCAGGGCGCATCGAGCGCATGGGGCCGATTTTGCGCACGGGGCTGTTGATCAACGTGTGCCTGACCGGTGGTTTGGTGGTGTTGGGTTACTTGCTGTCGCACTGGTTGCTGGGGTTGTTCCTCACGGATGATTCCACCCGGGCGATGGCGGAACACCTGTTGCACATCATGCTTTGGAGTCTGCTGGTGTTTGGCTTTCAGGCGATTGTCGGCGGCATCATGCGCGCCAGCGGCACGGTGTTGGTGCCGGTGGTGGTTACGATCGTTTGCGTGGTCGGGGTGCAGTTGCCGGTGGCGTATCTGCTGGATGCGCGCTTTGGGCTGCAAGGTGTGTGGATGGCGTTTCCGGTGGCCTATCTGGGCATGCTGATGCTGCAGACGCTGTATTACAAAATGGTCTGGCAGCATCAGAAGATTGAGCGGTTGGTGTAGGGCGTTCGTTTGAGTGCGAAATTGCACTCCACTTGACCACCTGTTTGCATTCGACCTGACCAATAATTTGCATCGCTTCTGACCACCGGTTGCATGGGATTTGACCGTCATGCTTCGTAACCGTGATCGGCAGAGAATTGCGCATTGCAGCCCTTCTCGACAGGCAGCAATCGGCCGAGGCTGTGTAAAAACGTTTTTGATCGTAATAGGTGGCTGGATTCGACACAAAAATTGCGCTCCTACGCAAATTTCAGGTCTGCTGAGTTGCCGAGTGCCAGCAATCCTAGAACTCCACTTTGTTGTTCGCGGACTGCGTCAAAAACTCGGTAATCAGTGACGTAACCTGCTGTTGGATTACCTCGCGCGGGCGAGCATTGTCGCCATCCCCGCAAATGATGCCATCGCCAGGAATGTCCTCTTCGAGCAATGCCACTGCACCTGGTTTGCAAATCGACAAGAAGCTGAAATGGCTGGCGTCACTGATCTCGACATAGCGGCTGGACGCTTGGGGCAGGCGTGTGGCCAGGTTGGCGGACTCCAACTGAGCAGGCAGTTCCACCGATGGTGCGCCGGCAGCGATAACTAGCACCGGCACCGGCAGTGCCGCAAGGCTCTCATCGGTCATCCCGCGCGAGAGTCCCAGGTCCAAAGAAACCACAGCGGTGACCCGTTGATCGCGCAAATCGCCGGCCAGAGCAGCCTTTAATGCCGGAGTACTCTCAGGGTTGATCTTTTGATAATTGGTGCAACTGGATAACTGCGGATGGAGTTTGCAGTCACGGGCAAACAGGGCCGGGTCGAAACGAGCACCGGCGATCTCCATTGCAGTCCAGCCGCCGAGTGAATGGCCCACTACAGCAATTTGACGCTTTGCGACCACGCCAAATTTTTCAGGTTGAGTGGTGACCGCCTCAATGGCCCGATGCAGGTCAATGGGCCGCTGCCATAACTGCGCCGCCGCTTGCGGGCTGCGATCATGGGTCGTGGTGCCGGGGTGGTTGACCGCTGCGACAATGTAACCCTTATGGGCCAATGCACTCGCCAACCAGTTCTGATTGTTCCAATTGCCTCTGAATCCATGGGAGAGCACCACCAATGGGTGCTCTCCAGCGGAGGGTGGCGCGTTGCGAACCGCAGAAGCACCGACAAACACCACATCGTCGCCGATCAACTGTGGGGTGACGGTCGTTGTACTGGGATACCAGACGACCATCTCCAGCGGACGCTTATTGTGTGGGTCCGGCAGGGTGGAGGATTGGAAGCCGACAGAGTTGACGTCAGCGAGAGCGCTGGTCGTCAGACCGGTTAAAAGCAGAGCGCCGAGAGCTGTTTTCAATGGGGTTTGTCTTCCTTGATTTAGATAGGGGTTCAGAACCTGAAACCCACCGATAGCGTGCATCACATCTCGCAAGTTATAGAAATCCAGCGCCGTGAGCAGGTGAATCTGCACCGACATTAAAGCCGATACTCCGACTGACATGCATAGTTTTCGTTATCTGCATTGACCGGTCAGCAGCCGGGCTTTCGGGGCAAGTCCGAAGGGCCGCGACGGCCAGCAATCGACCAAAGCTGACGGTCGACCAAGCAAGCTCAGAGCCAAAGATACATTCCCAATAGGAATGCATTGCATAAAATTAATGAATTTTTATTATCGCCCTGTATGACCTAACTTGATTCAAGGACATGGAGAAGCGCCTTGAAATCATTACCGCTCAACTCAGCTGAAAAATTTGATACCCATCGGGCCAATGAGTACGGAAGACAGAGTCGTATCGCATTAGCAGGCTATGACGCCTGCCACGATCTTGTTGCGTGCATGCTAGCGGCAAGCCTTGGCGATACAAATCCGGCGAAAGTACTGGTGGTTGGCGCTGGCGGCACTGCGCAGGAAATTGTTGCGATGGCAACGCTGGAGCCTGCCTGGCGCTTCACTGCCGTTGATCCATCCGCGCCCATGCTGGAGGCTGCGAAGCACCAGTTGGAGGCCAACGACTTGCTTGAAAGAACGGACCTGCATCTTGGGCATGTTGAAGACCTGGCAGCAGGCCCGTCCTACGACGCAGCCACCTTGATCGGTGTCCTGCATCATCTCGAAGGTGATGATGCCAAGCACCAGCTTTTACGTTCCATTCGGGCTCGTCTGAAACCCGATGCGCCACTGATTGTCGCGGGAAATCAGTACGCGTATGCCAGCCAACCGCTATTGCTGGCTGCCTGGGGCCAACGGTGGCGGCAGCACGGAGCCAGCCCGGATGAAGTGAAGGTCAAGCAGGGAAAAATCCTCCAGGGCGCTGACCCGCCACATTCTGAGGCGGCGGTTCAAAAACTGTTGAACGACGCCGGGTTCGGGGACGCTACGCGTTTCTTCAGCAGCCTGTTCTGGGGTGCCTGGTTGACGTGCAAAAGGGTTTGAAGGTGGACGCGACAGGCCGCAAATGGCCGTTCTCTACCAGTCGTGTGAGACAGAAAGCGACCCAATATAGATAGTCCGTGTCGAACGCGACAAACCGTCGGGATGAATTACTCCCCGGATTGCAAGCGCTCGATAGCTTCGAGAAGCTGGCCGTCGAAGTACTCGGTTTCATCTCGTTCCTGGTCTTTCATGCGGCGCTTCGCCTCGATGAGCAGGTGTTTGGTCGCGATGTTCTGATTCAAAAAAGTAGCGACCATAAGATCATTCAAACTCTCTAGAGGTGTGTCCCATGCCTCCCTGCAACGCTGAATTAGTCCTGTGGGGGCATCCCCACGCCATGGACCTAAAATATCCGAGACTGCCAGGGTGGAGGTCATGAGCCTGCCTTTGAGAGAAATTGAAGGGCTGGTAATTTCGCACGCTCGGGAGATTGATGAATAGCGAAATCGAATGCCCGCTTCTGGCCGATTTCTGCCTGTCGTGACGGGCAGCAATCGACCTAACGCTGCCCCTCTTGCAAGTGGCGATTTTTACGTTTTACTCATCATATTTATGTGAATTTGGTATTAGTGCTATGTGATTAGCGCGGTTTATCGATTAATCATTGAAAGGTAATTTGCTTCTCGGCGAAATCAAATCGAGAGCAAGTCATGATCCAGAGCTTCATCCGCCAAAACATGCCCGCTGCTGCAAAGGCCGGCAGTCTTTGTTTCGCACTGGGTGCCAGTGCGTTGGTCAGCGCTGACGATCACGCCCCGCTGATCATCAAGGATCAGGGCAGCGTCATAGCCGGCGGTGGATTGATCACCCAACCGGGAACCTTCGACCCCTACAAACCGTTGATGCCTGATGGCCAGACCTATCACGGCGACCATGTGTATGCGTTCTATCAGGTTCCCGTCGACGCTCGTCCGCTACCCATTCTCATGCTGCATGGCGCGGGGCAGTCCGCGAAGTCCTGGGAGACAACGGCCGACGGCCGTGAAGGGTTCCAGAACATTTTCCTGCGGCGAGGGTTCTCCACGTACCTGATCGACCAGCCGCGCCGTGGCGATGCGGGACGCAGCCTGGTTGAAACGACGATCAAACCGGTGCCGGATGAGCAGCTGTGGTTCAACCAGTTCCGCATCGGCCTGTGGCCCGAAAGTTTCAAGGGCAGCCAGTTTCCTCGTGGGCCGGCAGCCCTTGAGCAGTTCTTTCGGTCGATGACGCCCAATACCGGGCCTTACGACATTGATGTCGTATCCAATGGCGTTTCCGCGCTGCTGGAAAAGACCGGGCCGGCCATCTTGTTCACCCATTCTCAGGGTGGCGGCCCCGGTTGGCTGACGGCGATCAAGAGCCGCAACGTGCGAGCCATCGTGGCCTTCGAACCGGGCAGCAGCTTCGTGTTTCCAGAAGGTGAGGTGCCCGCACCGATTGCCAGCGCGTTCGACACGCTCGCGGGTCAGGCCATATCGGCGGAACAGTTCAAAGCACTGACCAAAATCCCCATCGTTATTTTCTACGGCGACAACATCCCCGACCAACCGGTTCGGTTACCGGCCCAGGACAGCTGGCGCGCGCGGCTCGAGATGGCGCGCGTGTGGCGCGATACGGTGAATCGACAGGGCGGTGACGTGAGGCTCGTTCACCTGCCGGAGATCGGTATCAAGGGCAATAGTCACTTTCCCTTTTCGGACATGAATAACGTCGAGATCGCTGATCTGGTTTCGCAGTTTCTCGCTGAAAAAAATCTGGATTGATCAAGGACGCGGCGATATCGGCCAGCCCTCTCACACACTTGAAATATCAGGGGTATTCCTAATGATGCGAACTACGCTGAAGGCCACGTTGATGGCGGCCATGATCGGAATGTCGGGCGTCGAAGCCGAGGCGGCGGACTACAAGCAGAACCCATTCACATTGACCTACGGCGGCGCGCTGACCAAGAACGAACCGGGCAAGGTCAACATCCACCCGGTCACCTACAAACTCAATGGACTGGACATTGCTGCCAACGTTTACACCCCGGCGAACTATGATGCGGCGAAAAATACCCGGTCGTCGTCGTGGCGCACCCCAATGGTGGGGTGAAGGAGCAGGTCGCGGGCCTGTATGCCCAACGCCTGGCAGACCAGGGCTACATCACGATCGCGGCGGATGCGGCGTATCAAGGGGCCAGTGGGGGTGAGCCGCGCAATGTGGACAAACCGACGCATCGCATTGAAGACATCCATGGCATGGCTGATTTCATTGCCAGCTATCCCGGCGTCGACAGCAAGCGTCTGGGCTTGCTCGGTATTTGCGGCGGTGGCGGTTATTCATTGGCGGCGGCGCAAACCGACAAGCGCTTCCAGTCAATTGCGACCTTGAGCATGTTCAACTCTGGGTTGGTTCGCCGTAATGGCTACCAGGATTCGCAGCTGTCGACGATTCAGGAACGCTTGCAGCAGGCGTCCGCGGCCCGCGCCCAGGAAGCGGCGGGTGGAGAAGTCCTCTACGTCGGTGATGCCAGGCTGACTGATGAACAGATCGCCAAGCTGCCGTTTGATCTGTATCGACAGGGCTTCGAGTACTACGGCAAGACCCACGCTCACCCCAACTCGACTTTCCGTTACACCCAGAGCAGCCTGATGGACCTGATGAGCTTCGATGCCACGGATCAGATCGAGCTGATCGACAAGCCGTTGCTGATGATCGCGGGCAGCAAGGCCGACAGCCTGTACATGTCGCAACAAGCCTTTGCCAAAGCCACCGGCACCCAAGATAAAAAACTGTTCACCATCGATGGCGCGACCCATATCGACACCTACTGGGTGCCTGCGTATGTGGACGTCGCCATGGACCAGTTGACCGCGTTTTACGCGAGAACGCTCTGACTAGAAGGGATACGTCCTCATGAAGAACACCTTGATAGGCATCGCGGTGTGCGCCGCCGCGCCCTTCGCCGGCGCCGCAGACAATGCCAGTGAGTCCCGCCGGACCGAGCAGCAGATCAGCCGGGCGGGTACTCAGGCGGCGGTTGCGGGACCTGCGGACTATTTCACCGGGCGGGTACGCGTCGATCCTTTGTTTCCCGCCACGGACGAGATTCATGCTTCCGGCGCTTATGTCAGTTTCGAACCGGGCGCACGCTCGGCCTGGCATACCCACCCCGCAGGACAGCGACTGGTGGTGACTTCCGGCGTGGGGCGGGTCCAGGAATGGGGCAAGCCGATGCAGGAAATCCACCCTGGCGACGTCATCGTCTGCCCTCCGGGCGTCAAGCACTGGCATGGCGCCGCTCCGGCGAGCGCCATGACGCACCTCGCCGTGACGGGCTCGGTGGATGGCAAGAGTGTGCAATGGCTGGAGAAAGTGACCGAGGAGCAATACAACGCCCAAGGTTCGGTGGCACCGAAAGCCGAGCCTGCAAGCCAATCGGTGTCCGAGACGCTGTCTGCCAAGCAACAGGCCATCCCGTTGATGGCCGCCGCCATGGCCACGAGCAACATGTCCGGGCTCAATGCCGCGTTGAATCAGGGGCTTGATGCGGGCCTGACGGTCAGCGAGGCGAAGGAAATCCTGGTGCAACTCTACGCCTACAGCGGTTTTCCACGCAGTCTCAATGCACTTGGCGAACTGATGAAGGTGGTCGAGGCACGCAAGCAACGTGGCATTCAGGACGATCCGGGGCGTGAGCCCGGTCGGGTCATACCCGTCGGCGATGAACTCCTGGCGGCGGGCAAAGCCAATCAGACGCGAATCGCCGGTGCGCCGGTTCAGGGCCCGTTGTTCGACTTCGTTCCGGTCATCAACCAGTACTTGCAGGCGCATCTGTTCGGCGACATCTTCGAGCGCGATAACCTGGACTGGCAAAGTCGTGAGTTGGCCACCGTCGCTGCTTTAGCCGTCACTCCCGGTGTCGAGGCGCAACTGCGCTCGCACATGGCCGCCAGCCTGCGGGTCGGCCTGACGGCTGCGCAGTTACGTCAGCTGGTTCAGCTGCTGGCTGAGCAAGGTGATGCCGCCGCGGCCAAGCGTGCCGGTGAAGCGCTGGATAGCGTCCAGGCCAATCAACCCAAATAGCGCAGGGCTTCGCGCAGCAAGGTGAAGGCCGGTGAACTCTGGCGCCGGCTCGGATAATAGAGGTGGTAGCCAGAGAAGGGTTCGCACCAGTCTTTGAGCACGTGAACCAACCGACCTTGCGCCACATGCTCCAGCACCAGGTCCTCCGGCATGTAGGCCAACCCCAGTCCCTGAAGGGCCGCCTCCAGGCGCATGGCGATGTTGTTGAAAACCAGCTGGCCTTCGACCCGTACTTTCAGTTCTTGCCCGTCTTTTTCGAACTCCCAGAGGAACAGGCCGCCGTAAGTCGGCATACGCAAGGTGATGCAGTTGTGCACCGTGAGATCACTCGGGATGACCGGCTCGGGATATCGGGTGAAATAGGCCGGGGAGCCCACCACTGCCATGCGCATGTCAGGGCCGATGCGCATGGCGATCATGTCCTTGGCCACTTGCTGACCCAGCCGTACGCCAGCGTCGAAACCCTCCGCCACGATGTCGGTAAGGCCGTAATCGACGATGATTTCGATATTCAGATCGGGATTATCGGGCAGCAGCTTCGCCAGCACCGGATGCAACAACGTGATCGCCGCGTGCTCACCGGCCGTGATGCGTAATTTGCCGGCCGGTTTGTCTCGGAACTCGCTGAGCAACGCCAGTTCACTGTCGATTTCTTCAAACCGGGGGGCGATAACCCGCAGCAGATGTTCGCCGGCTTCGGTGGGGGAGACACTTCGAGTGGTGCGAGCAAGCAACCTGACCCCCAATCGCTCCTCCAGCTGGCGCATGGCCCGGCTCAAGGCCGGTTGAGACATGCCGAGCCTGGCCGCCGCGCGGGTGAAACTACGTTCTTGGGCCACGGCCGAGAAGATCGCGAGTTGGTCGTAGCTTTCGACGATCATTTATACGCCCCTGTTATAAACAGTCTGCGATTATGCCATCAATGCGATTTATCGTCCGTTCCCTTAGGGGGCGAAGAATAAAATATACCGATCATGACCGTCCGCTTTTGGCCGTTTTCTGCCGGTCACGAAGGGCTACAATCGGCCAGGAGCGGACGGCTCCCGGAAAACATTGCTAGCATTTTGCTACTATTAGATACTCTTGCCATTGGCTCGGTATAAACACTAGGTTTTTCCATGTTCGACAGAAGCGACTTTGATCAACTCTCCAGCGAGCAACTGATTCACCGGAAAGCGCACAATAATTGTCCCGGTTTCCATTATGTCACCTATCCATCCATCGCTTTTCTATTCTCAGAATCTGAGGAGACCATCAGGGTAACCCGTGCCCACAAGCGGCAAGGCGAGAACGGATTAAACTTCTGGCTTCGCGCGGAATGGATCGATTGGCGGCCTGGAGGAGAAAGTTATTTCGCGGGATACGTTTCCGACGCTAAGTTTGAGGAAATCTCGGAAGCCGTTTTCAATCAAATGGTTGCGGATCAGACGATCGATTTGATCGCTCCGCTCAAACAACCGTTGCATGAGCCCATCGGTTTCGTAGGAGCGCTATTGATGTACTCAATGAAAACCGATTTCATCGTTTCGCTGTTCGCGGAGTATGAAGATGAGTACATCCATTTCCATTGGGACACGACTGCATGAGTGGCAGTTAAGGGGCGTTTTCAGCCGGTGGCGACCGGCAGAAATCGGCCAGAAGCGGACGTGTTGACGCTTGTTACTCTCATTGGAGGTTGTCAACCGACCACGACGCAGGGAAGCTACAGTGACGTTTACCATAAGGACATGCTGAAATGAACGCGCGAAAAATTTTAATCACAGGTGCTGCGGGCCGAATCGGCAGCGCTTTTTGGAAAGCGCATTACGATAAGTCAGATTTGCGTTTAGCCGATATAGATGTATCAACACTTCCGCAATCGGCACAACGTTTCGCTCTCGACATCAGCGTTCAAGCCAGTTGCATTGAAGCTTGCGAAGGCATACATACAGTGATTCATCTAGCTGCTGACCCTCGCCCAGACGCCGATTTCATGACATCCCTGCTCCCTGTGAATATTGTGGGCACCTACAACATGCTATTCGCCGCAAAGGCTCAAGGCTGCGAGCGCTTTATATTTGCGAGCAGCGCTCAGGCTATCGAAGGTTATCCAGAGGATGTCCAGGTACATGAATGTATGGCACCTAAGCCAGGCAATCTATACGGGGTCAGCAAAGCGTTCGGGGAAGCTCTGGCTTCGATGTATGCAAACGATGGTCAAATGACAACAATCGCAGTCCGTATTGCAAACGTAGCTATATTTCACCAAGGGGAAAACCACAGTCACAGGGATGTAGCTGCTTTTATTAGTATCAGGGATGTTGTCACACTACTTAGTAATTGCGTCGAGGCCGAGCTGAGCGGATTTCATGTTATCCACGGGGTCTCAGATAACAGATATAAGCGACTTTCTATCGAGAAGACCAGAAAAGTTGTGGGGTACGCTCCCTTTGATGATGGATTTGAGATTCTGGAAGGACACGCTCAACCTGACTGAACTACTTCATTAATTGCTGCCCCTTCGACTGTCCGCTTCGGGTCGTTCTCTGCCGGTCATGGTCACGACGCGTGATGGTCACTTCCGATGCAAATGACCGGTCAGGTCGAATGCAAATGGGTGGGCAAGTCTGTGCAATTACCCATTTGCGTATCAACCGCTGCTCTTGAGCCAGGTCTCGAAGCGCGTCGGCCCGATGATGGGGTGTTCTCCTGGCGTGAGCGAATGATCATCGATGGGCGCACCGAAGTAGGGGACTGTGTCGTCCGCTTGGGCCTGGCGCGGGTCGTTGGTGTGTTGCAAAAACAGGCGCACGAATTCCACCAGCGGCCAGCGCTCTGGGCCGGCTACTTCCAGGGTCTTATTGCTCGGCGCTTGCACGGCGACCTTCGCCAGCGCCGTCGCGACATCGACCGCGGCAATCGGTTGTAGCTCGGCGGAGGTCAGGCGGACGGTGTCGCCGTCCTGAGCGCCCGAGTGCGAAATCGCCCCGATGAATTCGAAGAACTGCGTGGCCCGCAATATTGTGTAGGGAATGCCTGAGTCCTTGATGAGTGTTTCCTGGGCCATTTTCGCCCGGAAGTAACCGCTGTCGAGCATGCGCTCGGTGCCCACCACCGACAGGGCGACATGGTGTTTGACGCCGGCGGTTTTCTCGGCGGCGAGCAGGTTACGCCCGGAAGTTTCGAAGAATTCGAGCACGGCAGCGTCTTCGAAGGAGGGCGAGTTGGCCACGTCGACCACCACGTCGGCGCCTTGCAAGGCGGTTTGCAGTCCTTCGCCGGTGAGGGCGTTGACGCCAGTGCTCGGTGATGCGGCCAGGGTTTCATGCCCCAGGTCTTGCAGGTTTTTGCACAGATGTTTGCCGATCAGCCCGGTACCGCCCATGACGACGATTTTCATGACGAATCTCCCGATGCGATGTCAGTCCCGAGTGTCGTGTTGGTGGACAGATCGAGGGGCTGACGTTGAATCCTGCAACCATTAAAGACCCGCAATGGAACTGCTTCGTGTTGTCCGATAGGTGGTTCGATCAGATGCTGTTCGAATTATCTGAAAAAAATGCAGAGATGCGCACAAAAAGACCGGAAAAACAGATTGGCGGGAATGTTATATTGCCAGCCTTTGTATCTCGTCATGTTTTGAAACATGACGGTGTGTTTGAGGCGACTCAAACGGCTTTTCAGTATCCAGCAGTAAGATTAATAACGCGCCGAGGATCGGGCGCAAGGCTTCGTTATGCATGGCAGGAGGCGTTACATGCGTTGTGTTCTTTCACTGCTGATCACGCTGGTCTGCGCCCAGGTGGCATGGGCCGAGCCCACGGCCGAGTTGTCGGAACCGGTGGGCGGCTGGCGCTATCACGGCCTGCTGGACCGTAGTGAAAACCCTCGAGTCGCCTATCCCACGCCGCCCATCGACCGGGGCGTGCAGCGCAATCGCACGATGATCGAAGGCCAGCTCAAGGCTCTCGGCACGTTGCGTCCGCCCCATAGCCTGGCGGTCAACGGCAATCCCCTGAATCTGTACACCGACGACCAAGGGCGTTTCGCCCGGCCGTATGCGTTCGGCGCCGGGTCCAACAGCGTCGAAGTGCGCAGTTCCGAGGGCAAGTCGCTCAAGCGCGTTCAATTCTACGAAGCCAACAACCTGCGCACGCCGGCACGAATTCGCGTGGTGCTGGGTTGGGACGACCCCAAGGCCGAACTTGATCTGCACATCATTACCCCCGACGGCCAGCATGCGTTCTGGGCTCGCCCGGCAATGAGCAATGGCGGCGGCCTGGACCCGGACGGGGTCGATGGCCCCGGCCCGGAAATGTTCACCATGACCGCGCCGATGCATGGCACTTATCTGGTTTACGTGAACTATTGGGGCAACTTCGGCAGTGGCGGCTATAACTTCGATGAGACCAGCAACCAGAACGAGGTGATCACCTCGCAAATCAATCTGGTGCTCAACGAAAACACCGTCGACGAAAAACGCGAGACCTTCATCGTGCCTTTGCGGGCGATCGGCGACCTGCTGCTGGTTAAGACTTTCAACTATTAAACATCCCGCACCACGGATGAATTGGGTTTGTGAACATGAGTGATAACACTGTTTCCCCGGCCGTCTCCCCAGCCGTCAACACTTCCCGTCGCTGGCCGGCGCTGGTCATCGGGCTGTGCCTGGTGGCCGGCGTGGCGGGCGGGTTGGGGTGGTTCCTGAACAAACCCAAGGCTCCGCCTGCGGAACTGGCCAGTGACAAACTGGGCATGGGCCGGCCGGACGGTTTGCTCGAAACCCACTCCCTGAGCCAACTGCCCAAGGATCTGTTGGCGGTGCCGTTTCTCAAGGAAACCCTGACCGAAGATTTCGTCTTCTATTACCAAGCCCACGCCGACCGCCTCGGTTTGATCGGCAGTCTGCGGCGGATCATTTACGAGCATGACCTGAAGTTGCAGGACAGCCTGATCGAGCAGCTCTTCGATCAACCGGCAGACGTGGCGTTGTGGCGAGGGGCGGATGGGCGTCTCAAGGATTTCCTGTTGGTGATGGATCGCGGCGGGCTGGCCAAGGTGCTGGAGCCGCTGGCGAAAGTGGCGCTGGATGATACGCAGCTGAGCAAGCTGGCTGAAATCAAGGTCGCCGGCGATGTGGTGCCGCTTTATCAACTCACCTACAACAACAGCAAAGCGCTGCTGTTCGCCTCTCATGGCGACAAACTGGTGGTGCTGTCCAACCCGGCCAAGCTTTATGACGCCGGCCACGGTCCAGTCGAAGAACCCGGCATGGTCTCGACTGAATCGCTGGAAGCACTGCTCGGCGGCCAGAAACTGTTCCCCGAAGCCTTCGGCCTGCAACCCCGCGCGCCTGAGGTAAAACAACGCCTTTCGGTCAACTCCAGCGTTCTGGCCATGGGTTACCAGCGCTTCATCCCGAATTTCGCCGGCCTGCGTTTCGACATGGACGACAAGGGCTGGCACAGCTTCCTCGCCATGGATGAACTGGAAAACCAGCCAGACTTCGACTTCAAACCGATCTGGCAAGCCATGCCGATGGGCGCCAGCGCCTGCGTGACCTTGCCACTGGCCGCCGAACAACAGAAACCGCTGCTGGTGAAACTCGGTGCCGACGACGCCGTGGCCCAAGCCCTGACCGAACACATGGCCGGTGCCGCCGGCTTGTGCTGGTACGCCGACTCGCGGCTGTACACGCCGCTGCTGGTGGCCAGCCTGAATGACGATGACAGCGCCAAGCTCGACGGCGATCTGGGCAACTTGTTCGGCTCGATGGTCGGCGCCTACGAAGGCAACGTCGCCGAGCACGCGTTCCCGGTGGTCGAGAAACAGGAAGGCCAGACCCATCAGTGGCAGCGCCAGGTCAGCTCCAATTTCGGCCCCTATAAAGCCAAGGATGCCGAGCAACCGGACGCGATCACCGGCAAAGCCTTTATGCGCGTCAGCCTGGCTCGCCACGGTTCGACGCTGCTGTTCTCCCTTGACGACAAACTGGTCGACAAAGCCCTCGGCACCCTCGACAAACGCTTCCCGCCCATGGCTGACGTCGTGCCGAAAGACCTGCTGATGCCGATCTATTTCGGCCCGGACTCCATGGCGCAACTGATGCAACAGGAAACCCTCGACAGCCTGCCGCAAGACATGGAGCCGGTGTTCTACAACGCCGCGCAAACCTACCTGATCCCGAAACTGCGCACCCTCGGCGGCTATGGCAAATATGCCCTGACCTTGCCTAAAGGCAGCGAGCCCGACGGCCACTGGCAATGGCTGCCGCTGGAGTGGAAAGCCCTGTGACAGCACTTATCCGAGGCCTCGGCCTGCTGGCGTTGCTGCTGGGGACTCGCACCTTTGCCAGCGAAGCCGCAGCGCTCGACCCGCAGCAATCCCAGGTATTCCGCGCCTGGTTCGTGCGCATCGCCCAGGAACAACTGACCCAAGGCCCGAGCCCGCGCTGGTATCAGCAGGACTGCGCCGGGCTGGTGCGGTTTGCCGCCAACGAAGCGCTGAAAGTCCATGACGACAAATGGCTGCGCAGCAATGGCTTGTCCAATCGCTACCTGCCGCCCGAACTGCAACTGAGCGATGCCCAACGCAGCCTTGCCCAGCAATGGCAGCAGGGCGGTGGCAAGGTCGGGCCTTACGTCAACGCGATCAAACTGATCCAGTTCAACAGCCATTTGGTTGGCCGTGATCTGGCCCAGGCCCGACCCGGCGACTTGATGTTTTTCGATCAGGGCGACGACCAGCACCTGATGATCTGGATGGGCCGCTTCATTGCCTATCACACCGGCACTACCACCCCCACTGACAACGGCATGCGCTCTGCAAGCCTGCAACAACTCATGACATGGAAGGACACCCGATGGATACCCGACGCAGCCAACCCCAACTTCATCGGCGTCTATCGACTGAACTTCCTCTCCCAATGATCGGTGCCTGCATGCTGCGCATTTGCTCTCGAATTCCACTGTTGCTGGCCCTTCTGGCGCCTTTAGCCACGGTCAACGCCGAAGACACCGTCGAGCCAAGCGGCTATACGCCGGTGGCCGGTGAAAGCTTTTTCCTGCTGGCCGACAGCAGTTTCGCCAGCGACGAACAGGCGATGGTTCGTCTTGAAGCGCCGGGCCGCGATTACCGCCGGTTCCGCATGGAACCTTACGGCGGCGCGGACATTCGCGTGTATCGCATCGACAAGCCGCTGGATTTCCTCAAGCGCCAGAAGAACCTGCACCGCGTGGTCAGTGACGGCCAGTTCAAGGGCGAAGGCCTGTCGAACACCCTCGCGTACCTGTGGGACAACTGGTACCGCAAATCCCGTCGGGTGATGCAGCGGGCGTTTTCCTACGAGTCGCGTAAACAAGTCACCGAGGAAGTGCCGGAACTGAAGATGGGCACCGCCATCGCCGCGCCAACGCCCTACGACGCTCAGCCGCAATTCGCCTTGATTCCAGGCCTGCCGGTGGTCAGTCAATTCCGTTATCCGCTGTGGCAAGCCAAACCGATCCAGCCGCCTGAAGGCGTGAACCTGGCCGGTTCTTCCAGCGAGTTCGTCAGTGTCTCGCCGGGCAATGTGTACATCCCGTTGGGCAACCTGAAGCCGGGCCTGTATCTGGTGGAAGCGCTGGTCGGCAAATACCGCGCGACCACCATGGTTTTCGTCTCCAACACCGTGGCCGTGAGCAAGATTGCTGGCGATGAATTGCTGGTGTGGGCCGCGCGCAAACACGAAGGCAGTTCGGTGCCCAAGGTCAATGTGCTGTGGACCGACGGCCTGGGCGTGATGAGCAGCGGCGCGACTGACGCCGATGGTTTGCTGCGTCTGAAACACGTCAGCCCCGAGCGTTCGTTCGTGATTGGCGAAGACGAAGAGGGCGGGGTGTTCGTCTCCGAGAACTTCTATTACGACAGCGAAATCTACGACACCAAACTCTATGCGTTCACCGACCGGCCTCTATATCGGCCGGGGGATTGGGTGTCGCTGAAAATCGTCGGCCGCGAGTTCAAGAATGCGCGGGATTCCGTGGCACCGACTGCTGCCGACGTGAATGTGACTGTGCTCGATGCTACGGGTACGGCGCTGCAATCGTTGGCGCTGAAGCTTGATTCCAAGGCCGGTACTCAGGGCCGTTTCCAGTTGCCGGACAACGCCGTGGCAGGCGGCTATGAGCTGCGTTTCAGCTACAAGGATCAGGCCTACAGCAGCGCCTTCCGCGTCGCTGAATACATCAAGCCGCACTTCGAAATTTCCATGAACCTGGCCAAGCAGGATTACCGCACCGGCGAACCGGTGAAGGGCAGTCTGGTGCTGTTGTACCCGGATGGCAAACCGGTGGCCAACGCCAAGTTGAGCCTTAGCCTGCGTGCCCAACAACTGTCGATGGTCGATAACGAGCTGCAATACCTCGGGCAATTCCCGGTGGAACTGACCAGCGCCGAACTGACCACTGATTCCAAGGGCAACGCCAGCCTCGACCTGCCCGCCGCCGAGAAACCGAGCCGCTACATGCTCACCGTGTTCGCCAGCGATGGCGCGGCGTATCGGGTCAAGACCACCAAGGAAATCCTCATCGATCGCGGTGCTGCGAGTTTCCGCCTGAGCGCGCCGCAGCGGTTCAGCGCGGTGGGCGGCAAGGTTGCCTTCAGCTATGCCAACGAAGGTGGCAGCGAGCAGAGCAAAGCGGTCAACCCGAGCAGCTACAGCTGGGTGCGACTCGAAGATCAGACCACTGGCGAAGGTAAACTTACCGCCAAAGATAAAGGCTTCACCCTGGCCTTCGACCGTCCGGGCACTTACAACCTGACGCTGAAAGATGATCACGGCCGGGTGCTTGGCGCGACCGGTCATTCGGTCACCGGCGACGGCGTCAAAGCCGTGCCCGGCACCGTGGAAATCGTCCTCGATAAACCCGAGTACAAGGCCGGCGACGAAGCCCTCGCGTTGATCACTTTTCCCGAGCCGATTATCGATGCGCTGTTGTCGCTGGAACGCGACAAGGTCGAGGCCACGGCGCTGCTGTCCAAGGGCAGCGACTGGCTGAAGATGGAAAAAATCAGCGAAACCCAGTACCGCGCGCGCATCCTGGTGAAGGACAACTTCGCGCCGAACCTGACGTTCTCGGTTCTTTACACCAAGGGTGGCCAATACAGCTTCCAGAACGCCGGTATCAAAGTTGTCGCGCCGCAGATCGATGTGGCGATCACCACCGACAAAGAAGCGTATCAACCAGGGGATACCGTTACCGTCGATCTCGCTACCCAGTTCGCCGGCAAAGCCATTCCGGCGCACCTGACGGTCAGTGTCGTGGACGAGATGGTCTACGCCCTGCAACAGGAAGTCGCGCCGACCATCGACCAGTTCTTCTATCACCCACGCCGCAACAACGTGCGCACCAGCGCCAGTTTGTCGTTCATCAGCTACGACTTGGCATTGCCGGGCAGCCCAGGCGCGCCGGGCAAAGCCAACCGCAGCGAACGTGGCGTGAAAGTGTTGGAGCGGCCGCGTCGAGAAGACGTCGACACCGCCGCGTGGCAGCCTGAATTGATCACCGATGCGAATGGCAAAACCCGCTTTACCTTCAAAATGCCAGACTCGCTGACTCGCTGGCGCATCACCGCCCGGGCCATCGCCGATGACGGTCAGGTCGGGCAGAAGAAGCAGTTCGTGCGCTCGGAAAAACCGCTGTACCTGAAGTGGAGCGGCCCGACCAAGTTCCGCAACAGCGACAAACCGGACCTCGGTGTGTTCGCTTTCAGCCAGGCCGAGAAACCGGTCAAGGCTGAGCTGGTGATTCATTACGGTGGCGCCGAGCAACGGGTGCCGGTCACGTTGAACAACGGCATCAACTACATCGCATTGCCAGCGTTCACAGTGGCCAATGGCGAGTGGACTGCCGAGTTGGTGCAGGACGGCAAAACCGCTGATGCCCTGGCCGTGCGCCTGACCGCGACCGGCGAAGGCTGGCAGGTAACGCAAAGCCAAAGCCTGGACGTGGCCAGCGGTGATACGCCGTTGACCTTGCCGGCAGACGCCACGGATATTCGCCTGCGTCTGGATGACAGCCCGCAAGCGCTGTTCCGTTCGGCCCTCGATGATCTGCTGAGCTATCCGTACGGCGGCGTCGAACAAACCGCCAGCCGTTTGCTGCCATTGAGCATCGCTTATCCGACCTTGTCGTCGAACCCGCAGATCCGCGATCGCTTGCGCTTGATCATGCAGAACAGCCGTCTGCGGCTGGTGCAAATGGCCGGTCCGTCGGCGAGCTTCACCTGGTGGGGCTTTGACGGTGAGCCGGATGCGTTCCTCACCGCGTATGCCTATTACGCCGACTGGCACGCCAGCAAAGCGCTGGAACTGAGCCTGCCGCCGGAGCATTGGCAGCGGGTGCTGGAGGTGTACGCCAAGCAGTCGCAGAACACGCCGCTGTTGCAGCGTGCGTTGATTCTGTCGTTTGCCAAGCAGATGCAATTGCCGGTGAACACGCTGCTCAGCGGTTTGATCGACGATTTGGTGAAAGCCGGCGAAGGTCATGGGGCGAGCGTGATGGACGATGGCGAAGAGAGCCTGGTCATGAACGATCCGGACTCGGCATTGGGGCTGGCCAGCGCTCGGCTGTTAACCGCATCGTTGGCGCGTCAGGCCAAGGTCAATCTGCCGGAGGCGTTCAATCGTCAACTGGACGCTGCGCAACAACAAGTGGCCGCTAGCTCTCAGCCGTTTGTCGAAGCCTTGAACCTGTCGCTGCAAGCCTTCGATCAGGCTCACGCGCAAGCGCTGTTGCAACGCCTGTTACCACAGCAATCGACCCTGGAACGCGCCTTGGCGCTGACCTGGTTGCAACGCAGCATCGAACAGGCCTCGCCCACCATCGCACTGGCTCCGGGTGAAGGCTGGAAGAAAAAGTACGGTGATACCGGTGAGATGTATTGGACGTGGCAGGGGGCTGCAACCGTGCCTGCAACGTTGTCGCTGAGCGGGACGCAAGAACGCCCGCTTCGCGCTGCGTTGAGCTTCCAGAGCAAGCAACCGCCGGTAGACCCGATGGCCGTGACCATCACTCGTCGTCTGTCGCGTCTGGTGCCGGGTGACGAAGCGTTCGAGTTCAAACTCGAAGCGGTCGGGACCAAACCGTTGTCCAGCGACAGTCTGTACCTGGACGAAGTGATCATCACCAGCAAAGCCGCAAAACCGCTGCGCTACGGCATGCTCGAAGTGCCGCTGCCTCCGGGCGCGGACGTCGAGCGCACCACGTGGGGCATCAAGTTGATGGGCAAGGCCGGCACTGAGCCGACCGCCCTGGAGAAGGCCCGTTTCGAACCGGGGCAAATGGCTTACGCGATCCCGGTGGATGCCTTGAGCGGTGAATTGCGCCTGCGTCATCTGGTGCGCTTCTCGCAAAAAGGTCAGTTCAACCTGCCGCCGGTGCGTTTCACCCAGGTCTATGCGCCACAGCATCAGGCTCTGGAACAGAAACCGGCGCTCGGCCAGGTCACGGTCCACTGACATGACCCGGCGTCTGGTCTGGTGGTTGTTGTGTTTGATGCCTGCGCTGGCGACAGCGCAGGACGAACCGTTGCGACTGGGCTTCAAGGATGAATTGCTTTCGTTGAGCCAGACTCAGGTGATCTCGCGTGAGCCATTGCCTGCTGATCTGCAAACCCCTCTGGGCAGCTTGTGGAAGCTGTTTGTCTACGGCTGGCTGGTGGACACCGGCGCGCGTGAACCGGCTTATGAATGTCGCGGGCAATCGAAGGAAGAAGTGTATTGCTGCACGGCGGGCGGCAGGATTGAGCGCGATCAGGCATTGGTGAAGTCTTGCGGGTTGTACTTTGAGCCTGCACGCTTGGGCATTGCCGGCGCTGAATGGCGCGAGTATTGGCAGGCGAGACAAGCACCGAAGTGGTTGCTGGATTTGCCGTCGTTGCAACCGCAGACCCGGGTTTCGGTGGCTGAGTTGCTGAAGGTCTTGGCCGTGATGCCGGCGCAGGATCAGGCGCGGCGAGTGTTGCTTGATGTGGTGCTGAATGCGGCTGACGGCAATGTCGTCGGTGAGCTTGGCGGCCGGTTGCGGGTGAAAACCTGGAGCTGGTTGGGGGATCAGGATCCTTCGTCGCGCCAGGGCGGGTTCGCTGGCTGGACGGCAGACGGCACGCCGATCTGGGCCGGTGGGCGCGGCACCAGTCAAATGGTCTTGCGCAATTACGGTCAGGCACTGGCGACGGTGTTGCCTTCGTCATGGCCTGCCGAGGCGGGGAAGTGCGTTGAGGTCGACCTGTTCGCGCGTTATCCGCTGAAACGCGTGCTGGCGGGGGATCGCGTGTTAGCGCCCGGGCCTTTGCAAGGCGACTATCGCGTCGAGTTCGCCAACGGCAATCAACTCGATATCCATAGCGACGGCGAGTTGTTCTTGCTCAAGGACAAGCTCGTTGCCCGCCTGAATCGCGAAGAGTACGTCGCCCGCGTCCTGCAGCGCGAAGCCAGACCCGAACCTGCCGAAGCCGCCAAAGCCCTGAGCGTCGCGATCCGCACCTACCTGCTGCAAAACGCCACCCGCAACGGCGACTGTCTGAGCATCGACGACAGCAGCAGCCGACAGCGCGTCGCCCCACGCCCGGCCGCGACCGAATCACGCAACATCGCCGCGTGGACCAGCGACCTGGTCCTTGCCGGCAGCGACGTCACCTATCACTCCGACCAACCGGGGCCGGACAAGCTCTCCTGGCTGCAAGCCGTCGAACAGGCCAATGCCGGTCAACGCTATGACGCCATCCTGCTGCACGCTTACCCGCGCGCGAGCCTCAGCCGCTGGGACAATCCAGTGGCTTCCTGCGATGCATTGCCCGCCGCGCAAGACTGGCTGCAAAAACAACGCCGCGGCTGGCGACCACGGCTGGAAAGCGAAGTTGGTTACAACGAAGTCAACACCTTCGCCGTCTGCCGCCTGGCTTTCGGCCGTCCTTTTGTCGATCGCGAACGCCAGCGCATTTACGTGCGCGGCGTGCTGTCGCTGCAAGACCGCCTCGACCTGACCCACGAATACCTGCACCTGGCCTTCGAAGCACACCCCAACGGCCAGGATGAAACCTACATCGAAGGGCTCGCCCGCCACCTCTTGCTGGATTAGGCCATGAAACTCCGTTACCCACAGGTCCTCCTGTTCCTTTGTTCCTTTTGCGTATGGCCGACCACGTTCGCCACCGACAGCGCGGTCAAACTCGACACGCCCGTCGGCGGCTGGCGCACAGGCGCGCCCGAAGGCGAAGGCGAAAACTTTCGTCAGACGGTTAATTACCCGGCGTCCTCGGTCAACACACCGGTGGGGCAGGCCAATACCGCTCGCATTACCGGCCAGATCAAATCCACGCCCAAGGGCAATGAACCCGGCAAGCTGATCGTCAACGGTGTCAGCATGCCGCTGAAGCTCGACCCCGCCGGCCGCTACGATCGCCCGTTCTCATTCCCCAACGGCAGCAACAGCGTTGAGGTCCGCAGCCCCGATGGTCAACAACGCCATCGCACGCAGTTCCTCAACACCAGCGGCGGCGCCACCCCGGCCAAGTTGCGAGTGCTGCTGGCCTGGGACAGCGACGGCACCGACCTCGACCTGCACCTTGTCACGCCTGACGGCGGCCACATCTGGTACGGCGACCGCGTTGCAGCCAACGGCGGCGCACTCGACGTCGACGTCACCACCGGCTACGGCCCGGAAATCTTCGCCATGCCAGCGCCGATCAAGGGGCAATACCTGGTGTACGTGAACTACTACGGTGGCGGGTATCGCAGTGATGAGGAGGGGCAGGAAGAGGCTGTTCAGCCCCTGACCACTGCGCAGATTACGGTGATTACGGAGGAGGGGACGCCGAACGAGAAGATGGAAACGTTCCTGGTGCCGATGCGGGCGGTGGGGGAGTTGACGTTGGTTAAGGGGTTTAGTTATCCGTGAGGAGATAACTGAGTTGTGAGTTATTCAAGTTTAGCTTTTTTCTGAGTCGGTCTTTTATCCAAAAGGCAGAGAAGGGCACCAATAACCGGGCTGACCACCGCTGTTTCTTGAAAGGATTGAACATGCTAAAGCGCTTGGCTCTTTCCGGGCTGTTTCTACTAATAGCGGCATTTGGGTATACGGCAGTCATGGGCCGCTTGGGCGGAGGTCCTGCTCCAACCCTGGAGCTTGATCAACCAAACAAACAGGCTGATTTGATAACCGTCAATAAACAAGAAAGGCGGATGTTTTTATGGCGAGAGGGTGTGGTATTGGCCGAATATCGCATAGCGCTTGGAGCTGCCGCGAATGACGGCGCAAAGCAACGAGAAGGGGATGAGAAAACGCCTGAGGGACGTTATTTCATCGATTGGCGCAATCCAAAATCAATGGCGTACCTTAGCTTGCACATTTCATATCCGAATCCGGCAGACGAAGCCGCTGCTCGTCATAACGGGTATTTGCCAGGCGGTAACATTATGATTCATGGTCTACCCAATGGATGGGCGTGGCTTGAACCGCTTCATCATCTGTGGGACTGGACTGATGGTTGCATTGCTGTAACTAACAGCGAAATGCGAAAAATCTGGATGTTGGTGCCTGACAGGACGCCAATTGAAATCAGATAGGACGCTGCCTGCACTTTCCAGCCCTTTAACTACCGAAGCCATGATGAACTTAACTCCGCCTCGTTTGAGATTGTTGTCGATACTGACCGTGACCCTGTTAGTGGTGGGCTGTGCGTCCTACTACCTGTTTCGCCAGAGCAGTGCGTCGACAAGTGAAAGCTTCACCGCCGAGGATATGAACGAAGGCGGCGTAGAGGACATCGGCACGC
The DNA here is from genome assembly GCF_050280605.1 of Pseudomonas sp. NPDC089918. Classification (NCBI taxonomy): domain Bacteria; kingdom Pseudomonadati; phylum Pseudomonadota; class Gammaproteobacteria; order Pseudomonadales; family Pseudomonadaceae; genus Pseudomonas; species Pseudomonas sp. NPDC089918. The sequence continues at coordinate 199,468 of NZ_JBNNVP010000001.1, read as the reverse complement.
TGGCACTGCCTGACGTGGAAAAGCGTCTGAATTACTTGATCCACGACACCGGTGAAACACTCAGCGCTTTGGAGCTGGTAACGCACTCGGAATTTAGCCTGACAGTTGACGGAACCAAGCCCGCCGACGAGCAGAAGTTGCAATACGAGGAGCTGTTTGTCCCTTTCACCAGTGCGCAAGTGAAAACTGCGCTGGCGTCGGTCCAGGACCTGCGTTTTGTTCAGACGCTGTTTGCTGATGGTTCCGAAGTGAGGTTTGACACCAGCAGCCTTGATCCTCTCTGGAAGCGCGCCGCCACGCCGGATGAGCCGGTGGCCGAACAGTACCGTCCGCAGCGTTTGCGTTTTCGAGATGGCAGCGAGAAAGTCTTCGCCGATATAAAGGTGCAGTCCAAGGTTGAGTCGGACGATAGTGTGTCGTCCCGTGAACCCATCGCACTATCGGTCAACAAGCCCTTGGCTAGTCTCGGCCTGACGATCGCTTACCGCAGCTATCCGGCGTTCAAAAAAGTGGTCCTGGACAAGGATCACCCGCAGGTTACCCTGGACGACGGCCAATATTTTCAGCTCACAGCCCTTGGTGACGCAAGCGCCTCACTGCGGCTGAGTACGCCCAAAATGTCGACCTTCGTGGTGCAGGGTTTGACCGATTCGGGCAAGGCGCTTTACAGCAATGGCAACAACACCCGCTCCTTCCCCTCGGACGGCGATATTGCGGCGATGCGTGACTTTTACAAAGCCCTGCTGCAGACCAAGGATGATCTCGATCGGTTCAAGACCAGTCAGGCTGTGCAACAACGGCTGGAGCATTTGGTCAGTAATCTTTCCACTCAGGCGGGGCCGCTGAAAAACACCGAGGCCGACTACCAGTTCGAGGCCACGCCGCAACGTATCGTCATTCATGTGCTTGATCCGATGGAAGACAATACCGCCGTTATCAACGAGGTACACAACGTTCTTGCAGAGCAGACACGTTACATCGCCCGCGACCGGAAATCCGATCACTACGGCTTCATCGATCAGGCCGGACAGTGGTTGATCAAACCACGCTGGGTAGAGCTGCAAGATAGCGTGGTGGCGGATATCTACACGTTGTTTACGCTAGAAAAATCCAGCGACCCTCAATCTGACATGCAGGAATTGCGGAGCCAACTCGCCTATTTTCCCGCCGCCAGCAATAAGCTCGTCTACCTGCCGTTCGAAAACATAACGCAGACATTGGACGATGGCCTGCTGTTGGTGGAGCGTGAAACCAACGGACCTTATGGGCTCTACGACGCCAGGAATCACCGTTTCACGTTGCCGATGAAGTTCGTCAACCCCACCGTGACCGGCAACGTGTTCATCGCCCGTCTTGGCAAAAAAACCTATGCCATGGAGGGCCTCTACGGCGCCTATACCTTGGCCGGCAAGGAGATTCTGCCACCACAGTTCTCTGACATCGAGCAAAGCGGTGGCTACCTCTACACCCACTCAGCCGATCGGAGTCGTCAGGACGTTTTCGACCTGGAAGGTAAACGGATCAACCTCCAGGGTTACAACGTGATAGGTCGGTTCTTCGGCGAGCAGCCGCTGCTGGTGCAGGACGCTAAAAGTAAGAAATTTGCTTTTATCAACCGCCAGGGGACGCTGCTACCTATCAAACTACCGTATGACGAGGTGGAGCCGTTTTCCAACGGCATGGCGGTGGTCGGGCGTGATCACAGCTATGGAGCCATCGACCTGACCGGCACGTTGCAGATTCCGCTGGAGTACAACAGGATCAACTCTTTCCAAACCCGCTACGCAGCCGCCGTCCCGGCCGGCGGTGGTAGTGGACTGGTGTTGATCAGTCAAAACAACAAACAGGTCAAGAAACTCGGTTCCTACACCAGCCTGAAAGTCCCTGATAACAGCAACGAAGCCCGTTACTACGTGAATGATCCGAGCAATCCTGACGAGTATCTGGTCTATGACGCCGACGGCAATCTTGTGCGGAATGGAGAATAAGGACTGGTTTCAATAACAGTACCGACACGCAGCTGCGTCTGATCAACCTCAGGCACGTTGGTTAAGGGGTTTAGTTATCCGTGAATGCAATAGTCTCAGCAGTGCCTTGAACACCTGTTCGAGGGTGTTCTTGCGGGCCTCTTCGCGAGCAAGCCCGCTCCCACACTGGATCTACTGTGATCACGAAATTTGTGACCAACATCGATCAAATGTGGGAGCGGGCTTGCTCGCGAAGAGGCCGTCCCATCCACTACAAAACCCACAGTAAGACCGATAAACAGACAATGTTTAATCGACATCTCCAGCCGCCACCCCTGTCGTTGTCGGGGCATTGACTCAGTTATCGCCGACCCAAATCTGCGGCTTGCGCTCATGCCACGGCAGCGCCTGTTCCAACTGCCCGGCCAACCGTAACAACACCTCCTCAGCCCCGAATCGCGCGGCAAATTGCAGGCCGATGGGCAAACCCTGCTGGCGGGACATGGCCAGCGGCAACGACATCGCCGGCGTCCCCGCCACATTGAACACCGGTGTGAACGGTGAGTGCTCGAAGACCCGCGCAGTCCATTGCAAACCGTCCATGGTTTGCGCTCCACGGCTGTAGGTGTCGAGGGCGTGGGGCAGGCGCGGCAGGGTCGGCGTCAGCAGTACGTCGAAGTCGTCGAACCAACCGGCCACGCTGCGGGCGATGAGATTACGCACTTCCAGCGCGCCGGCGAACTCCACGGCGCGGGCCTGTAGGCCATAGGCGTAGCAGGCGAGGGTGGCGGGCTCCAGGGTACTCAGGTCGATAGGCCGTGAAGTGGTGGCGGCGAGCCCGTCGATCCAGCGCACGAGGGTGGCACACCAGATGTGGGCGTTAGCCTGGACGAATGAATCCCACGACGTACCGAGTGGTGCGGTCACTCGTTCCACGCGATGACCGAACGCTTCCAGTTCGCGGGCCACGGCCAAGGTGGCCTCGGCAATCTCGGGATCCAGTGCGGCGCCGTTCCACGGTGTGTCGAGCAGGCCGATGCGCAATCGTCCTGGATCGCGTCCCACCTGCGCCAGAAAACCTTCGGCCGGTGCGGCGGTGTAGTAAGGATCGCCCGGCGCATAGCCCTGGACGATGTCCATCAACGCCGCGCTGTCGCGGACGGTTCTCGACAGACCGAGTTGTACGCCGAAACCGGCAAATACCTCATCGAGCGCCGGGCCGTTCGAGGCTCTGCCGCGAGTCGGTTTCAGCCCGACCAGCCCGTTGTAAGATGCCGGTACGCGGATCGAACCCGCAGCGTCAGTGGCATGGGCAATCGGCACGATGCCGGCAGCGACCGCGGCACCCGAACCACCGCTCGAACCGCCGGCCGACAGCCGAGTGTCCCACGGGTTACGGGTCGGGCCCTGGAGCACGGATTCGGTCTCGGTGCTAAAGGCCATTTCCGGGGTGGTGGTGCGCCCCAGGGTGGCGAGGCCCGCGGCGTTGAAGCGTTGCATCAGGTACGAATCCGATTCCGCCACCAGGCCTTGGGCCAATCGGCTGCCCAGCTCAACGCGGCGGCCGGCCGAGGTAATCGCCAGGTCCTTGATCAGGAAGGGCACACCGGCCAGCGGCCCCGTGCCCTCGGTGACAGTGGGCGCCCAGTGTTCAATGACCGCGTTGATTTGCGGGTTGACCTGTTGCACGGCGGCAATGGCCAGCTCCGCCAGTTCAGCCGACGTGACTTCGCCAGTCGCCACCAATTGCGCGAGACCGATACCGTCGTAGGTTACATATTCGTTCAGATTCATGGGAGTTCTCCAGTTGAGAGCCCCGATGATAGGTGCCGCCCGCGGCGCTGATTAGCCCATAAAAGCGGTATGAAATGTGCCGTCAGTGGCACAATTGGGCCATCTTGATTTTACCCCGCAGGTGGCTCGAATGATCCGGGACTTGAATGACACGCTGGTGTTTGTGCGCGTGGTGAGGTTGGGCAGTTTCACCGCCGCGGCCCATGCCTTGCAGATTCCGAAGACGACCGTCAGTCGCCGCGTGCGCGAGTTGGAACAGGCCATCGGCGTGCAGTTGTTGCGCCGTACCACGCGCCAGTTGAGCCTGACCGAGGCGGGAGCGGTTTACTTTGACCAGTGCAAGGACATCGCCACCACCCTGGAACACGCCGAGCTGGCAGTGCATCAACTGCGCGATGATCCGCGCGGGTGGCTGCGGGTGACGGTGCCGTACTCGTTCGGGGTCAGTTGGTTTTCACCGTTGGTGGCCGGTTTTCGTCAGGCGTACCCACACATCAGACTGGAGATTCTGGCGTCCCACGTGCCGTTGGATCTGGTCGGCGAGGAGGTTGATGTGGCGCTGCGCCTCGGCGCCTTGCCGGATTCCAGTCTGGTCGCCCGCCGCCTGGCGAGTTACGCCACGGGCATCTACGCCGCGCCTGAGTACATCGAGCGCCACGGCCTGCCGGCGACGCCGGACGAACTGCTTCAACACCGCACATTGGTGCTGCATCAGGCTCGGCGCGATGTGGGTTACGTTTGGCCGTTGCGCAAGGCTGGCGCCAAAATGCGCGGTTATCGGGTTGAGCCGACCATCATCGCCAACGATCCCGCTCTGCTAAAAGATGCATTGTGTGCCGGCGAAGGGTTGAGCCTGGGCATGGATCAAAGCATGCAGGCCGATGTGGACGCGGGAAGACTGTGCCGGGTGCTGCCGGAATGGATCGGGCCGCCACAGGACCTGAATGCGGTGACGGCTCGGGAGCATTTGCCGTCGCCCAAGGTGACGGCGTTTATCGGGTTTTTGAAGGCGCACATGGCGGCGGCTGAAGCTCGGCCTGATTCGGTGTGATTTAACCGGAAACAGGAGGGTGTTCTTGCTGGCCTCTTCGCGAGCAAGCCCGCTCCCACATTTGATCTGCGGCGATCGCAAAAACGGGTTCACAGCAGATCCCCTGTGGGAGCGGGCTTGCCCGCGAAGAGGCCGGCCCATCCCACACAAAACCCATTAATGCACCACAGCGGCCTTCGATTTACTGAACCGATAAAACAGATTGGGCTCGCTCACAATGTAAAGCTCGCCATCGGCGTCCATGGTCATGCCTTCGGCTTGCGGTATGTTTTTTTCGAGATCATCCGTCAGGCCGAGCAGTGAGCGGATGCTGACGAAGTTACCTTTCTCGTCGAGTTCGGTCACGTTGTCGGACTGCTCGCTCAGCACCAGCAAGTGACCGGTTCGCGGATCGTAGTAACCCTCGGAAAGGTCCATGCCGAAGACGCTGCGGTCGATCCAGTTCGTCAAGTCCTTGATGCGGACCTGCCACGAGCCGTCGATGGACGCGAGCATGCCCGTGACCGAATACAGCTGCCGCGGATCGCGTTCCTTGACCGCGAAGATACGATCATTGGCCGCGTCATAGGTCACGCCTTCAAAGCCCTTGTTGTGTTCGCTCAGGTTGATCTCGATGGCGAGAAACGGTGCGTTTTCCGCATGGATAGGGCCAGGGGTACTCGGCAAAGTGACGACGTACAGTCGCTGCAACACTTCATCGGCGATCACCACTCGCCCCTTACCCAAGTAAGCAATGCCTTCCGTGTCCTGGAACCCGATCAGCGGATAACGTTCAAGCAGGTCGCCGTTACGGCTCAGCGTGACAATCGCCATGGAAGAACTATTGGTGATCCCCAACAGACGATCCCGGTCCGGGTCATAGGTGATGCCGGACAAATCGGTGACGCTCGCAACAGGCTTGGCCTGGATCACGGCTTTATAGTCCGGCAGCCAGATATTTTTGTCCGGCGCCTGATTGCCGTGCCAGAGGTTTTGCCAGTGAGCATACAGCTGCCGGTGGACCATAAAATGTACCGAAACCGCGTAGGCGCCAAGCAATACAACAATGAAAAATACTCCCGGCTTCCATGCCTTGCTCATGTCTTTTCCTTGTCCCAGCTGAAGCGATAGACCTTGGGTGGCTGCCCGGGATGGCAACGGCCGTTATCGGCATCGGCGCCTACGATCGACCACTGCGCACGAGACGTTTCGCCCAGCGCATGGGCGGCTTCAGGATTGAAACACTGGCTCAACACTCCGTCCGGCACCAGGGCGTATGCCTCACGGTGGTCGCGCAACCACTGTGCTGCTTGTTGGACCGAGGAGTCTTTCATCCCGAAATGCACGATTGGCTGCCGGGCGAATAACCAGTGGCCTTCGCGCCAGTTGACCAGCACCAGATCGGCACCGTGGGTCGTGGTCGCCGCCTGCGCCATGAGCGCTTCATGGGGGTTGCGACCGTCCTTGATCGTCTCGATGAAACCGCGGGCGAACCACAGAACAAACCAGGTCACCACCAGCGCCTGGAATATTCGTCGACCGCGCGGGCGTTTGCCGAACCAGCGCTTGAGCAGCCATGGAATCAGCGGCGCTGCCACCAGCACCAGCCCTGGCAGCGCCGGATAGATGTACAACTTGCGCTTGCCGCTGCTCAGGCAGAAGAACAACACCACCAGCACGACCCAGCCCAGCAGCACCAGCACTCGACCGTCGTGTTTGCGCAGTTGCCGGCGCCAGGCCGGCACCAGCCAAGGCAGGGCCAGCACCAACGGCAGCCAATATTGCGGGATCACGTTGACGAAGAAATACCAGAACGGTTCGCGGTGATCCCACGCGGCGGCATAGCGTGCTGCCGTCTGGCGCAGCAGGATTTCTCGCGCATAGGCAATTTCATCCGCAGTGCCATTGAGCACAATGGAAAGCGCCAAGGGCAGTAGCCAGATGGCGATGGCGCCGAGCGCAACCAAAAAGCCCAGGAACCACTTGCGCGCTTCGCCCGGCATGGCCACCACACCGGACCAGTTTTTGCGCACCGCGTAGGCATACGGAATCAGCATCAACACCGGGACGAAGCCGACCCCTTTGGTGATCACGCCAATGCCCATGGCGGCGCAGCCCACATAGAACCAACGCCACGCCGGCCCAAGCAGCAGATGTCGTACCAGCCCGTACAGGCCCAGCGACGTGAACAGAATCAAAAAGCTGTCGATCTGCCCGGTTCGCAAGATGCTGTAAGTCTGATAGGTGGCCAGGTACAAGAGCGCCGCCGTCCGACCGATGCGCTGATTCCATAATCTGCGGCCCAGATCGTAGACCATGGCCGTGACCGTTGCGGCCGACAAAAGCCCCGGAATATAAAGGGCGAGGGCAGGCAGGCCGGTAAGCCACGCGAAGAACGCCACCGTCCACATAAAGATCGGCGGCTTATCGCCGTATATCTCCGCGGCGCGGTGGGGGATGAACCACGCGCCGTTGTGCAGCATTTCCAGTGCCACGCCGAGGAAGCGTTCCTCGTCCACATTCTGCGGTTGACGCAGCCCCAGCCCGGCGCCGATCAACAGCAAGGCGAGCAGCATCAGGCCCAGGCATTCGATCCCGGGCGACAGGGTTTTGCGCATGGCTCAGTCCTTTAAATGTCTGCTGCGGGCAATCAATTGCAAGTTGCGCAAATAGACGATGGAGCCAAAGGCCTGGCCGACAATGAAGACCGGGTCTTGCCGGTAAATGGCGTACGCGAACAGCAAGGTGCTGCCGATGATGCTCAGGTACCAGAAGCTCACCGGGATCACGCTGCGTTTTTTGTATTCGCTGTACAGCCACTGCAAGACGAAGCGACCGGTAAAGGCGATCTGGCCACCGAAGCCGATCACCAGCCATAGGGTTTCGCGGGAGAGGTTCATCCTTCGATCTCCTGTGCGTTGGTATTCAGCCGTGTGCGCTTGATCAGCCACCAAACGCCGAACAGGTCGAGAATGCCCACCAGGGCACGGTCGATGTTGCCGTATTTGGACACCCCGGCTGTGCGGGGGCGGTGGTTGACCGGATGGACGATCATGCGGCCGTTGTGACGCTGGATCAGCGCAGGAATGAACCGATGCATATGGTCGAAGTACGGCAAGCGCAGAAACGCCGCACGCTCGATCAGTTTTAGCCCGCAGCCGGTGTCCGGGGTGGCGTCCTTGAGCAGGCGGCTGCGCAGGCCGTTGGCGAAACGCGAGGCCCAGCGCTTGCTGGCGGTATCACGGCGATTGACCCTATGCCCGGCCACCAACTGAACGTCGACCAGACCCTGTTCACCGCGCACCAGCGCCAACATCCCGGGGATGTCCGCAGGGTCGTTTTGACCGTCGCCATCGAGTGTCGCCAGCCATTGGCCCCGGGCATTCAGCGCGGCATGGTAGAGCGAGGTGCTTTGCCCCAGCGAGCGCTCATGACGCAGGATACGCAACGCGCTCAGACCGTTGTTTTTGATCTGCCGCAGTTCATGCAAGGTGGAATCGGTACTGCCGTCGTCCACGACAATGATTTCGTAAGCCTCATCGGCCAGTGCGGTGCGGATTTCCTCAAGTAAGGGCTTGAGGTTGTTTGCTTCGTTTTTTGCTGGAATCAATACAGATACAAAGATGTCTTGGCTCATAGAGTCCCCCTTGCGCCTTGGTCTTTTATTATCAAGGGCTCACGTTTCATATCTGATAGAAGTGGCGATACCACTTCACAAATTCCGCCACGCCTGTTTCAACCGTCACCTGAGGGCGGAAGTCGACCCATTCGGCCAGTGCCGAAATATCGGCCCAGGTCTTGATCACATCGCCTGCCTGTAGCGGCATGAAGTTGCGTTGGGCCTTGATACCCAGCGCCGATTCCAGGCAATCGACGAATTCCAGCAGCGGCACCGGCTGGCCGCGGCCTATGTTGAAGATTCGGTTTGCGCCATCGCCGGGCCCGTTCGGCACCGGTGGTTTTGAGCGCAGGCGGGCGATGCTTTCGACGATGTCGTCGATGTAGGTGAAGTCGCGCGACATCTGGCCATGGTTATAGATGTCGATCGGCAAGCCTTTGATGATCGCCTCGGTAAACTTGAACAGCGCCATGTCGGGGCGGCCCCAAGGCCCGTAAACGGTAAAAAAGCGCAGGCCGCTGGCCTTCAGGCCATAGAGGTGGCAGTAGCTGTGCGCCAGCAGTTCATTGGCTCGTTTAGTGGCGGCGTACAACGAAATGGGATGATCGACGCTGTCTTCGACGCTGAGCGGCATTTTGCTGTTGGTGCCATACACCGAGCTGCTCGAGGCATAGATCAGATGCGCGGGGCGGTGGTGTCGGCAGGCTTCCAGCATATTCAGGAAACCTACCAGATTGGACTGCGCGTAGACGTCCGGGTTGTCCAGCGAATAGCGAACGCCCGCCTGGGCCGCCAAGTGCACAACCTCGGTGAAAGCATGGTCTTCGAATAACGCCATCAAGGCCGGTTTGTCGACGATGTCCAGAGTCTGGAAACGAAAGCCCGGCAAGGATTCCAGCGCCTTGAGTCGTGCATGTTTGAGTTCCACGCTGTAGTAGTCGTTGAGATTGTCGATACCGACCACTTCAAGACCTTCCCGACACAATCGCTTGACGGTGTGATACCCGATGAAACCGGCGGCGCCCGTGACCAGAACCGTCATGAGGCCCGCGCCTGTGCGCGACCAATCCCCGCCGTGCGCAAAGGAGGCCTTTGCATGACATTCACCCCTGGGTGCGTGCTGATCAGCGTATGTGTTTGGGTCGATATCACCGTTGGCTCCATGCCTTGCTCCATCGTTTTATCAAAGGCCCGCGCGATGCTCATCATGAGCCGCTGCACCCGCAGCCACGCATAACGTGCCTGCTGGGTTGTAAAAAAAACGTTAAGCATTCATGTCGATTTTGTGACTGTCTCCTGATGCGCTGACCTTACAGCCCTGCACCCAGCATCTTCAGGTATAGGGGGCTTTCGGAGATCGAATTGTGGCCCGTGTCCGGTATCACTTGCAGCGAGGCCACGCCCTTGGCGAAATGGGTGTAGAGCTGGTCCGTGCTTGAGCGCGGTATGACTTCGTCGTGCCCGGCGGCAATCAACAGCGTCGGTACGGTGATGTGAGCGGCGTATTTCCAGGATTCGAACTTGTCCCGAAGCAGCCACTTCACCGGGAACCAGCGGAACTGGCGAGCGGCGAGGTCTTCAAGGCTGTTGTAGGGCGTGATCAGAATCAGCCGCGAGGCCGGGCGTTGGCTGGCGAGGCGCACGGCGACGCCCGAGCCCAGGCTGCGCCCGACCACGGCGATAGTGGGATGGGTGTTGTAGACCATATCAAACAAGGTCATGGCATCTTGCTGAATCGCCTCCTCGGACGGCGACCCGGAACTGCCACCGTAGCCTCGGTAATGCAGCAAGTAGATCGCATGATCCGCAAAGGCCTGCGAGAACCCGGGCAGGCTGCGGGAAACGTCCTCGGCATTGCCACCGAAGTAGATCAATGCCTTCGGGCCGTCGTGTGGCCTGACGGTCACCAGCACCCGCGCATCGGCGACTTGCAGCGTCAGCAGTGTTTCGGGTGAGTCGATGGCGCGTGGTTGCGGGTAGTAGATCAGGGCGCGCTGAAATACGAACAGCGCCGCGCAGAGCACCAGGTACGCAATTGCAATGAAAGCGAAGAGAGACATCAGGGGTCGCGACATTCGACTAAGTTTAGTGGACGACATTGACTGCTTTGGGCCTTGAGACAGCTATTGCTTGAGTGCCGCAAAGTGTAGTTCAGCAAATTCAGCTGTACAGGAGAGGTGCCCAATGCCAGTCAATCAAGCGCAATCCCTGTGGGAGCGGGCTTGCTCGCGAAAGCGGTGTGTCAGGCAGCATCAATGTTGACTGTGGCGCCGTCTTCGCGAGCAAGCCCGCTCCCACAGGGTTGCGTGTTACTGACTGGTCTTTGCCTATGATTGTTTTCAGCCGTAGAAAAATACTCACGCTGGCTGCCGGTGTTTCGGCGGTCTTCACCTTCGATCCGGCCTTTGCCGCATCGGCGTCGTCGACGGAAACAGGAGGCAAGAACATGCTGACCCGAGCCATTCCTTCCAGCAACGAGCCGTTACCCATGGTCGGGTTGGGCACCTATCGCGGCTTTGATGTCGCGCCTTCCGACGCCGCCTACAAGCAATTGCCCGCTGTGCTCAGAGCGTTGTTCGAGAAGGGCGGCACGGTGATCGACAGCTCGCCCATGTACGGTCGCGCCGAGCAGACGACCGGTGAATTGCTGTCGATCCATCGGCCTCGTTCGCCTGCATTTCTGGCCACCAAAGTCTGGACCCAGGGTCGCGAAGAAGGCATCGCGCAGATGGAACAGTCGTTCAAGCTGTTGCAGACCGACCGTATCGATCTGATGCAGATTCACAATCTGCTGGACTGGAAAACCCACCTGCCCACCCTGCGCCAATGGAAGGCAGAAGGGCGCATCCGCTACATCGGCATCACCCATTACACGGCGTCGGCGTATGACGAAGTGGAGGCCGTATTGAAAGCCGGGCCGATGGACTTTTTGCAGATCAACTACGCCCTGGACGACCGCGGCGTCGAGAAACGAATCCTGCCGCTGTGTCGCGAGCGCGGTGTGGCGGTGATCTGCAATCGGCCTTTCGGTGGCGGCGGTTTGCTCGCTCGATTGAAAGGCAAACCGCTGCCGGGATGGGCCGCGCAAGTGGGAGTCAATAGCTGGGCGCAACTGGCGCTCAAGTTCCTGCTGGCTCATCCGGCGGTGACCTGTGTCATCCCCGGCACCAGCAACCCGCGTTACATGGCGGAAAACGCCGGTGCGGGTTTTGGCCCGATGCTGACGGATGCGCAACGCCAACAGTTGATGGCCTTGGTGGGATAGTCGCGTTGGTGGGGCGATTAATACCAGTCAGTCAAGCGCAATCCCTGTGGGAGCGGGCTTGTGTGGCGAGGGGGCTTGCCCCCGTTCGGCTGCGTAGCAGTCGTAAAACCATTGCATGCGGTGTACCTGATACACCGCGATTGCAGGTTTTGGGGCCGCTTCGCGACCCAACGGGGGCAAGCCCCCTCGCCACAAAAGTCCGCTCCCACAGGTTTTGCGACTTAACTGACTGACATTCCAGCGGTCGGCAATGCATGCGCAGTCTCCAAAGGTATCTCCAGGGTGAAAACCGCTCCGTGGCCCGGTCCATCGCTATGGACGCGAAGATGCCCGTTCATCTCTACCGCCGCGAGCGCACAACTGTGCAGGCCAAAACCATGACCTTCCTTGCGCGTGGTGAAGCCGTGATTGAAGATGCGGGTGATGTTTTCGGCGGCGATCCCTTCGCCCTGATCCTCTACGCTGAGGCGCAGCGTTGTGTTATCGACAATCTTGACGCCCAGCGTCATCTGGCGCTGACGGTCGCTGACCTTGGACATTGCATATTTGGCATTGCTGATCAGGTTGATCAGGATCAACAGCAGTCGGTGTTTGTCGCCGATGATCGTCGGCGTGTCCTGATAGTCCTTGGTGACGACGACATGGTGACGACTCAACGCGCCGGAATTCATGCGTAACGCATCCTCGAACAGATCGACGACGTTCAACGGCTCAACCAGCCTGGCGGCGCCGGCATAGGCCTGTTGAGTGGAAACGATGTCCTTGATGTGATCGATGCTTTTGGTGAGTTGTGACAGTTCCTCAACGATGCTCGATTGCTCGGTCGCGATGGAGTCGACCAGTTGATTGAGGTAAAGGGGAAGCAATTTGCCTTTTTCATCGCACGTGATGAACTGCCCCAAGTCTTCGGCATGTTCGTTCATCATTTTCACCGCTTTACCCAGGCCGAGGGTTTTGCTGGCCGCCAATTTGCGGGTGATCAAATCTGCCGAGACGTTAACGCTGTTCAGCACATTGCCGACGTTGTGCAACACATTGGTCGCGATCTCCGCCATGCCGGCCATCCGCGCGGCATCGACCAGTTCGCGCTCGGCTTCCAGCAGTTCGCGGGTGCGTTCTTCGACGCGTTGCTCCAGTCGCTCATTTGCTGTTTGCAGCTCATTGTTCATCTTGTTGATCAGGGCATAACTGCGAATCAGGCGGCCGGCCAGATACAACAACAGCAGGGCCATGATGCCGGCGCATATGCCCAGGTAAAGGTGATATTGGCGGTCTGTCGCGCTGGTGCGCCGTTGTTTCTCGTTCAATAATTCGTTGATGCTGTCCAACTGCCGTGCGACCGGAATCACACTGATGCGATCAAGCAGATCATTGACGATGGGCTGTTCTCGAACAATGGCATTCACCGCGTCTACAAAGGTAGTGAAAGGCGGGCGCTGTTCGGGCGGCAGTTGATTGATGTAGTCATTCAGATACTTCATATGCCCGGAGATTTCCTCAGCCCTTTCGCTGGAGACATAGAGAGCGTATTCAAGGGTGTCCAACGTAACATCGAACACCACTGAGGCCGCCACAGCATCCACTTTCGGGCGTTTGTCGTTGAAATCTTCCAGCAACACCCGAATGTTATCTTCCAGCTCAGGCAGGGCCTCGAATGATATTCGCAAGGCCGTGTTGTGCTGTTTGAATTGCTCAACCAGTCGGGTTTTGTTTTCTACCGCATCCAGATAACCCTCGCGTCGAGTTTGCCAAAGAGTCGAGAGGGGGCCGGTCGCATTGAGGTTGTCGAGCTGCGCCCATCGCTGTTCTGCTTCAGCGGGTGCTCCCAGAAACAAATTGTCGTTCAGGCCGATTTTGGCTCTCAGAATCTTCACGTTCCAGTTGGCATCGAACTGCTTGAGTTGGCGAACGAAGTCGCGCGACTCGAAGTAGGTCGATGTGTCGTAGGAATAGGATTTGATCAGCAAAAATATCAGTACGCTGAAAAGAGTCAGCGCAATGGCGCCCAAGGCAGTCCATTTGTAATGATTGGAAAGCTTCATTGCGGCATTCCTCCCTGGGCCATCCTGAGGGAGAGGTTTTGCCAACGGTTAATGATTTCCATTTTTGCGCTCCCTGCAAAATGGCGATGATCACCACATTGTTTGTAAGCCTAGCGTTGTTGGCGGACACCGTTGAAAAAAACACCGAACGGCGGGTCGGCACTCGTTGTTAGAGCCCTGAGTGTTGAAACACCCCTCGGCGGATCCAATCACGCCGAGGGGCGTTTTTTTACAGATAGAGGCTATGAATGACCTGACGACTGTCATCGGGATCGTGACGGGTCTCAAAGCCCAGGGCTTTGGCCAAATCGCGCATGGGGGCATTGCTGGCGGCGTCGACGGAATACATCTGACGAAAACCATTCTTGCGCGCGGCCTTGATCAAATGCTCCATCAGCGTGGTGCCCAAGCCCAGATGCTGGTACTCATCGGCAACCGTCACGGCACATTCACACTCGGTGTCGGCGGTGGCGGCATAGCGGCTGACACCGATTTCAATCAGTTTGCCGTTGTCATGGATCAGGGCGATGTAAGCCAACCGGTTCTTGCCGTCGACATCCATCAACTGGTCGAGCATGGCCGTGCCGGGCTCGTTGACTTGCGCCAGAAAGCGCATGTGCCGCGACTCCGGGGACAGCTGCTTGATAAAAGCATATTCACGTTCGCGGTCTTTTTCTGTCAGCGGCCGGATCAGCACATGGCGCCCGTCCCTGAGCGCTTCAATCCAGTACTGTCCGGAGACGGCAGCGTAGGCGACGGCCGCTCGGTCATTGTGGTCTTTAACAGTGAGCATGGTGCAATTCTCCATTCGGGTTGAAAGGCAAGCGCGTCGCAACGAACCACGCGGTTCATTTCTTTTTTACGCCGCTGGCGGCGCTTGAATCTGATCTGGATCAGACACTCGTGACAGGCAGGCTCAAACGCTTGCATCTGATGTAAATCAACCGGGCCAGGGGGTAACGAGCGCAGTCTGGGAACATACCGGCGCTTTGGACCGGCACCGAATCGAGGTGTGTGATGGGTCAATATCAACGTGTGTTGCTGATCGCCGACCGAACCCTGTACCAATCCCCGGCCTTGCAGCGCGCCGTTGCCCTCGCCAAGGTCAGCGGGGCGATTCTGGATGTGCGGGCGTTCATAGAACCGGCCCCGATCATCCATTTGTGGGAAGAAAAAACCGATGAGGCGGAGAACCAGCGCTATCTGCGCCGCTATCGCCGCTGGATGGCGGAAGAAATTCAGCGCCTCAGCGGTGAGGGACTGAAAGTGAGCGTGGAAGTGGTCTTCACCACTCATCCATTGCTGGACATCCTGAGGTGCGTCGACGAGCTCAAGCCCGACCTGCTGATCAAGGACGTCACGCTGGAGCCGCTGCTCAAGCGCGTGTTTGTCACCCCTCTGGATTGCCATCTGCTGCGCGAATGCCAAGTGCCGGTGCATCTGGTCAATCAGGCCCGTCACGCTCTGCCGCACCGGATCGTGGCGGCAGTGGACCCGTTCGACCCCTCGACGCAAATCAGTGGCCTCAACGACACCATCATTCAATCGGCGAATGCACTGGCCCTGCAATGCGATGCACCGCTGCATCTGCTGTACGCGTATGACTTGTCGCCGGCCTTCAATGGCGATGCGCCCTTAGTCAGCGGCGGGTGGAACGTGGACTTCATGGAGGAGCTGCGGCAATCCCTGCACCAGGCGTTTGTCAGCCTGGCCGATCGCTATGGCGTGCCACCGGAGCGCCGGCATTTCATCATGGGCCTGCCGGCGCCGGTGCTGAGTGAGTTTGTCGAGGAGTATCTGGCCGATGTCGTTGTAATGGGCACGGTGCATCGGGTGGGGTTCGATCGGTTGATCGGCAGCAACACGGAACGAGCGCTTTACTCGGTGCCGGGCAGTATTCTGGCGGTCAAGCAGCCGGGATCGCGTGTCAGGGGATGAGCACAATCGCGCCTTTGACCTGACCGGCCCGCAGGCTGGCCAGTGCCTGATTGGCATCGTCCAGGGCGAAACAGGTGACATCGCTGTGCACGGGCGTATGACGCAGCTCTGCAAAAAACGCCGTGCCGTCCTCGCGAGTCAGGTTTGCCACTGAACGGATGCTGCGTTCGCCCCACAGCAATCGATAAGGGAAGCTGGGAATGTCGCTCATGTGGATGCCCGCGCAAATCACACAGCCACCCTTGACGGTGGCTTCCAGCGCCAGTGGCACCAGCGCACCGACGGGGGCGAAGATCAGGCTGGCGTCGAGCGGGTGCGGCGGCGGTTGATCCGAGGGACCTGCCCATTCGGCGCCCAGGGTTCGGGCATAGGCCTGGCCCTCGCTGTCGCCCGGTCGGGTGAAGGCATACACCTGCTGCCCCCGGCCCCGTGCCACCTGAATCGCCAGATGCGCCGCCGCGCCGAAGCCATAGAGACCCAGATGACGCGCCCCTTTGGCCATTTGCAAGGCGCGAAAACCGATCAGCCCGGCACACAGCAGCGGTGCGGCTTCGGCGGCCGAGAGCGCGTCCGGGATGGGAAAACAGAAATGGGCGTCGGCAACGGTGTACTCGGCATAACCGCCATCCAGGTGACAGCCGGTGAACCGGGCGCGATCGCAGAGGTTCTCCCGGCCCGAGCGGCAGAATGTGCACTCACCGCACGTCCAGCCGAGCCAGGGAACGCCCACGCGCTTACCGACCCAGTCGGGCGCGACGTTGGCACCCACCGCCGTCACTTCACCGACGATTTCGTGGCCCGGCACCCGCGGCAGCACTGCTTGCGGCAATTCACCATCCACCAGATGCAGGTCGGTGCGGCACACGCCACAGGCCAGGACTTTGATTAACAGTTGGCGTGCGTCGGGTATCGGGATGGCACGCTCCTCCCGTTGCAGCGGCTGGCCGGGGGCATGCAAAACCATCGCGCGCATGACGATTCTCCAAAAGCCGATGCACCTGGGGCGTCAGGGGGGCGACTGCCGGTGACAGCCGACGACCAATTGCTTGAGCCCCTCCAGATTCAGGACTTTGACATTACGCCCGGAAATCTCGACCAACCCCTGATCCCGCAGATGAGCGATGCCCCGACAGATGGTTTCCAGGCGCAGGCCCAGATACGAGCCGATCTCTTCACGGCGCATTTTCAGCACGAAGTCTCTGGACGAGTACCCGCGAATGCTCAGCCGTTGCGACAGGTTCAGCAGGAAGGCTGCCAGGCGTTCATCGGAGTTCATGTTACCCATCATCATGAGCATGCTGTGATCACGCACGATCTCCCGGCTCAGGAGCTTGTTCATGTTGTGTTGCAGTGAGGGCAGTTCCTGGGCGAGTTTCTCCAGTTGTGCGTAGTGCAGGGGGCAGACTTCGCTGTCTTCCAGGGCAAAGGCGCTGCAGGCGTGCCGATCGTCGCTGATGGCGTCCAGACCGAGCATTTCGCCGGGTATCTGAAAACCGGTCACCTGCTCGCGGCCATCGACCGACAGCATGCTGGTCTTGAATGCACCAATGCGTACTGCATACAGCGAGCGCAACGGATCACCGGCCCGGTACAGGGCGGCGCCTTTTTTAACCTTTACCCGTTGAACGATCAGGGTATCCAGCCGCTCGACCTCCTGGCCGGTCAAGCCGATCGGCAGGCACAACTCCAGGACGCTGCAGTTGGAGCACGCGGCCTTCAGATAATGATGTTGATAGGGTCGGGTTTCGGGCATCGCATGTAGCCCCTGATAGTGGGTAAAGGATAGTTTGGATCGCAACTTCAATCGGGCGTTTACGGGGGCAATCGACGAGCGGGAAAAGGCTCGTCCTCGTCGGGACGGGGCGGCCGGCGCAGGACTTGATGTAAATCAAGTCTTGCGCGTTGCAGACTCCCAGAATTGGCGCATGTTTATCGGTATACCGAGCCCCTTGCGGAGAACGTCATGAGCGATTTTTTGAGTGCCGAGCAACTGGAAGGGCTGGATGCCTACTGGCGGGCCTCCAACTATCTGGCGGTCGGGCAGATCTACCTCAAGGACAACCCGCTGATGAAGGAGCCGCTGACGCTGGCGCATGTAAAGCCACGGCTACTGGGGCATTGGGGCACGACGCCGGGGTTGAACCTGATCTATACGCACCTCAACCACCTGATCACGACCCACGACCTGAACATGATCTTCATCGCCGGCCCCGGGCATGGCGGCCCGGCGGTCGTGGCCCAGACCTACATGGAAGGGACGTACACCGAATTCAATCCGTCGGTGGGGTGCAACACCAACGGTCTGACCCGACTGTTCCGGCAGTTTTCCTGGCCCTACGGCATTTCCAGCCATGTTTCAGCGCAGATTCCGGGGTCGATCCATGAAGGAGGCGAGCTGGGCTATAGCCTGGCCCATGCCTACGGCGCCGCGTTCGATAACCCGGATTTGATGGTGGCGTGTGTCATTGGCGACGGCGAGGCCGAAACCGGGACGTTGGCGGCCAGTTGGCACTCCAACAAGTTTCTCAACCCGGCGCGTGACGGGGCGGTGCTGCCGATTTTGCATCTGAACGGGTACAAAATCGCCAACCCGACCGTGCTTTCCAGCATCAGCGAGGAGGAGCTATCGGCGTTGATGTATGGCTATGGCTACGATCCGTATTTCGTCGAGGGCGATGACCCGGCAGAGGTTCATCAAGCCCTGGCCAGGACGCTGGACACCATGGTGCTGGATATTCGTGAAATTCAGCGGATCGCGCGCCAACGGCCGCAAACCCGCCCACCGGAACGGCCCTTGTGGCCGATGCTGGTATTACGCACGCCCAAGGGCTGGACGGGACCGAAATTCGTCGATGGTCGTCGGGTCGAAGGCACCTGGCGCGCGCATCAAGTCCCGCTGGCCGATTTCCAGCAACCCACACACTTGCGGCAATTGGAGGAATGGCTCTACAGCTACCGCCCTGACGAGCTGTTTGACGCCAATGGCACCTTGCTCCCCGAAATCGCCGCCCTGGCGCCGACCGGCCATCGGCGAATGAGTGCCAATCCCCACGCCAACGGTGGGCTGCTGTTGCGACCGCTGGAGCTGCCGCGGTTCACCGACTATGCGGTGAACATCGAGGTTCCCGGTGGTTTGCGCGCAGAAGCGACACGGGTGCTGGGGACGTTTTTGCGAGACGTGATGAAAGACAATCTGACGTCGAGCAATTTTCGTCTGTTCGGTCCGGACGAAACCGCCTCGAACCGGCTGGATGCGGTGTATGAAGTCAGCGCCAAGGCATGGATGGAGCCGCTGGGCGTCGACGACGTCAATCTGGCAGCCGATGGCCGGGTAATGGAGATTCTGAGCGAACAGGTTTGCGAAGGCTGGCTCGAAGGCTATTTGCTGACGGGCCGGCATGGGCTGTTTTCCTGTTACGAGGCGTTCATCCACATCGTCGACTCGATGTTCAACCAGCATGCCAAATGGCTGAAAACCGCCGCTGAAGTGCCATGGCGCAAACCCATTGCCTCGCTCAACTATTTGCTCACGTCTCATGTCTGGCGCCAGGACCATAACGGCTTCTCCCACCAGGATCCGGGGTTCATTGATCTGGTGGCGAACAAAACCGCGGACGTGGTCCGGATCTATCTGCCGCCCGACGCCAATTGCCTCTTGTCGGTGGCCGATCATTGCCTCAGAAGCCGCAATTACGTCAACGTGATCGTGGCCGGCAAGCAACCGGAATGGCAATGGTTGAATATCGATGCGGCGATTCGTCATTGCCAGGTCGGTATCGGACGGTGGGACTGGGCCTGCCAGGATGATAGCGATCCCGACGTGGTCATGGCCTGTGCCGGCGACGTTCCGACCCTTGAAACCCTGGCCGCGGTCACCTTGCTGCGCGAATACGTGCCGGATTTGCGGGTGAGGGTGATCAATGTCGTCGATCTGATGGTCCTGCAACCGTCGTACCACCATCCCCACGGTTTGGCGGACAACGCATTCGATGAACTGTTCACCGTCGACCGGCCCGTGATTTTCGCCTTCCACGGCTATCCCGCGCTGATCCACCGACTGCTGTACAAGCGCACCAATCACGAAAACTTTCATGTCCGCGGCTTCAAGGACGAGGGGGCTACCACCACACCGTTCGACATGGCGGTGCTCAACAACCTGGATCGGTATCAGCTGGCACTGGATGTCATCGAGCGCGTGCCCCGGCTGCATGATCAGCTCCAGACCGCCCGGGCGCGCTACTGGGCGACGATGGAGAAGCACAAGCTTTATCTCATCGAACACGGGCAAGACATGCCCGAAGTGATGCAGTGGCAATGGACACCGGCGCCGGATAACCGGGCTTGATGGTTATCACAGTTTCGGTAATGCCGGGGCAGGCTTGAGTGGCATCAGCGGCGGGAATTCCTCGGGGGTGAGGGTTTCCTTTTCCAGCAACAGGCGGGCCCCCTCATCCAGGTCGGCCCGACGACTCTCCAGCAATGCCTTGGCCCGTTGGTAGGCTTCATCGAGCAGGGCGCGGATACCCAGGTCGATTTCCCGGGCGGTCTGTTCCGAATAATCCTTCTCGCCCACCGTGGCCATGCGGTCTCCCAGGTACGTTGCGTTTTGCCGCTCCAGCACCGATTGTCCGAGTTCGGCGCTCATGCCGAACCGGGTGATCAATTGGCGGGCGATATCAGTCGCGCGGCCCAGATCATCGGCGGCTCCGGTGGAGATCTGGCCATAGACCAGGTCTTCGGCGGCGCGCCCGGCCATCAGCACGACAATCCGGTCCTTGAGGGTCTGGCAACTGATCAGGAAGTGATCCTCGGTCGGTCGTTGCAGGGTATAGCCGAGCGAGCCGATGGCGCGGGGCACGATCGACACTTTATGCACCGGATCCATCGCCGGCAGCGTGCTGGCGGCCAGAGCATGCCCCATTTCGTGATAGGCCACTACTCGGCGCTCGTCGGGATCGAGCAGGCTGCTTTTGCGTTCGAGCCCCGCGATGAGGCGCTCTACGGCCGCGGTGAAATCGTTCAGGCTGACCGCTTCGGCGCCGCGTCGAGTGGCGACGATGGCCGCTTCGTTAACCAGATTGGCCAGGTCGGCGCCGGTGAAACCGGTGGTGATCTCGGCGATACGTGCGCCATCAAGCCCTGGCTCCACAATGACTTTCTTGAGATGGACCTTGAGGATCGCCTCCCGCCCTTTGCGATCGGGGCGGTCGATCAGAATCTGCCGGTCGAAGCGCCCGGCCCGCAACAACGCCGGATCGAGGACCTCTGGCCGGTTGGTCGCGGCCAGCAACACCACGCCCTCACGGGGATCGAAGCCGTCCAGCTCGGCCAGTAACTGATTGAGGGTCTGTTCTTTTTCGTCATTGCCGCCCAGCGTACCGACGCCGCGCATCTTGCCCAATGCGTCGAGTTCATCGATGAAGATGATGCAGGGCGCCGCCTGCCTGGCCTGCTCGAACAGGTCGCGGACCCGGGCTGCGCCGACCCCGACGAACATCTCGACGAACTCGGAGCCGGAGATCGAGAAAAACGGCACACCGGCTTCCCCTGCGATGGCTTTGGCCACCAGCGTCTTGCCGGTGCCTGGCGGGCCCACCAGCAAGGTGCCTTTGGGAATGTGTGCGCCCAGGCGTGCGTACTTGGCCTTGTCCTTGAGGAACGAGACGATCTCCACCAACTCGGCCTTGGCTTCGTCGATGCCCGCGACATCGGCGAAGGTGACCCCGGTGTCGCGTTCTACAAACACCTTGGCCCGGGACTTACCGACATTCATCAGCCCGCCAAGGCCTTGTTTGTCGGCCATCCCGCGAAACAGGAAATTCCAGAACACCATGATCAGGACAAACGGTAACAACCAGCCCAACAGGCTGTTCAAAAAGGTGTTTTCGGTGGTTCCGGTAAAACCGACGCCCGATTGAGAGAGTTCGGTCGCCAGCGCCGGGTCGACCCGCACGGTGGAGAACCGCTCGCGTCCGTCGATGGGCTCTTGCAACTTGCCGCTGATCTGGTCCTTATCGACCCGCAAATCACTGACTTTTTGCTCGTTCAACAGTTGCAGGAATTGGCTGTACGGGAGGGGCTGCACCGCCTGGCGCTCACCGAAGAAAATCTGTGCGAGGCTCAGCACGATAAAAGCGATCGCGAAGTAGGACAGATTCCACTGGTCGTTCTTTTTCATGGCCTTGGCTCGGAGTGGGAACGCAGGGTCGTTTATAACGGGCCGCTACCGCGCGGTCAGGGTTGTTCCACGCCCAGGGGATGAAAAGTCATTGAAAAGCGACACCCTGTTTCTGCAGGCCAGCGACCGACCCCTTTACTAAAGATAGCCTGCTTCAGCTTCTCCCTCGCGGGTGAAGCGCTGCGCCATGACGCAGCACTTCAATGCAAAACTCCATTTCGTAGGGCGGCACGTTGCATTCGACGATGTCATGGGCGGCAACTTGCAGGTGCACGCCGACAACATCGGCATGGATCGGCTGCTGGCAGACATGCCGGTCGACCAGTACTGCCGTGTAGACCTGACGAGCACCGAGTTGCGCCAGGTACGCGCAGGTGCGCAGGAGCGAATGGCCTTCAAACAGCACATCATCGACAACCAGCAGGGTGGTATTGGCAAGGTCCAGCGTGTTGAGAAGCGGGTTCTCGGTCAGTGCCGTGTGTGCATGCAGCACCTTGAGGTCATCGGCATAGCGCTTGACCTTCAGTGGGTAGAGAGGCAGTTCTGGCTGGCCGGTCTGACGTGACAGATGTTGCCGTAAACGCTGTGCCAGAGGCTCACCACGGCGCTGGATGCCGACCAATGCCGCTTGAGCGGGCGGCAACAGGGTTGCGGCCTGGCGCGCCATTGCCTGCAGCACCAATTCGAGTTCATCGCTGTCGTACAAGCGCAACCGCTGACTCGCAGGCAGGTCAGGCATGGCAGTCTCCCGTCCAGAGCCGATGGGTGAATCATAGCGTAAGGGCTGTGTGGGGCATGCGCCTGGGAGGACCAGTGGACAGCAACGAATCTTCAGGAGCGGAATCTAAACTGGTGATTCAGTGAAGACGTCGGCTGCCCACAGGCTGGAGAAGAGGATTGAAATGATTGAGGCTCGCTATCGAAAGCTGGACCTGGGGGACGTGGCGCTGTCTGCCGACCTGCGTCTGCCCAAGAACGCTGTCGGCCTGGTGGTCTTCGTCCATGGCAGCGGTAGCAGTCGTTCAAGCCCGCGTAATCAACAAGTTGCCGAGTCGCTGGCCCGGCGAGGGCTGGGCACATTACTGTTCGACCTGCTCACGGAACCGGAGCAACACTTGGATAATCAGACACGGGAGCTGCGTTTCGATATCGCACTGCTTTGCGGGCGGTTGGTGAAGGTGATCGACTGGATTGGCCAGGATGCCGAACTGCAACAGCTTCGGATCGGATTGTTCGGCGCCAGCACCGGTGCCGCTGCGGCGCTAATGGCAGCGGCCGAGCGTGCGGACCGGGTGCATGCCGTGGTGAGCCGAGGAGGGCGGACCGACCTTGCGGGTGCGGCGCTGGCCCGCGTGAAGGCTGCGACCCTGCAGATTGTCGGTGAGCAAGATCCGGTGGTGATCAATCTGAATGTGCAAAGCAGTCATGCCTTGCGGTGTGAGAAATGTCTGGAAGTCGTGCCGGGCGCTACGCATCTTTTTGAAGAAACAGGCGCGATTGAAACAGTCGCCAGGCTGGCTGGCGACTGGTTCGAGCGGTATTTGCACGGTAGTCGTCCAGCGTCGACCCCCACCGTCTGATGCTTGTCATACGCCAAATGGAAAGGTGAATACAGCGTCAGCAGCAGGAACAGTTGAATGCAGCCATTGGTGATCCACAGCGCATTGGCCGGCACACCCTGGCTGTTCTCCACGGCGAGCGCCCCGGCATGACGTTTTCCCTGGCCGGGGTAAACACCGATTCGGTCGCTAGCAGCGTCCAGGCGAGCAGGGCGCCACCCACCGAAATAATCAAGCCGATACTGATCAATACCGATGACGCATTGCGAACATGCCGGGCATTCGAGTCCTAAGCTCTATCCATTCATGTCGCGTGTAGGAACTCACATCAATGCTCGGTAAGTGGCTGGATCCGGCTCTATTGCTGCTCACCACCCTGACCCTGCTGGTCGGGGGCATTGCGCAGGTCGTCGGGAAGTCTGACTGGGCATCGACTTTCTGGGCCGCAGGCAGTCTGGTGATGGCCCTGGTGTTGCTCGTCGAGATTGCCAGGCGCCTGGCCCGACGCGAGGCCGGTGTAGATCTGATTGCACTGCTGTCGATTGCAGCGGCGTTGTTTTTTGAACAGACGCTGGTGGCGGCGGTGATTGCCTTGATGCTGGCGTCAGGTCGCATCCTGGAGTTTTTTACCAAACAACGCGCCGAACGCGAGCTGCGTGCGCTGGTAGACCGGGCGCCACGCTTTGCCTGGCTGCAAGAAAGTGGCGATTTACGGCAGATACCGGTTGAGCAGATCCAACCGCAGCAGACACTGCTTGTGCGCTTGGGGGAGGTGGTACCGGTCGATGGCTGTCTCCTCAGTTCTACAGCCATTCTGGACGAATCGGCGCTCAGCGGTGAGTCACTGCCGGTCACCCGCCAGGCAGGGGAGCAATTGCCCAGTGGCGTGACCAATGTCGGTGCACCCATTCTCCTGGCTGCCACGCGAACGGCAGCGCAGAGCACCTATGCCGGGGTGGTGCGCCTGGCCGAAGCCGCACGACGCTCGCGCGCGCCTTTCGTGCGTCTGGCCGACCGTTATGCATTGCTCTTCATTCCTCTGACATTGCTGATTGCCGGGATCGCCTGGCACATGAGTGGAGATTCTTTGCGAGCGCTGGCGGTTTTGGTGGTGGCCACACCTTGCCCTTTGATTCTGGCGGTGCCGATCGCGATCATGTCAGGTATCTCCAGGGCGGCGCGGCGCGGGATCCTGATCAAGGACGGCGTGACCCTGGAAGCGCTGGCCGGGGTCAAGCAGGTGTTTCTCGACAAGACCGGCACGCTGACCAGCGGCCATGCCCGTCTGCAGTCGATTGAAACCAACGGAGCGTTCGATCCGCAGCGCCTGCTTGGCCTGGCCGCTTCGCTGGCGCAGGCCTCGACGCACCCGATTTCCCAAGCCATTGTCACAGCGGCCTATCAGCGTGGATTGCCGCTCAGCCTGCCGCAGGACGTTGAGGAGATTCCGGGCGCGGGTCTTTGCGGGCTGATCGATGGCCTGCGAGTGCGCTTCGGCACCTTGTCGTTTGTTCATAAAGACATGCCTGTGCCTGGCTGGGCCACAACCATGCTGCGCCACATGGATTACCTGGCGTGCAGTGGCAGTTTCATTGAAGTGGATGGGGCACTCGCCGGTTTGCTGGTTTTCTCGGACAACCTGCGTCGGGAAACCCCGCTAACCCTGCGTCGACTGCGCAACAGAGGCATCCAGAGAATCGTCATGCTCACGGGTGATCGCCTGGAAACCGCCGAGATGATTGCGCTGTCTGCCGGTATTGACGAGCTGCGTGCCGGGTTGACCCCTGAGGATAAAGTGCGTGCGGTCCAGGAAGGCTGCCTGCGCGCCAGCACGCTGATGGTGGGCGATGGCATTAACGATGTCCCCGCACTGGCGGCGGCCCATGTCGGTGTGGCGATGGGGGCCAGCGGTGCCACGGCCTCTGCGCAAGCCGCGGGGGTTGTGCTGCTGGTGGATCGCCTGGATCGCCTGGTAGAGGCGCTGGACATTGCCCGCCGCACCCGTCACATCGCCCGCCAAGGCGTGTTGGTCGGCATGAGCATGTCCGTGCTGGCCATGGTTGTGGCGGCCTTCGGTTACCTGCCGCCGCTTATCGGCGCCATTGTGCAGGAAGGCATCGACGTGGTGATCATTATCAATGCTCTGCGTGCATTGATGCCGTCGCGAGGTCTGCACCAACAGCTTGCCGGGGAGCATATCGATCGCCTGCAGGATGAACACGATCAGCTTTCCACGGTGCTGAGCGATCTGCACAAGATGGCAAATGACTTTGCCCTGCGTCCACTTGAGCAAGCACAGGCCGACTTGGGTGAACTGGTGGATAAGCTGCAAGCCTCACTGGCCCTCCATGAACGCGAAGATGAAAAAAACCTGTACCCGCTGCTGACACGAAGCATGCAGGGTGAGGACCCCTTGTCGGCATTGAGCCATGCCCATCGAGAGATCTTTCGCCTTATCCATGTGCTGGCGCGCATGAGCGCTGACTTCAGTGCCGACCCTGCAACGGCTTGCGCCGATGAGATTCAGCACCAGTTGATTCGTCTGGATACCCTTGTGCAACTGCACTTTGACCAGGAGGAGGAACTGTTCCGTTATCTCGACAGACGCTAAGGAAAAGCCGGTCTCAGTCGATCCGTGCAAGGGAAGGGCTGCGGGTTATTTGCGCTTCCAGTACTTCTGCATTTCGATAAACAGAAAGGATGCCGTCCAGGTGATGAGTACCAGACCGGTCAGGGCCTCCAGACCCGTCAGGTACTTGAGGTTGCCCACGGGTGAAATATCGCCGAAACCGATTGTTGTGTACGTGGTGAATGAAAAGTACACGCAGTCCATCAGTGAACCATCGAAGTTGCCAATCAGGCTGCCCCATTCTCCGGAGCGCACCATCAGGTAATAAACCAGCGCGAAGCACCACACCTCTATGGCATGGGCCAGCAGAGCACCGAACACCCCGACGACAATCCTGAAGCGGCTCCAGAGTTTAAGCCTCGGCAACCAGTCATTGAGGCGTAACAGGCATTCGTAGTGGATCACCACGGCGACGATCACCACCAGCGTATTGATCAATGTGACCGCGAGCATCATGCCCCTCCAGTGAAACGCGGCCGGTGCGATCCACGATTTCCCCAGATCATTGACTCAGGCGAGCAGCAAATGATCTGACCTGAATTTCCTCGGCCAGCGCGCGTACTCCTTTGATGCTTTTTACCGCGCGTTCTGCGTTGATTTTCTGCATGTAGCTCTTGACGTGCCCGGAGAGCGTGACGACGCCGTTGTCCACGGTCACACCGATGTTGGCAGCATCGATATCAGGCTGGAATTCAAGCTCTTCCAGAATATGTTGACGCAAACTCAAGTCGCTCATGGTGATGCCCTCTGTCTGATGCGTGGATTACAACGGACGCAAGCCTGGCCCGATCAGTTTTTTCTACACTGGAACGACATCAAGACATTGAGCTAAATCAACAAGGCTTCTGTGAGTGCGTCCGGCTATCACTCGCCAGTCATTAGTTGACAAAAATCAGAGCCCCGCGGCGATAACGCCAGATACTGTTCATCACAGCCTGACACTTCCCTGCGGCGATGAACCGAGGGAAAACCATGGATAAGCGTTTATCCGTCGGGTAAAGCGTTACCTGGCTTGAGGAAATGACGATGCGAATGACATTTCTCGGTGCGGCGGGCACGGTGACCGGCAGCAAGTACCTGCTGGAACATCACGACCACCATGTGCTGATCGACTGTGGTTTATTCCAAGGCTATAAACAACTGCGTCTGCACAACTGGGACCGTTTCCAGGTACCGATTCGCGACCTCGACGCCATCGTGCTGACCCATGCCCATCTGGATCACAGTGGCTATTTACCGGTGCTGGTGCGCAACGGTTATCGCGGGCCGGTGTATGCCACCCCCGCGACCTGTGAATTGGTGAAAATCCTGCTGCGTGACAGTGGCCGCTTGCAGGAAGAAGAGGCCGAGTTTGCCAATCGCCATGGCTTCTCCAAACACACTCCGGCGCTGCCGCTTTATACCGAGCAAGACGCCGAGCAGGCGCTGAAACTGTTGCATCCGGTGGAGTTGCACCACCGGGTCGGGATTGTTCCGGGCATGAGCATCCTGTTGCGCTGCGCCGGACACATACTGGGCGCCGCCACGGTGGAAGTGGTGGCCGATGGCATGACGCTGGTGTGTTCCGGGGACCTGGGGCGGCCGAACGATCCATTGATGTTCGCCCCGGAAATCATCGAGCAGACCGATTACCTGCTGGTGGAGTCGACTTACGGTGACCGACAGCACCCTGTTGAATCCCCGGAGGAGCAACTGGCGCAGGTCATCACCCGCACCGCTTTGCGCCACGGCATCACGCTGGTGCCATCGTTTGCAGTCGGACGTGCGCAATTGCTGATGTATTACCTGTACAGGCTTGTCCAGAAGCGAGCGATCCCGGACCTGCCGATCTACCTCAACAGCCCCATGGCCACCGACGTCACGCGCCTGTACCAGCGTTTTCGCAGCGAGCACCGGTTGTCACCGCAGGAATGCGAAGGCATGTGCCATGTCGCGCATTTCGTGCGCTCGACCCAAGACTCTATCGGACTGGACCAGCAACGCACCCCGGCGGTGATCATCGCCGCCAGCGGCATGGCCACCGGTGGGCGCGTACTTCATCACCTCAAGGCACTGGCACCCAACCCGTTGAACACGTTGCTGGTGCCGGGCTTCCAGGCGGGCGGTACCCGTGGTGCGCAGATCATCGCCGGTGCGCCATCGGTGCGTATCCACGGCCAAGACGTGCCGATCCGGGCTGAAGTGGTACCGATGCAAACCCTGTCCGCGCATGCCGATGCGGATGAAATCATGCAGTGGTTGCGCGGGTTCAAACGGCCGCCGAAACACACCTATGTGGTGCACGGGGAACCGAATGCCTCGGATGTACTGCGTCGGCGTATCAGTCTGGAACTGGGCTGGTCGGTTTCGGTGCCGGAGTACCGCGACAGTGTTGAATTAACCCCCCTCGATCAGCCCTCAAGCTCATCACTCTGACAATAAACCCCTTGGCCGGTTTTCCGGCAAAGGGCCGGGGAAAAGATGAGCAAGGCAGTTGAGTCTGGCAGCCACACTATCGCTCGCCCTCACCTTGAAGACGTGGTCCGAGCGCTGTCGCAGCGTCTCTCTACAGATCTTCAGGTGAAACCACCCATACACTGCACGGCATTTTGTACAGCAGATGCTCCACGGTGCTGCCCACCAGTCGACCCATGCCACGATGGCCGACCCGGCCCATGACAATCACATCGACGTTGTACGCATCGGCGTAATGGGTAAGGACCTTGGCCGGGTTGCCCATGATCATATGCTGTTGCTCCGGCGCAATACCGTTGCGTTCGGCCAATTCGCGGAAGGCATCGCCCTGTGCGTCGAACAGAGTCTTGGCTTTGCCTGAAGAGAAAAACGTCGAGCTGTTGTCGAAATCGAACTCGTCCGCGCTGATCGATGACAGGTCATGGGCATAGATAACATCGAGCTCGGCGTTGCAGGTACTGGCCAGTTTTGACGCCTCGCGAAGAATCCTGTCGTTGAAATCCTTGTACTGAGTATTGCTGTGGAAGGGATCGACCGCGGCGACGATCTTGCGTGGCAACGCGTGCTGCACATGGCTGACAAAATGCAGCGGAACCGGGCATTCGCGCAGCAGATGAATATCCAGGGGCGTGAACATGATCCGTGACAGCAGCGACTCGTACTCCAGAGCCTTGATCAGGACTGCCATCGGCTGTTCTTTGAGGTGAACGAGGATTTCCTGCAACGGTCTTTCTACCCAAACCACCTCAGTGGTGACAGGCACACCGATTTTACGCAAGGGACGGGCCTGTTCTTCGAGCCACTGGCGATGGCGCTCGACATACCCGAGCCGCATCTGCTCCTGCACTTGTTCATTGACCAGGCTGGCCGTTGCCAAGCCTTCCAGGTAATCGAAGGCGACGATGTGCAGGGCCGCGCCCGCGGCCTTGGCCAACGCGGCGGCCCGATCGAACGCGGGGCTGTTTTCCATGAGCGGCGAGACGACCAGCATGAAGCGTAATTGCTCAGACATGACAAAGCTCCTGTCAAAAACTGCGGAAACACCTGTGCTCCATGGCACCCATGCGTTTGGGCACCGAGGCCCTGTTTTTTATCCTGTCACTGACGGGGGAAGCGGGATTGATCTTTATCAACCTGGCGAGTGATGCAGCATGCGCCCCGACGTGTGGTGGGGGGGCGTTGTAGAGCCGCTTTCGGGTTTGTTTCCAGCAAACTGACGATTCAGAAGAACGGTCGACCCTATAGCTGACAAAGATCAAATCCCCTGGTTCTGAAGCGCTCACTCTGTGGTTCTACCCATTGCATCGAGATGGCCGTGCGCCGAGGTGCCCTATGTCGCAGACACAGCGTTTACTGCTGATCGCTCCTTTCGCCATGACTCGTACTCCGGCGTTCGACCGGGCCGCCATGTTGGCCCGCGCGATGCAATTGCCGATGTTGCAAGGAGAGTAGTGGTGAAAATTCAACGTCTGCTATTGATTGCCCCGACCGAAATGGTCCGCACCCCGGCTTTCGATCGGGCGCGAGCCCTGGCCTGTGCAACCGGTGCAATGTTGCATATCGTCGCTTTCGATCATGTCCAGGCACTGGCGGTGGCCGGCCTGTTTGACCACGACGCGATGGCTCAGGCGCGGGAAGGTTACTTGCAGGTGCATCGTCACTGGCTGGAGCAGCAAGCCCGGTTTCAACGATGCGAAGGGTTGCAGGTGACCACTGAAGTGGTCTGGGCCAGACCGAGCCTGGCGCATCTGCTTGAGTACGTGAACGACTTCCATGCGGACCTGGTGATCAAGGACACACATCGCGTGTCGGCACTCGATCGCGCCTTTCACCGGCCTCTGGACTGGCAGTTGCTGCGCAACTGTCCGGCCCCTTTGCACCTGGTCACCGATGCCGCAAATCCAAACCCGTTGAGCATACTCGCAACCGTCGACCTGTCCCATCTGGAGGCGCTGACCCAAGGGCTTAATGACCGGATTCTCGACCTGGCCTCGACGCTGGCTGAATCCTGCGGCGCCACCTTGCACCTGCTCAACGTCGACGGCTGGTCGGAGTTGGGGGAGTCTGAGGTGAACGTGCCGACAGCGACACTGGATGGCAGTTTGAGAGACGCGGTCATCGATGCTCAGCTGGAGGCCTTCGAGGTGCTTGCCGAGCGCTACGGAATCGAGAAACAACAGCAACATCTACTGCCTGGGATCCCCCCTGAGGTGATCGCACATTTTGCACAACGACATGCCTTCGACATGGTAGTACTGGGGACAACCTACCATCGCGGGATCGATATTTTCATCGGCAGTACGGCCGAAAGTGTGTTGAACCGGTCGCCCTCCAGTCTGACGATCGTCAAGCCATTGCCCCGGGTCGACTGACAGGTTCTGCCTGGCGCCGTCGCGACCACAAAAAAGCCCCTGGCCGGTTTCCCGGCAAGGGGCTTTCTGTCGCGCGAAGGGCGATTCAGCTTGATTTGATTTGCACCTTTTTGTCCGCGTTCATGGCTTCGGGCTTCTTCGGCAGCGAAATGCTCAGCACACCTTTACTGAAGTTCGCTTCGATCTTGTCGGCATCGACGCCTTTGGGCAGGCTGAATGCCCGCTGGAAGGAGCCATAGTGACGCTCTGACAAGTGATAGCCCTTTCTTTTTTCTTCCTTGTCCTCTTTCTTTTCACCCTTGATGATCAGGTTGCCATTGGACAATTTGATGTCGATATTTTCCTGATCCATGCCCGGCAGTTCGGCGGTGATTTCGAAGCTTTCATCCTTCTCGGTAATGTCCACCGCAGGCAGGCTGCGGCCGATAAAATCCCGACTCCAGAACGGTTCGACATCGAACAGCCCCCGCCGGAAAGGGGTCAACCCCGAGCCACGATTGAAGTCTTCGAACAGGTGATCGACCTGCTGGCGCAGTTTTTCCAGGGGCCGCCAAGGGTCTGCCACCGTCGGTTGCTGATCGGTTTTTTCGTCGTCGGTCTGCACCGGCATTTTCTTCTCGAAATTGGCCATTTTTCATTCCTCCTATCGAGCACTGCGGTGGGCCGGGAACGTCTCGGAGGCCGGTCCACCACGACAGATTCAGGCCTTACCTTAAAAGGTTAGTATTCCTGCGGCCGCCAGGCCAACCAACAGTCGGTTTGTGGCGGCGAGCCGTCTATCTCGAGAACTTGCGCGCACCGGTCACGCAAAGAATCACCGCAACAGTCACACCCAACATGCCAAGGCTGACCTGCTCATGCAGCAGCGTGGCCGCCAGCGCCAGGCCAAAAAACGGCTGTAGCAGCTGAAGTTGACCGACGGCGGCAATCCCGCCCTGGGCCAGCCCGCGATACCAGAACACGAAGCCGAGAAACATGCTGAACAGCGAAACATAAGCCAGGCTGAACCATGCGGTCGGGGTGATTCCCGAGAGCGAAGGAGGGGCCAGGAACCAGGTCAGCGGGACCATGACGGGAAGCGACAGTACCAGGGCCCAGGAAATCACCTGCCAGCCGCCCAGTGTTCTTGAAAGCTTCGCGCCTTCTGCATAGCCTAATCCGCAGGCGAGGATGGCCAGCAACATCAGAATGTCCCCCGCAGGAGAGGCGGTCAGGCCTTGGGAAACGGCAAAACCCACCACCAGCAGGCTTCCCAGCACCGAGAAGAACCAGAACACCGGCCGGGGACGCTCGCCACCGCGCCAGACCCCGAAGGCTGCCGTGGCCAGTGGCAACAGGCCTACGAAGACGATGGAGTGCGCAGACGTCACATATTGCAGCGCCAGCGCCGTCAGCAGCGGAAACCCGAATACAACGCCCAAGGCCACGATTGCCAGGGAGAGAAGCTGACTCTTGGCTGGCCGTTTTTCGTTGAAGAGCAGCAGCATGCACAGCGCCAGAAGGGCAGCGATACTGGCTCGGGCAACCGTCAAAAAGACCGGGTCAAACTCCAGAACGGCCACCCGTGTCGCTGGCAGCGAGCCGCTGAAAATGAGCACGCCGATGAACCCGTTGAGCCAGCCGCTCGCGGTCTTTTCCGTGGTGTGGGTTTGCAGATTCGATGTGCGTTCCATTGAGGACTCCCTTTATGCCGGTTGCATGGGAGGCATCCTATGGACGAAACTCAATACAATCAAAATATTGTCATGGATACACTTGCGCATGCCTCGTTCACGCTACAAATCACTGGTGGATGAATTCGCCGCGGATATCCGCTCAGGACGATTGTTGCCAGGCACGCGCCTACCGACCCACCGCCAGTTGGCGGCAACGGAAGGCCTGGCGCTGGTGACAGCTAGCCGGGTTTACGCGGAGCTGGAAGCCATGGGCCTGGTCAGCGGGGAAATGGGGCGGGGCACCTTTGTGAGGGAAACCTCGTGGTCACCGGGTCAGAGTATCGACCAGCATAGCGTTGCCGCTGGCATGACGGACCTGAACTTCAACTATCCAGCGCTTCCCGGGCAAGCAGAACTGCTACGAAATGCCCTGCGCCAGCTCTCATCGGCCGGCGATCTGGAATCGCTGCTGCGCTACCAGCCACACGCGGGGCGCCCACATGAACGCGCCTCGGTGGCGCGCCATCTGCGCGTCCGAGGCCTGGCGGTTGAGGCGGAGCAGGTGCTGATCGTCACCGGTGCCCAGCAGGGGCTGGCCGTGACCATGATGGCGCTATTGCAACCCGGTGACGTGATTGCGGCGGATGCCTTGACCTATTCAGGATTCAAGGCCCTGGCCGACTCACTGCACCTTGAAATCGTGCCCATTCTGGTGCTCGATCATGGCCCTGATCTGGAGGCGCTGGAAAGCCTGTGCCGGCACAGGCGCGTGCGGGCCGTGTACACGATGCCGACCCTGCACAATCCGCTGGGATGGGTGATGAGTGCCGATCAACGCGACTGTCTGGTGACGATTGCTCGCCGTCATGGGCTGCTGATCATTGAGGACGCCGCTTACGCCTTCCTGGCGGAAAATCCCCCCGCACCGCTGGCGGACCTAGCCCCTGAGAGAACGGTTTACGTGTCAGGCCTCTCCAAAAGTGTGGCCACCGGACTGCGCGTCGGCTTCGTCGTCGCCCCCCTTCAACACGTGTCCGCGCTGGAGCGCACGATCAAAGCGACGACCTGGAATACTCCGGGCGTGATGACGGCAATCGCCACTGCATGGCTCGACGACGGCACCGTCATGCAACTGGAAGCCGAGAAGCGCCAGGACGCGCAAGCGAGGCAAGTCGTGGCCGGCGAGGTACTGGCGGGGCTGCGCTGCATTCGCCATCCCTCGTCGTATTTTCTTTGGCTGCCGTTGTCGGAAGACGCAAGGGCCGATCAGATCGCCATGGCGTTGATGCGCGAAAACGTCTCGGTTTCCACCGCCGAACCGTTCGCCACTTCGGCCAACGTCCCACATGCGTTTCGTCTGGCGCTGGGCTCGGTGGAGATGGGGGCATTAAGGGAGGCGCTGGAAAAAGTGAAGTGGATGATTGGGGCTTATTCGTAATAAGCCGCTACGCAACCCTTGTAGCAGCTGGCGAAGCCTGCGTTCGCCGGTAGCAGCTGTCGAGCCCCGGCGAGGCTGCGTTCGGCTGCGAAGCAGTCGTGAATCCGGCTGACGCGGTCTACCTGATGTACCGCAGTTTCTGATTTTACGACTGCTTCGCAGCCGAACGCAGCCTCGCCGGGGCTCGACAGCTGCTACAGATCGCATTTATTCCCGGACCTAGCGTAACCAACGATTATTTGCTTAAGTCCAGCTATCGCAGCCACGTCGGTGCGGTACTTCAATCCCTGAAGGGCGCTTCAACCGGAGAATCCCATGCCCCCTCGATTCCCGCGTTTCGCCGCATTGCTCGCCATTCTCCTGGTCGGCACCTTGCCCTGCGCCCACGCCGTCGAATACACCCAGGTGAACACCACCGCCAGCAAGATCTCGTTCACCTATAACCAGTTCGGCTCCAGGGCGTATGGCACCTTCGGCAAGTTCGACGCCACAATCGATTTCGACACGGCGAACCCCACCGCGGCCCACGCCAAGCTGACCATCGACCTTGCCAGCATCGACGCCGGGGGCAGCGATGCCAACAGCGAGCTGCAAAAGCCTGCCTGGTTCAACACGGCGGAGTATCCAGTGGCGACCTTTGAATCAACCGGGGTGAAAGCGCTGGGCGACCATCGCTACTTGATCACCGGCAACCTCACGCTCAGGGGCATGACGCGTGAGTTGCAGGTGAAGGTGCTGCTGAAGCCGGAGAAGGCCATTGGCATCTTCGATGGCGACATCATTGTGAAACGCAGGGACTTCAAGATCGGCGAAGGGGAGTGGGCGGACAATGTTGTCTCCAACGACATCAACATCCGCTTCCGCATCGTCGCGCCCGAGCGTTGATTTTCCTGCGAGGGCTCGATCTGTGACAATAGCGGGCTTAACCCGGAGTCTAAAACGCAATGCCCCAGCTCACCCACTTTGCCACCCCATGCCCAGAGCCCATCAACAGCCAGATTCTGCAGATGGTCGTCGACAACCTGACCGACATCAGCATGGTGGGCATCGCGCCGAGCAACCCGTTGTACAACGTCTATCAATACGCGGTGGGCTATGAGGTTCATCTCTACCTCGAAGCGCTCAGTGGCACCAAAGGCATTGCGGTCGAACTGATCGTCGCCACGGATGATGAAGACCCTGAGCAGGTCATCGGCTTTCTGCTGTACCTGCCGGTCAAGGACGACCCTGAGGCGTGCGGCGTGGCGTACATGGCGGTGCAGGCCGGCCAGCGGCGGCGGGGCGTTGCCCGGGCGATGCTGCAAGACATGCTCGATCGCTACCCGCATGCCGAACTGACCTGCACCGTCGCCAAGGTGCCCTGGTTCGAATCGATGGGCTTCCAGGTGCTGGGCGTGCGTGGCACTCAGGTGCTGATGAACACCCGTGATCACGGCACCGAAGGCTTGATGGGCTTACTGGATGTCACATCTATCTACAGTTCTCTGGAGGTGCGGCAGATACATACGTATCTGCTGCACAAACACGGCAAGCGGGCGATGATCGATGCAGAGAAGCAACGCGACCGGCATCTTGACCAAATGACGCGCAACGCCAAGGCGTTTGTGCTTGATCGTTTGAGCAAAGACGCCGTGAGCGGACCTCGTCCCGACTAGACTGTTGAGTCCTTTCGGGCGCGCAGGCTGGCCGAGGCGTGATATTCTGTCGCATTAACTTGGTTTGACTTATTCGGTTCGTACGTCCACAGACGTCCGACGGAATCAATGTCGCTCAAGTAACTGAGCCAATAATGATAAAAAGTCAGTGCACGAGGGACATATAACTGAGGTCGATGGAGACACGTCGGCCTTGTGTGCCCACCTTCAAATCCTTGTAAGTGTAGGAACCCACGGCACGCTGCCTGCGTACCCGTACTCTTGGGTTGCTCATGTTGAGGATTGAGGGCGGATGGCGTTTATCATAGGTGCTACAGATGTTTAAGAAACTGAACACGGCCCTGCTGGGGCTGGCTTTGTCGATGGGGATCACGTCCGCCTACGCGGAAGAGGCAAAGAAAGTCGATGTGCTGCTCATTGGCGGCGGCATCATGAGTGCAACGCTGGGTGTCTGGCTCAATGAGCTGGAACCTGGTCTGTCGATGGAAATGGTCGAGCGCCTCGACGGCGTCGCCCAGGAAAGCTCCAACGGCTGGAACAACGCCGGTACCGGTCACTCCGCCCTGGCCGAGTTGAACTACACCCCGGAAGACGACAAAGGCAACGTCCAGATCCCGAAAGCCGTTGAAATCAACGAAGCCTTCCAGATCTCCCGTCAGTTCTGGGCCTGGCAAGTTCAGCAAGGCGTGCTGAAGAACCCGCGTTCGTTCATCAACTCCACTCCGCACATGAGCTTTGTGTGGGGCGATGACAACATCAAGTTCCTGAAGAAGCGCTACGAAGCCCTGCAAGCGAGCCCGCTGTTCGCCGGCATGCAGTACTCCGAAGACCCGGCTGTCATCAAGAAGTGGGTTCCGCTGATGATGGAAGGGCGTGACCCGAACCAGAAAGTCGCGGCCACCTGGAGCCCGATCGGTACCGACGTCAACTTCGGCGAGATCACCCGCCAGTTCGTCGCGCACCTGCAAACCACGCCGAAATTCGACTTGAAACTGTCTAGCGAAGTGCAAGACATCACCAAGAATGAAGACGGCACCTGGCGCGTCAGCTACAAAAACCTGAAAGACGGCACCAAAACCGAAACCGACGCCAAGTTCGTCTTCATCGGCGCGGGCGGCGGTGCACTGCACCTGCTGCAGAAGTCCGGCATTCCTGAAGCCAAGGAATACGCAGGCTTCCCGGTTGGCGGCTCGTTCCTCGTGACCGAAAACCCGACCCTGGCCGAACAACACCTGGCCAAGGCCTACGGCAAAGCTTCCGTTGGCGCACCGCCAATGTCGGTTCCGCACCTGGACACCCGTGTCCTGGACGGCAAGCGCGTCATCCTGTTTGGCCCATTCGCGACCTTCAGCACCAAGTTCCTCAAAGAAGGCTCGTACCTGGACCTGCTGACCACCACGACCACGCACAACGTGTGGCCAATGACCAAGGTCGGCATCAAGGAATACCCGCTGGTCGAGTACCTTGCAGGCCAACTGATGCTGTCTGACGAAGACCGCCTCAACGCCCTGAAAGAATACTTCCCGAACGCCAAAGCCGAAGACTGGCGCCTGTGGCAAGCCGGCCAACGCGTGCAAATCATCAAGCGTGATGAAGCCGCTGGTGGCGTGCTGAAGTTGGGTACCGAAATCGTTGCTTCCGCTGACGGCACCATCGCCGGCCTGCTGGGCGCATCGCCAGGCGCATCGACTGCCGCACCGATCATGCTGACCGTGCTGCAGAAAGTGTTCAAGGACAAGGTTGCCTCGCCTGCCTGGCAAGAAAAGCTGCATCAGATCGTGCCTAGCTATGGCACTCAGCTGAACAACAACCCTGCGAAAGTGGCTGAAGAGTGGGCTTACACCTCCAAGGTGCTGGAGCTGACTCCGCCGCCGGCGATTGGTCAGGTGGCGGCTCCGGCTGCTGCTCCGGCTGCTCCTGCCAAGGCGCCGAAGGCTAATGCTGCGACGGATATGGCTTTGTAAGTAGAAGCGTAATCGGAAAGCCCACTGGATCGGTGACGGTCAGTGGGCTTTTTTGTGGGGGAGTGTTTTCTGCAAAGAAATACTCATTTCGGCTCACATGTCTGCTTTCGACCGAGGCTGTGTAAAAACGTTTTTGAGCGCGACAGGTACTCAAAACCGGACTGAAAATCGCGCTTCTACGCGAAATCCACATCTGCTGACGTGCCGATAAATTTCAGATTAAACGTAGACGCGCGCACTTCAATTCTGGCGAAGCGTTTTTACACACTCTGGGCCAAAAGCGGCCCCTCGAAAGAGTCCAGAAAATTTGTGGCGATTCACAGTGCACGTCTTAACATTCCAGAGATGCTGTGCACCTTGGTGGCAGATGCTCTGGAATGCTTATACATCAAGCCACTCGTTCGGGTTCGCCAATGCTTTTCAATAGGGCATTATACTGGACAGCATCAGAAGCATATATTTTGTCCAAGACGTAGTTCGCTACTTTGGCAATCTCGGGAATTTCCACTGGCTTAAAGCTTCTGTCTGGAACAGCTTCTAAGTGAGAGAACTCATTATTAAGGCGATTTACAAGAGCGATGGCAGTGTCCTCCTCTTCTCCAAAGAACTTTTTTATCCGTTCAAAAGCGTCGCTTCTGTCGTCATGATAGGGGTACTTGAAGAAAAGAAAAGCCTCAAGGAATTTTCGCAAATTGTTGCCGAAGCCAAAGAACGGCTCGTGGCTAATTTGTGCAGCAGCCTGGTCTTTGCATTTATAGATCTGATGAAACAGGTAGTGAAATTCAGTGATGTAGTCTTTGAGGTAAGACGGCATAAGCAGGATATTGCTTGCTGCCCCGTTGCGCTCAATCATGAAATGCTCGTGATCGTAAACGCTCTTGGTCTTACCTTCACCCGCAGGTATTTTCTTCGTTGGAATGGATAGACGCTTGAGGTATTTCAGAAAATCCAAGTTGTGTGTTGAAATGAAAAGCTGCTGGTAGCGGTAACCGTTTGAGCCATCGGGTTTTTTTATTGGTTTAGCGATCAAGCTCTCAATCAAGCTGAACATAAAAAATATATGGTTGCTGTCCAAGCTTGAAATTGGGTCGTCAATGTAAATTATCAGTTCTTTATCTTTGCTTTCTGGATCGTCTAATTTTGCAATAAAGTAGCAGAAGGCAATCAAACTGCATTCGCCTTCGCTTAGGTTGTACGCGGCCTTGCCGTCTCGTGTGATCTCGAACTTGACAGTTGCCTTGTCAGCACTGTCACGAGGCTCAAGTTTGAGGCCGTCATGACCGAAGAAGTTGTTGAGCAGGGAGTTGACTCGCTCGGCCCCTTTACGCTCATCCTTCTGCTTGGCTCTTAAGGTTTGGACTTCTGTCTCTGCGTCACGAATTTCCTTTTCTGCGTCCGTATATGCCGTGCCTGCGGTATCGGTGCTGGTCTTGAGGGTCGCTATACGGGTAGATTCCGTTTCATAGGTAATAGCGTCCGCAAACGCAGACACGTCAGCCAACCGAAGCGCATCTCTGGCGGCAGTCTTGTCTTTTTCCAGAGTCTTTGTCTTCCCATTGTTTTTAGCAATCAAAGTATTGATGGCGTCCACATGCTTCTGAATTTCTTTGGGGTCGTGCAGTGACGGCAGAAGTGTCACAGCTTGGAACAGATTGCTTTTTCGTGTTTCCAGCGACTTCTTGAGCGCTTCCATGTCTTTCTTGTAGACGCCCAATGCATCGGCAAGCGCCTTGCTGCTCGTGTCAAAGTCAGAACGTTCCTCCGTGTAAAACTGATCGCCTCTCAACGAAACAAACCCAGCGACGGCCGCAATTTCGCCATTGGTTGAGGTGATGGCATTGTCCAAAGCCGTTTCAAGATCACCGGACTCCTTGCTGAAATGCTCGTCTAGCCTCTGCCAAATGTCATGAGGCAAGCTCTGCCGGCAGAAGGCACAGGCTTCGCGTTTATCACGGTGGTGGGCGATACCTTGCTTGACCCACAGTTGCAATACGCTGTCGTTGAGTAGTTCTTGAATGGGCCTGGGCGGCGTGATGACTTTGGACAGAATTGGCTCTGCTTGGCCTTTCAAGGAATCAAACTGAAGGGCAATGGCAAGCGTGTCCGTTATGTCAGGCAAAGCTTCTTGCTTGAGCAGTGCAAGCTTGCCAGCCTGCTCCTGAAGCGTCAGCGGGACGAACTCAACCTTCCTAGAGGCGGCAATATCGCGTCTGATGTGGTCGATGTTGTACACGGGAACGCCGTACTGGAGGTTCTTCTTGATCTCTTCAGCGGCATGCGAACGCAGCTTGCCTTCCAGTGCAGTGAAGGCGGTACTGTGTTCGGTCTTGGTGCGGTCGCGCTCTTTTCTCGTTGCCTCAAGGTCAAAGCGAAGGCCAGCCTTGGCCTCAACGCTTCCCAGCTTCGCCTCGATGGAAGCAATGGCGTCGTCAATCTCCTTGTTCTGTTCACCGACTATGGCGAAGGTCTTGATCTCACCGCCATCCTGATTGACCAAGAAGCTGAGGTTATCAGTCACAAAATCGCGGTTGTAGACCCTCACGTCATAGTTGTGAGTCAGTAGACCCGAGCAGGTGACTGCGCCCTTGTCGCCCGTAACGGTGAAGGACGAGTCAACATAGTTCAAAGGGAGTCTATGCGTCTCCAGTGCACGAAAGACACGAGAAAGGGTCGTCTTGCCCGAGTAGTTGCGTCCGTAGAGGATATTCAGACGCTGGAAGGTCTTAACGTTTTTTCCGCTGTCCCTAACGGCTTTCTTCCACTCTAGCCCGGAAAAGCTGCCGAAGCTTGCGATGTCTATCTGATTGATCATTGATCCATTCCTACCCTGGTGGAGTTAGATCGACCCCAGTTTAGTAGGTGCTTTGAGTGTTTGCTTCTGGCCGATTGTGTTGAAAAAGTCGGTCCTTCCAGACTGCCCGCGTACTGACTGCTGAAAACGCTTTTTTTGCTCGCAGCTACGCGAAATCTGAGTCCGGAATCCTCTGTTCAAAGTAAAGATTTCAATCTCAAGCGCATACTTTTCTGCCGTGGAATCCATGGCCGACTTTTTCAACAGAATCGGCCGTTAGCAGCCTTTCGCGACTGGCAGGTCTTAGCTATAAGCAACCACGTAGTATCAATTGGAAAACCGCATCCTCAGAACTTTCCTACACATCTCCGGCCTTGCCCTTCGGAAGCCCACTCGCTAACCTCCCTCCGTCGCTGCCAATTCAGCGACCGGGTGTGGTAGCCCGATTTTCATAGGAACCCAATCCATTGGAGTTCCAAATGCTCGACGACGACGAAAACCCATCTGAAATCCCAGAAATCCCAGAACCAGCAGAAACCGATCCGGTTTCCCCATACTCCTGCCTCGACTCAAAAAAACTCCACGACGCCGCGATCCGTGCGCTCGATTACTACCTGTCGCCACCCCCCTCAAAACCAAAACTGGCTGACCGCCGTCCCAGCTCAATCTTCATCATCGCCCCCAGCGTCGACAAAGAAACCCTCCTGGCCCACTGCTGCGAAACCCTCGCTTCCGCCAACGTAATAGCCAGCGAGTTGGCCTTCAGCCTCACCGGCCCGCAATGCAACATGGCGCTGGCCATTCAGCAGATGATTTCCCTGGCAGAGTTGTCGGTGAATCGGGTGTTGGATCAGGTCGATCCGCAGGAGTAGGTGAGGGTGTTGTTTCATTGTGATGCGCAATAAGAAGCCCCGTCCCATTTAGGTGGGACGGGGCTTTTTTGTTTTTCAGATTGAAAAATCAAAAGATCGCAGCCTTCGGCAGCTCCGTGTTCGTGGTGTTCCCTCGTCGCAGATTTCGCCGGAGGCTCCTATCAAGCCAGCGGACTCACCCGCATCCCATTCAGTATGGTCTATGGGTTGATGCCGCTGACGACGCGTCTGATGTCGCGCTGGTTGTTGAGCTGATATCAGTTGAGATCTATTTGTTGTCACTTTATGTTATTCGTTTTCATGGATGATTCTGACTTATGGCACGCGTGGGCTTGATACTGACACCCGGTTTTGCGGACTGGGAATACGCTTTCATTGCAGGAACCGCATCCCCGTTTTACGGGATCGACGTCAGGTTTTTTGCCTCTGCTACGGGGCAGTTCCGCTCGCAGGGTGGATTGGCAGTAACCGTGGATAGCAGCTTGCAACAATGCCTGGACTGGAAGCCGGACGTTGTTGCCGTCATCGGTGGAATGATCTGGGAGCGTGCAGATGCACCGGATATTCGGGACTTTCTGCTGGCGAGTCGTTCAAGTGGAGCGACAATTGCCGGTATCTGTGGGGGAACGCTGGCACTTGCGAGAGCCGGGCTTCTCGACTCGGTTTCTCATACCTCGAACAGCGCTGACTTCTTACAACAGAATGCCGTCGGTTATGAAGGCGCCGCGCTTTATCGAAGCAGTCAAGTAGCTGTGGTTGCCGACCGCATCATAACTGCTCCAGGCCCTGCGCCCGTAAGCTTTACCTGCGCCGTGTTCGAAGCTGCGGGGCTGTCCTCAGAGAGCGTTTCGCAGTTCAGGTCATTGTTGGCAGCGGAACACGGGTAACCTTGTTTCAATTGAAGAGTGGCATGAACCATTTCTCGTTACTGCTCGAGCATCAAGCTGCGCCAAATGATCATCGGCTTTTCTACCGGCGCGACTTCCGGTTGCAACTGCTCCTGTGTGGGGCTGTTGTGCGGTGGTTGCTCCTCTGGTTCAGGCTCTGGAATGTGATACTCGGCGGCATGCACGTTATCTACTGACATTTTTTGTAGTGCGCTTATTTGATTGTTATGGTGACTTTGCCTTTTGATCTGCCCTGCTCGACGTACCGCAACGCCTCTGCAGTCGATTCAAAAGGGAAGGAACGATCGATGACCGGTTTGATGACGCCAGCCTCGATAAGCGAGGTGATTTTTTGCAGTTGTACCCCGTTGGCACGCATAAACAAAAATGCATAGCTCACCCCGTGCTTGCGGGCTTTTCTACGAATACCGCTGCTCAGCAGGCGCATGACTTGCCCCAGCACCCAGGACAAGCCTTGCTCTTGGGCAAATTGCGCGGTCGGCGGCCCCGAAAGGGAAATGAGTTGTCCGCCGGGCTTGAGAACCTTGACCGATTTCTCCAGTACATCGGCACCGAGGCTGTTCAACACCACGTCGAAATCGCGCAACTCGTTTGCAAAATCCTGCTGTTTGTAATCGATGACCACATCCGCCCCGAGTGCTTTCACCCATTCGACATTTGCCGTGCTGGTGGTGGTCGCAACGAAGGCGCCGAGGTGTTTGGCGAGCTGGATGGCAAACGTGCCGACACCGCCGGATCCGGCATGAATCAACACCTTCTGGCCTTTTTTCACCTGGGCGGTCTCAACCAGCGCCTGCCAGGCCGTCAAGGCGGCCAAGGGGACGGACGCCGCTTCGGCCATATCGAGGTTCGAGGGTTTCAGCGCGAGGGCGTTTTCGTTCACGGCGATCAGTTCGGCAAACGTCCCGATCCGGTCCTCGGGAGGGCGTGCATAGACTTCGTCTCCTGGCTTGAATCGCTTCACCGCCGAGCCCGTGCGAACGACCACTC
The DNA here is from genome assembly GCF_050280605.1 of Pseudomonas sp. NPDC089918. NCBI lineage: Bacteria > Pseudomonadati > Pseudomonadota > Gammaproteobacteria > Pseudomonadales > Pseudomonadaceae > Pseudomonas > Pseudomonas sp. NPDC089918. The sequence goes on along the minus strand of NZ_JBNNVP010000001.1, from coordinate 156,348 downwards.
CGGCCAGGTCATTGCCCAATACCAATGGAAATGTATAGGGCAGAATCAGTTTGAATTCCCCGGTTCTGATCTTCGAGTCCAACGGGTTCACGCTCGTTGCATGCACCTGGATCAGAATGTCATGCACACCGACCGCAGGGTCGGGCGTTTCGCCAATCGTTCCGTTCTGCTTGCCGTAGCGGTCGATAAAAAATGCCTTCATGTTGCAGCTGCTCTTGTCGGTGGAATGAGAATGGGGCGCGGCCCCGACAACGTTGATGCGATTAGACGTGCAGGCTGTCAGGCGTCGAGGAACGCCAAAGCGTTGGCCACGAAATCGGTATGGTGCTGGAAAATGCTGCCGTGCCCGGCGTCCTGGTAAATGATCAGTTGCGCGTTGGGGATTCGCTTCGCCAGCTCAATCGAGTTCACGGTGGGCACCATGATGTCGTTGTCCCCGTTGGCTATCAGCGTCGGCATACGCAGGCGACCGAGTTCTTGCGGCGCCTGCTTGCCCCACGCAGTAATGGCTTTTAACTGCCGTAAAAACGCGCGGGGTGTCGGGCCTTTGTCCCGGTCTTGCCGGCGCTCTTTCAATTGTTGCAAATACTCGGACGCGGCGCGTTGGCCGTTGGCCGTGGTGGTAAAGAACAGGTAGAACTTGGGGTCTCGCAGCGTCAGCAAACCTTTGATCATCAATGGCCAGGTCACCGAACCGACGCTGTCGATGCCTGTGCCACCGGCCGGTCCTGTTCCGGTGAGGATCAATCTGCGCACTCGTTCGGGTGCTTTCATGGCGATGTCTTGAGCGACGAAGCCGCCGAGTGAAAAGCCGAGCAGGTCAACCTTGTCAAAACCTAGCGCACGAATCAGGCCGATTGCATCGTCAGCCATTTCACCGATGGTCAATGGCGCGGCGCCGCCCGAGCCACCGATTCCGCGGTAATCCGTAGTGATGACACGCCGGTTTTTTGCCAGACCGTCGATAATCCTGGGGTCAAAGTTATCCAACACTGCCCCCCAATGGTTGAACATGACCAGCGGGACCTCCGTCTTGGGTCCCAGATCACGATAGGCGAAGGGGATCCCGCCTACCAGAACCGACTGGTTCGCCGCGTTGATAAATGACGACTGCGAACCCGGGTGATTGCTTGTAGCCATAAGGATCATTTTTACTCCGTCCGATTGCGGGGCGAGGCCGACCTGCTCGACATGGGTCAGGCTTGAGTCAAATAGCGTGGCGCCACGGCGGACTGCCTGATCTGCGACAAAAGCCCCTGACGCGCGGTTTGCAGGGCATCCCAGCGCTCGCCTTCTTGCAACGGAGGAATGGTCACCGGTTCGCGACGGTCGAAGCCAACCAGTGCGGCATCGACCAGATCACCCACTTCCATGATTTCGCTCAAGGTGTTGATGTCGATACCGGCGCGGTCCCAAATCTCCGTGCGGGTGGCGGCGGGCAGTACGGCTTGCACATAAACACCCTGAGGCGAAAGTTCCAGGCTCAGGCCTTGGGACAGGAACAGCACAAACGCCTTGGTCGCCCCATAGACCGACATACCGAACTCAGGTGCCAGACCCACCACCGAACCGATGTTGATGATGGCGCCTTCACCTGCTTTGGTCAGGCGTGGCGCGATGGCGCTGGCGAGCCGCACCAGCGCGGTGGTGTTGAGGGCCACCAGTTGCGCAACGCTGTCGGTGCTTTGCTCGATGAAGGTGCCTGACTGTGCGGCGCCGGCATTGTTGACGAGGATGCCGATGCGCCCGTCATCTCGCAGGCGCGCTTCGACGGTGTGCAGGTCGCTGAGTTGAGTCAGGTCGGCCTGAAGCACTTCAATGGCGACGTTGTGTTCGCCACGCAACTTTGCGGCGAGCGCTTCCAGGCGCGAGTGGTCGCGGGCGACCAACACCAGATCATGCCCGCGCTGGGCGAAACGCTCGGCGTAAACCGCGCCGATGCCGGTGGAAGCGCCAGTGATGAGAACGGTAGGGTGAGTAGTCATGATGTCAGCTCTTTTTTCGGGAACATGAATGGAGATGGATGCACGATCAAAATCAGGCCCGATCAGCTTGTGCCTGGTTCGCGGCAGCGCTTGATTCGGCAAGCGTCGGGTAGTCGATGTATCCCGCCGCACCGCCGCCGTAGAGCGTGGAGGGGTCGAAGGCGGACAGTGGCGCACCGTTCTTGAGCCGCTCCACCAGATCAGGGTTGCCGATAAAAGGGCGGCCAAAGGCGATCAGGTCAGCCTTGTCATGCGTAAGGCGTGCCGTGGCCAAGTCCAGGTCATAGCCGTTGTTGGCGATGTAGGTGTTCTTGAAGCGCTGGCGCAAGGCGTCGAAATCAAAGGGCGCCACGTCGCGTGGCCCACCGGTCGCGCCTTCGACTACGTGCAGATAAACGATGTCCAGAGCATTGAGTTGGTCGACGATGTAATCGAATTGAGCCTGTGGATCACTGCTCGATACACCATTGGCCGGCGAGACAGGCGAAAGGCGAATGCCTGTGCGATCAGCACCAATCTCGGCGGCCACCGCGGCCGTCACTTCCAGCAGCAGGCGTGCACGGTTTGCGATCGAGCCGCCGTAGGCATCAGTACGCAGGTTGGCGCCGTCCTTGATGAACTGATCCAGCAAATAGCCGTTTGCACCGTGGATTTCCACGCCGTCGAAGCCTGCCGCAATGGCGTTTGCCGCCGCTTGGCGGAAATCGTTGACGATGCCCGGCAGTTCGTCAGTCTCCAGCGCTCGCGGCTCGGAAACGTCCTCGAAGCGATTGTTGACGAATACCTTGGTCGCGGGACGAAGCGCGGAAGGGGCTACCGGCGCCGCGCCTTGCTGTTGCAGATCCACGTGGGAAACACGGCCCACATGCCACAGCTGCAGGAAAATTCTCCCGCCCTTGGCGTGTACGGCATCGGTCACCTTGCGCCATCCCTCTATCTGCGACTGCGTGTAAATGCCCGGGGTGTCCTGATAGCCCTGTCCCTGCTGCGAGATCTGCGAGGCTTCGGAAATCAGCAAGCCCGCGCTGGCCCGCTGGCTGTAATAGGCAGCAGCAAACTCACTCGGCACAAAGCCTTTGCCTGCGCGATTGCGCGTCAGTGGAGCGAGAACCACGCGGTTCGACAGCGTCAGGGCGCCAAGCGTGTAAGGGGTAAACAGATTCTGGTCGCTCATGGGTGTGTGTTCCGTGCCCGTTGGTGAATTTCATATGGCTGGCATTTAGGATGATGATCGAAATCTAAACTGTCAACAATTTTGATTATGGTCAACATCTATGTATCATCAGCCGATGAATTTCCAGCGGTAGCGAGGTATCGAACATGCGAGTGTCCAAGGCCCAGGCCCAGGCAAATCGGGAGCACATCGTCGAAACGGCCTCAGTCGTGTTTCGCGAGCGCGGTTTCGACGGTGTCGGCGTGGCCGACCTGATGGCCGCCGCCGGTTTCACCCATGGCGGTTTCTATAAACATTTCGGTTCGAAGGCTGACCTGATGGCCGAAGCCTCGGCCAACAGTCTTGCGCAGTCACTGGCCAGCACCGAAGCATTGAGCGTGAAGGATTTCATCGATGTGTATGTGTCCAGGGATCATCGCGACGGGCGCGCCACGGGTTGCACCATGGCGGCGTTGTGCGGCGACGCGGCGCGTCAGTCCGGCGATTTGAAGTCGGCATTCGCTGAAGGCATCGAGCGCATGTTGCAAACGCTCGGCGAAAAATACCCGACCGGGCCGGATGCGGCGCCGGGTGAGGCGAGGGTGAAAATGATCGACCTGCTGGCGCGCGCGGTCGGCGCGATCATGTTATCGCGCGCCTGTCCTGACGACTCGGCGCTGGCCGATGAAATTCTGGCGGTGTGTCACGCGCAAATGACCGCATCATTATCTATTCAATCGTAGATTCAGTCGTAGAGGGGATAAATGGATGTTGCACAAAGCGCGCTGACTCGCTTCGTCATTGGACGACACGCACGAATGACCGTTTTGGCCGATTGCTGCCCATCGCACAGGCAGCAATCGGCCAAAAGCTGCCTGCTGGAACCGGCTGAAATCGACCCGACGCAGTCTTCGCTAACGATTGAACTCACAGGCCTGAACAGCCGTTCGGGCAAGTCCGGCGGCATGATGGTCAGCCCGAAAATATGTACTTGCCTTTGATTTTCCTGGGGGTGACGAAGACGAAGTCTGGAAAGATTTTTCCTCGGACGTACCAAACAAAAGCCAAGATAACGATACTTATAGCTAATGCGATAGTGGTTGTTGCCGGACTCGATGTAAACCCCTCAAGCGATCTTGGGAATTGGAGAAGCGCAAGGAGTATGTACGCGTTGTAGGCGCCGACGCGATGGTTGTAGAAGCCCCATACCAAAAACAAGGGAATCAAGATCATTGAAACACCCATAACCCATTTGGCCGTTGGCCCCATCCTGGCGCCGATATCCAATCCCAGAAAGAATGCAATCAAAGCCTGGACGAGCATTATCGTGATGAGAATATTGACCTTGCGATCGTGCTCGTCACAACGAATTGGATCTGCATACGAAGCTATAAAGTAGGTAAGATGACTGTCTTTTACACCCCGCCCGGAGAGTTGTGAAAACACTTCCGACTTTGCAGTGCCGGCGGCGAGTAGCTCGCGAACTTTTTTCTGAACTTCTCTCTTGCTCAAAGTTGAATGTGAAATGCTTTCTCTTTGCGTTAACTTGACAGATTTCTTAGCAGGAAACACCAGGACAGCTACAGCCCCGATAAAGGCTAGCGTGCCCAAGAAAACGCCGAGGTAAAAACCCCCACCTAGTGAGTAAGTACCTGGCTTCACTCTACCCGGCTTTGCTGGGTCGACAAGAATTTCGATCACTTTTCCTTCCCTGAATGTTGCAACTGATCTTTCAACCGACTCCAGGCTGGTTCTGCAGGGCCGCTGCGATATTTCGAGCGGATAAGTGTATTGCTGTCCGTTCAACTCAAAGGTCACGTTAACCAGAGGGCAATAGGTCATACCCTTACTGCGCATCTCCTCAGAAATGGAGACAGTGGCGACAGTGGCATTCAACTTCTGCCAAGTCTTCGTCTCGTCCACCTCCTTGTACGAGGAAAGAGACACGAGAAGACAGAGCAAGCCAAAGGAAAATAAAACAACGAACAGGGCTGTCCTTAGCAAGAGCAAGAAGGTCTTCATAAGGTTCCTTGGCCAACGTGAAATGGAGGTCAGTTGGGATATGACACCTTGGCGGCAAGTCCCCCTGCGCGCGGTGTAATGATGCACTGAGGTTAGTCCGTAGATACTCAAATGCAATGCAACTTCCCGCGCTTCCGCTCCTGGCCGGTTTCTGCCGGTTCCCAGCGGCAGCTTTGGGTCCAGGCTGTGTGAAAATGCATTCACCTTTTTGAAGTCTGCGTTGCTACGTAAAATCTGCGAATGCTTGGTTAATCAGCAGACCTGAAATTTGCGTAGGAGAGCGACTTTCGCTTCGGTTCTGACCGTCAAACCGACTCCAAGACGTTTTCACACAGCCTGGGTCGGTTGCTGCCCTTCGCGACAGGCAGCAATCGGCCAAATGCAGACGTTCGCCGTTGGCTCCTTACACCCCGAAAGGGGGACATTCCACCAGGAATCAAACCTTATTTTTGCCCAATGAATCGGCCCATTTATTGGCGAATCTATACAGAGGGAAGAACGACTCCGAAAGCTCCATACCCAGTGGAGTGAGCCCGTAACCGCCCTCGTTTGACTCGATGAAACCTGCCCCACGAAGTTCGTTGACCCTACTTTGCAAGACAGTGGGCGAGATATCGCCACACACGCTTCGCAGTGCACGGGAACTGAGTGAACCGTGCTGAAGCTCCCAAAGGATCCTCAACGCCCATTTCTGTCCGAGCACATCCAAAAGCGCCATGATTGGGCGACGCCCACTCATCATTTGCAATCCCAAGCTTTGATCATCATTCATGCATATGGCCCTTGCTCGCTACAGATAATGTAGCAAATACTAGCGCTACACATTTGATAGCGAAGGGTACATCATGGCTCGAATCAAAACACTCGAAAAACCCTACACGGAAGGCCTCCAGGCGACGTTCGACAAAATAATGGGAGAGGGCGTCCCACCACTGTTGTTGTTCACCACCATCGCCACCAGCGAAAGGGCATGGCGGAAGTTCACGGCTGGTTCACTGCTGGATGGAAACCTGCTGACGCTTCGTCAGCGGGAGCTAATCATCAATAGGGTCTGCGCACTTACCGGATGCGAATATGAGTGGGGTGTGCACGTTATGGCTTTCGCAGAGCGGGCCGGATTGACGAGAGACGATATCGGCCACACCTTGGATTATCCGCTCCGGGCGGAGCACTGGACGGAGGAAGAGGCGGTGCTGCTGGCTACTATTGATGCCCTGCACAATCGCGCTACCTTGACTGAAGCGGAATTTCAGGCCACTCGACGATACCTCGATGACGATCAAATCCTTGAACTGCTGATGCTGGCGGGCTTCTATCGAACGGTATCGTATATCGCCAATAGCCTGACCCTTGCCCTTGAACCAAACGCGGCGAGATTCCGTGATTTTCGGCATGAAGCAGCGCAATCGTCTTAGGCTGACGACTCGCTTTCTGGCCGTGAGCTGCCCCCGGAAAGGGCTATATTGGGTCGATTTCTGCCGGTCGCCACCGGCCGAAATCGACCCAAAGCGGCCCTTCGCGGAGGTCAGCTCTTTTCTGCGTCCGCGTTTTCGCTCCTGAACTGCATAATCTCGGGCAGGTTGTTTTCAATCCAGTCGACCATTGCTTCTACCTTGGCCGCTGCTGCCTCTCCCAGGGGAGTCAACGTGTATTCCACATAGGGTGGCACTATCGGTCGAGAGAGCCGGTTGACGAGCCCATCGCCCTCCAATCCCTGGAGTGTCTGTGAAAGCATTTTCTCACTCACTCCACCGATTTTCCGACGCAGCTCACTAAAACGATGCGTGCCCCCCAATAAAACAACTAGCACCAGGACGCCCCAGCGGCTGGTCATATGCTTGAGGACCTCTCGCGAAGGGCAATCAGCATGCATAAGTTCGCCGCGACGTATTTTTTCGGAAACAAGGTGAGGGATATAATCTTGGCGGCTCATGATACTTACCTTTTTGTACGTACTTACTATTAGTTAGCCTGTGCCATAGGATGATCACTCCTCCCTTTGGAATCAAGGTGCTTCATTATGATTGCCGTCACAGGTGCTACCGGCCAATTGGGCCGTCTCGTTATCGACTCGCTGCTTAAAACCGTCAACCCACACGAAATCGTCGCGTTGGTGCGCGACCCACTCAAGGCGCAGGATCTTGGCGCGAAAGGCGTTAACGTCCGCCAAGCAGATTACAACCAGCCTGAAACCCTCGTTAGCGCCTTGGTCGGTGTTCAGCGTCTGCTGCTGATTTCGTCAAGCGAAGTCGGCCAGCGTACGGCACAACATCGTGCCGTCATTGAGGCGGCCAAATCTTCGGGCGTTCAACTTCTGGCGTACACCAGCATGCTGCATGCAGACAAGTCGACACTGGGCCTGGCTGTCGAGCACCGGGATACCGAACGGGCGTTGGTAGAGTCTGGATTGAATTACGTACTGCTGCGTAATGGTTGGTACAGCGAGAACTACACTGCCAGCGTGTCGCCTGCGGTCGAGCACGGAGCCATTCTGGGTAGTGCGCAAGAGGGTCGAATCTCCTCCGCAGCGCGAAAAGATTATGCTGACGCGGCAGCCGTTGTACTGACCAGCGAAGGTCAGGCAGGCAAGGTATACGAATTGGCAGGTGATGAGAGTTACTCGTTATCCGAACTGGCCACGGAAGTCGCCAAACAATCCGGTAAGACCGTTGTTTACAACGATCTTCCACAAGAGCAATACAAGGCAGTACTCATTGGATTGGGCCTGCCGGCAGAGTTCGCAGGGCTGCTGGCTGATTCTGATGCCGCAGCAGCTAAAGGCGATCTGTTTGATGACTCTCGCCAACTGAGTGAGTTGTTGGGACGTCCAACGACCCCGATTACTCAATCCGTTAGCGCGGCGCTTAAGCACTAAAACTAGCCAGCAGCAGCTTTGCTTAATGCTTCCAAGCCGCATTGAGCAAAGCCATCCACGCCAACCATCGAGGACCGGGTTGACCGTCTGCTTCTGGCCGTTTTTTGCCTGTCGCCAAGGGCTGTATCCGACCCAATACGGTCTGTCGCCGCCGGCAAATGCCCAATCGCCGCCGCTAAGATGTGCCGTTCACTTATGCCCGCTTGATGATTAGGTGGAGCGCACGGGCTCGACTCAGGGTGTAGCTGAGTCGCTCGACTTCGGTGTCAGAACTATCGCGCCGTCGATCACCTCCATCGTCAACACGTCACCGATGCTCAGTCCTAAACTGGCGAGTAGCTCAGGCGGCAAATCAATGATGACGTCGCCACTTCCATCCGCAGGATCTTGGCATTTCACTGTCCAGCGTTGGGCTTCGATCATGATGTTACTCACACTTTGGTCTTGGCGGGGACGATTCACTATGCTCGCAATGTCTTCGCAAGTTGAAGCGTGATGCTGACCGCTGAGGACTCCTTCTGGCCGATTTCTGTCTGTCGTGACGGGCAGCAGTCGGCCAAGTGCTGCCGGTCGCAACAGGCGATTTCCATACTGAAGTAGTCAACTGTCTATCAATCTCGCGGAGCCTGGCCAGTCAAATTTCCAATGCTCGCGAGAAAAACTCTGGTATCCCGATTGGACCGCAGACAGACCACGCGGCAAGTGGATGGCGCAGTCGCCACGAGTTGCTGCATCTTTGCTCGCGCTGATTTTTTCGTCCGCCACATGAATCTAAAAAATTCCGGCAGATTCGCCAGCAGTTCGGGGCAGTTCTCCGGCAAGTCAGGCCGAGACCGACCGCGCTGGAGCAGCGCTCTGAGCACTACGCGCCAGAATCGAAGCGTCGCCGAACGATCAATCCATATCAAAAGATCTGCGCGGGCCACCCGATTGTCCCAAGTGGCTGAATGGCCACCTTCGAATATCCAGCGTTCACGGGCCTCGATCTCGCGACAAAGATGAGTCTTCTCGCCCCAGCTCCGTTCGACCCATCCTGGCTGCCAGTGGATAGTGTCGATATGAATGATCGGTAAGCCCGTAAGCTGGCCAAGCTTACGCGCCAAAGTGCTTTTACCAGACCCGGGTTGCCCAACAATCATCACCCGCAGCATCGAAGCTCCTTCTCGCTATGCAAGCTGATTTTTTGGGGGTGGCGATTTTACGTCAATGCCAGTCTCCGCCAACAAACAGAATCGACCCAATATAGACCCTCAGGATTTCGTACTCTCAAACCCCATCCGCGAATTTGCAAACCACTGACGACATATTGGTAGGTCTGGAGAGGGGCATGACTACCACGCAAAAACTGACTCAAACAACGCTATGTGCAATGTCAGATCGAAGGTTATGGGTTGTCATGAAATGAAAAAACGCTGTCGCCAAATGAAAGGCTGGCGCACGCCACGTCTATAAACTCCTCCTCAAGCTTGCGCAGCAAGCCCAGCTATTTGGCTGTTGGCGCTCACGGACGCGAAACGTCTTTGGAGAAATCTGCGCATTTCCTACGAATGGAGAGGAGACAATGAGTGAGCGGTCGATAACGCAGTTCTTTTCCGCCCTAGGGGCCCCGCTTTGCATGCTGCGGCAGTCTTGGGAACAGCGCGAGCAGATGGCAGTTTTCTGCGTCCTCCCCGACTAGTGCGCTGTCGGTTGGACGGCACATTGTTACCAAAACAGCAGTAGACTGTTACAGATCATAAGCTGGCTATCTATTAGTATGCTTGGTATATTTGAAAATTATTCATCAACTTTGAATCTGGATAATTAAGAATTTTAACAAACTAACAATGCTATAAGTGCTTAATATCTAACTTATAAATATATTGCTATCAGTCAACAGCCTGACTGCGCAGTCGCCCTAATAAAACTTACGTTTGAAAATGCGTTCCTAAATCACATTGCTGAAGATAAAAATAAGTAATAGTTTTTGCGATTTGTTTTTTGTTATATTCATGAATTGTACAATCAAAAACCATGACAAACTTTGCAGAAATATCACTTCAATACCCTCAATGCTGGAAGCTCGATATAAATAATCGAATCCTGTTTGACGGTGCCAATCAAATACACTTGACAAATATTGAGAGCATAATTGTAAAGAACATGCTCCTCAAGGAGGAGCGCGTAATCAGTAGGGCAGAGCTAATTAGTAGTATTGGGAGAGAGCCTGGCCTCTATCGTGGCCTGGAGATGAGTTTGAGTAGACTGCAAGTAAAGTTCAAGAAAAGCGCTGGAGGCAGGTATCTCTTTCGCGCAGTCAGAAATCGTGGCTACTGCCTCACTCAAACCATACATATTAATGGGGAGCCGTCTCGGGAGTTTACGTGAGGTAAGCGGCAATACACCCCGCGCATGGTCATATGGCTGATGATGACTAACGAACTTATGAGCTTGGGGGGCAGCGTTTAAGATGAGTGAGTTAACTTTTTACGATGGGCCTTGCGCTTTGATACTGGTGCAGCGGATTTGAAAATGCCGTCGCATAACTTCTGAGTTATGCGACGACTAATTCGGGCGTGAAACTGTCGCACGTACTCAGTTATCTGCGACATGAGATGCACAGATGTGGCATTGAGAAAGAAGGGAGGTAAATCCGATACGCTCGGTTCCCACTCAGGACAAAAATCTGGAGTCGCAGCGAAGCACGCTGACGAGTTTAGCCTGTCACAACTGACCGAAAATGGCCGCTTCGGACCGACTGCTGCCCTTCCTGACAGGCAGAATTCGACCCATATCCGCCACTCAAGGATTTCACCCCCGACTATTCTAAAGCCAAGCCAGATTTCAACGGTGCACGGTCAGATATCGAGTGTTACTTCAGCCTCTGGGAAACCGATATGACAAATCCTCAAAATAAAGCCGAACCCGACGAGGATTTAGCCCGGTTGATTATGGGGAGAGGTCCCTACACCTATCTATTGCTGCTCTTGCTAGGGTTGATCCTTCTGTTTCCCTTTCTTGAGGAAGGTATATTTGCTCGTACCTTGCTCGGCATTCTTTTTTCGATCGTGCTGCTCGTGGGGGCTTTCGCCACCAGGCAGACTCGGCGGGGGTTCATTCTCAAACTGGGCCTGGCGTTGCTTGGGGTTGGCCTTCAATGGACGGCGTTATGGACTGGGAGTATCGCGATTCTTAGCCTTGCCGGGATAGCGTATACGGCGTCTCTTGCCGTCTCGTTTAGCGGAGTGCTTCTCTACATTCTCAAGCGCGGGCCAATTACAGCCGGCAAGCTGCATGGCGCGCTGGCGGGTTACATCATGCTGGCTTTCGTTTGGTCCTTCGTTTATGCCCTGGTGGAGATATCCAGCGCTGGCTCATTCGGTCCTGTCCCCCTCGACTTCGCACAGCCTGGCACGTTCTTCAAATTAATCTATTTCAGCCTCACGACGCTCACAACCACCGGTTACGGAGATGTTATCCCGTTGACCAATCACGCCCGCTCACTGGTAATGGTCGAAGAGTTTTCAGGCGTCTTTTACGTTGGTGTTGTGATCGCTCGGTTTGCCGGTCTTTATCCATCGAATCAGGCTAAGTGACGGACGACCGATTGCTCATGGCCCATGCCATTGAAAAAGTCCGCCTCGGTTTTCATTGAGCCGCATGGCAGACGGAGCATTCCATCCGCCATGCAAACCCTTGTTTCAGAGGCTGAGGAAACCGCTGTAGAGGCCGTAACCCGCGATCAGCGCACCTATCATCACGACAACGAAAATGACTTTTTCAATGGAGGTGAACACCGGTTGGCCCAGTTCGCGCTTGGCCTTGGCGAACAGGATTGCGCCAGGCGCATAAAGCAGTGCAGACAGCAGCAGGTACTGCGCCCCGGCCGCGTACACCAGCCATACGGCATAGAGCACAGCGATCACCCCGATTACCAGATCCTTGGTCCGCTCGCCTTGAGCCTCCTCATAGGTTTCGTTACGCCAGGCCAATAGTAAAGCGTAGGCGGCGGACCAGAAGTACGGCACCAGAATCATCGAGGTTGCCAGGTACAACAGGCTTAAATAGGTGGAACTGTTGAACAACGTGATAATCAGGAACAGCTGTATAAGCCCGTTGGATAGCCATAGAGCATTGGCGGGAACCTGGTTAGCGTTCTCCTTGCGCAAGAACGCCGGCATGGTGTGGTCGCGGGCACTGGCAAAGAGGATTTCCGCGCAGAGGAGTGTCCAGGACAACAGCGCACCGACCAGCGAGACGATCAGCCCTGCGCTGATCAGTACTGCCCCCCAGTGACCCACCACATGTTCCAGTACGCCCGCCATGGAAGGATTTTTCAGGCCGGCCAGTTGTGCCTGGGCCATGATCCCCTGAGAAAACACGTTAACCAGAACCAGTAAAAGCAGCACCCCGACGAAGCCAACCACGGTCGCCTTGCCGACGTCGCTGCGCTTTTCAGCACGGGCGGAAAAGATGCTGGCCCCTTCAATGCCAATAAACACCCAGACGGTGACCAGCATCATGTTGCGAACCTGATTCATCACCGTGCCCAGGTCACTGTTGCCAGCGCCCCAGAAGTCGCTGGTAAAAACATCCATCTTGAAGGCCACGCCGGCAATGACAATGAACAGCGCCAGCGGCACCATCTTGGCGATGGTAGTGATCACGTTAATGAAGGCGGCTTCCTTGATTCCGCGCAGAACCAGAAAATGCAGGAGCCAGAGCAGCACGGAGGCGCAAATGATTGCCGGTAGCGTGTTGCCTTCTCCGAACATCGGGAAGAAGAACCCGAGGGTACTGAACAGCAACACCATGTAGCTGACGTTGCCGATCCAGGCACTGATCCAGTAACCCCAAGCCGAAGAGAAACCCATGTAGTCGCCAAACCCGGCCTTGGCATAGGCGTAAACCCCGCCATCGAGCTTGGGCTTGCGGTTGGCCAGTGTCTGGAAGACGAATGCCAGCATCAGCATGCCGACGCCAGTGATCAGCCAGCCAATCAAGGTGGCGCCAGCACTGGCACTTTTAGCGATGTTCTGCGGTAGCGAAAAAATCCCGCCGCCCACCATGGAGCCGACGACCAGAGCGATCAATGCTCCGAACTTCAACTTATCGCTGGAGGCAGAAATCTGGGTATCTTTGTCGATGTTGCTGACGGAGTCGACCATCTGAATCTCCTTGCCGAAACGGAATCGTTCAAGAGGTGACGGGCTGACAAGAGATGCTCGCTAATGCACTGCATGACCCCTTCGAGTGACGCATGCCACCGAACAGACTGCTTTTTCGCTGCAGGAATGGATTGATGTCACCGCCCCCGCAACTGGGCACAAACAACTAAAACGCATTTAAGTCGCAGTTTCGTACCAGCCAAAAACTGGCTTCTGCTGCTTTGAACCTGACTCGATCGTTAGATCCACTTGGCTCTCCCGAAAGAGGGGATGCAAGATTCAAGCAACTTCAGTGTAGCTTCCATTCGTATGTTGCAATCTGCGAACCTGCGCATTCCTTGGAGCAGTTGGCGAAGCCAGCTACAGATCGCAGTTCGCATTAGCAGCCTTCGGTAGGGAATTCCCGCGTTGGCTTTAGCAAGCCATTCGCAGTTCACCGGGCCGCAGTCACTCAGGCAACCCAGCTAGCCGCAACCCATCAGCAAACCGTGCAAAATCCTCAGGACGCTGGATTGGCAACCAGTCTTTCAGGTTGGAGACGCGCAAGGATGGATCCAGCCCGTGCAAACGCTGCATCGCCTGCTTCGCTTTGTCCTTGCGTCCGCTGAGCGCATGACTGGCTGCCACCAGGGCAGCCGGCACCAGGAGGCTGGGTAGATTCCCCAGCGCTTTTTCCGCCCAGGCAGAGGCGGGATCGAAGCGCCCGGCGAAGAAGTGTGCGAGTGCCATTCCAACTTGCATCCTGAACATTTCCGGATCCAGCGGACTCAAGCGAACGGCATGGGTTAAATCCGCAATGGCGGCGTCTGTTTCACCGCGCAGTGCGCGCAGGATTCCGCCCAGGTACCAGGCGGGGGCGAGGTTGGGGTTGAGCAGGCGTGCCCTGTCGAGCAGGGCAATGCCGCCATCAATATCGCCGGCGAGATGGCCAAGTGCATGTCCGCCTCGCGTCAGCGCCACCGCATCGTCCCGGCCGAGTTCCACCGCCAAACGCGCAAGTCGTGCGCCCTCGGCGATCTCTTGAGTCCGATCGGTCATCCAGCCATTCAACTTGCGCCAGAAGTGGCACCAGGCCGCCATGCCATAGGCCGAGGCAAATTCCGGATCGAGCTCGATGGCCTTGTAGAACAACGGCAGCGCTTGCTCGATGGCTTCGCGGGTGCCGTTGTGCAGTTTCGGCATTCCGCGCAGGTAATAGTCGTAGGCGTCCAGGCTTTCCGTCGGTTTGCGCTTGGCGCGCTCGATTTCCGCCCGTTCCAACTGCGGCGCTATGGCGCCGACGACGCTTTCGGCGATTTGATCCTGCAGCTCGAAAATGTCGTGGAGCATGCCTTCGAAGCGCTCCGCCCAGATATGCATCCCGGTCGTTGCGTCGATGAGCTGCCCGGTGATGCGTACCTTGTGCCCGGACTTGCGCACGCTACCTTCCAGCACGTAGCGCACGCCGAGCGTCTGGCCGACGCCCTGGACGTCCACGGCCCGGCCCTTGTAAGTGAAGCTTGAATTGTGTGCGATGACGAACAGCCAGCGGATACGCGACAGGGCGGTGATGATGTCCTCTACCATGCCGTCGGCGAAATACTCCTGCTCCGGATCGCCGCTCAGGTTGTGGAAGGGCAGGACAGTAATGGAGGGTTTGTCCGGCAGGACGAGCGTGGGCGCAGGCGTTTGCTTCAGGTCCACGGGCGTGGGTTCTTCGATGTCAGGCTGTCGCGTTTCCCCGACCTCATCCACCTTGATCTCGCCGACGAAGCGGTATCCCTTACGGGCGACCGTACGCACCAGGCGCTGCTCTTCGCCGGTATCGCCGATGGCCTTGCGCACCGCATTGATGTGGCTGGTGATTGTCGACTCAGAGACGATCCGACCGCTCCACACGGCCTTGAGCAGGTCGTCCTTGCTCATGACGCGATCGCGGTTGCTGACGAGTTGCAGCAGTAGATCGAAGACCTGCGGCCCGACAGCCACGACTTGCCCGCGCAAGGTCAGTTCCCGGCGCTGCTGATCGAGCACGTAGTCTTCAAACACGAATTGCAAGGTGAGGATCCCCTCGTCGAGCGCCCTCGACTCCGTGTCTGAGCTGGCGGTTGGTAAGTGGTATCGATAATACGGCAGCGCCTGACCCGCTGCACCGTTTGCGGCAAGGGAGACCCGTCGAATAACTGTTTTTCTGGACGAAAAACCAAGCTTCCCTGAAGGCAAACTCAAGGCCGGTACAAGGACGTCCCTGACGCGCGCTGGCACTCTCGATCTACATCGACAGCAATGGTTGCAGTCGAGAAGCGGAGAGAAACCATGAAGATCGTCGTCATTGGAGGCACCGGCCTCATCGGATCGAAACTTGTGCAGAACCTCCGCGAGCGCGGCCATGACGTGCTCGCAGCCGCCCCCAGCACAGGCGTGAACAGCATCACCCGCGAGGGCCTGGCCCAAGCGATGGATGGCGCCGATATTGTCGTCGACGTGGCGAACGCGCCTTCGTGGGAAGACCAGGCCGTTCTCGAGTTCTTCGAAACGTCGAGCCGTAACCTGCTGGCTGCCGAGGCGGCCGCTGGCGTTCGCCATCACGTGGCCCTGTCGATCGTCGGCAGTGAACGGCTTCCCGAGAATGGCTATTTCCGGGCCAAGGTCGCGCAGGAAAACCTGATCGAGGCGTCCGGCATTCCTTACACCATCCTGCGGGCCACACAGTTCTTCGAGTTTGTCGGCGGCATCGCGCAAGCGGCCACTGTCGGCGAGGAGATTTGCCTGTCGCCGGCGCTGATCCAGCCGATGGCGTCGGACGACGTGGTGGCGGCGCTCACCGAGGTCACGCTGGCAACACCGGTCAATGGCACGGTCGAAGTCGCCGGTCCCGAGGCCATGCCACTCGACGAACTGGTCAGGCGCTTCCTGCGTGCCACTCAGGACACGCGCAAGGTCGTGCCGGACGTGCACGCGCGCTACTTCGGTTCGGTGCTCGACGATCAATCGCTGACGCCCGGCAAGAACCCGCGCCTTGGCGCAATCCGCTTCGAGGACTGGCTCGGTCAGTCGACGGCTCGGTAACGGGCCGCGCGCTCACACCACCTACGCACCAAGGAGCATCGCCATGGTTACCCGAAATCTCTTGGCCGCTGCCTTCGCGGCGCTGTCGATCAGCGCAGCGTCGGCCGCCGAGCCGCCCGCAGGCAAGGTGACGGTCGTATTCGACCGGCCCATTCCCAACATCCCCGGCAAGAGCATGAAGGGCGTGCTGGTCGAGTATGGGCCGGGCGCCGCGTCGCCGTCCCACACCCATCCGAAAACGGCCTTCATTTATGCAACGGTCCTGGAGGGCTCGTTTCGCATCAAAGTCAAAGGCGAGCCGGAAAAGATCTACAACGTCGGCGAAAACTTCGTAGAAGAGCCGGGCTCCGTGCACGAAGTCAGCGCCAACGCCAGCGACACGAAACCTGCACGCCTGCTGGCCGTGTTCGTCCTCGACAGCAACGAAAAGGTGCTCGTCACACCCATCAAAAAGTGAGCCGATCAACACGCTCATCGACGCTCGACAGCCGGACGGCAGGTCACTGTCGTCCTGCGGTTGTTGCAGGTCCTTGGCATTGAACAGGAAACAAGAACATGAATTCGCTTCAGGACAAGGCCGCCATTGCCACCGGCGCAAGCGCCGAGATCCCTGTCGTGGTGGCGCGGCAAAGCAAGAAAAAGATGATCGGCATCCTGCTGTGCATCGGCGCCGTGGTGGTTGTGGCCGGCGGATGGGCCATGGCGTTTTCGGGCGGTTCGACCTCCACCGATAACGCTTATGTGCGCGGCGACCTCACCTCGCTCGCGGCCAAGGTTGCCGGCTATGTCACGGCGGTCGAGGTCGAGGACAACCAGACCGTCCGGGCGGGTGACGTCTTGTTCCGGATTGACGATCGGGACTATCGCGCACGGCTCGCGCAGGCAGTGGCTAATGTCAGCGCTGCCGAGGCTCGCCTGACCCATGTCGATGCCGAAACCCAGCTTCAGCGTGCCCTGATTCGACAGGCCGAAGCCCAGCGACGCTCGGCCGCCGCCGAGATGAATCTGGCGACCAAGACCCATGATCGCAGCCAAAAACTTATCGTCAGCCACGCGGTCAGCCAGGCCCTGGTCGATGAAACCGGCACGGCACGCTCCAGAGCCGAGGCGACGGTATCGGCAGCTTCGGCAACGGTCGAGGCTCAACAGCAACGCATCACCGTCCTCGTGGCCCAGCGAGAAGCTGCCGTTGCTGCTGTGGCGCAGGCACAGGCCGCGCGCGATCTGGCCCAGATTGATCTCGACAGCACCGTGGTACACGCGCCTGTTGATGGCGTTATCGGTAACCGTCAGGTCCGGGTCGGCCGGTTCGTTACGCCGGGTGTTTCGTTGCTCGATATCGTGCCGGTCAATGATGTGTGGGTCGTGGCGAACTTCAAGGAAACCCAGCTCGAACATATCCGCCCCGGCCAGCGCGTGCGCATTACGGTCGACGGTTATCCCGACGGGGCACTTGAAGGCGTGGTCGACAGCTTTGCACCGGGTAGCGGGTCGGCGTTCAGCTTGCTGCCCACAGACAACGCAACAGGAAACTTTGTGCGTGTCGTGCAGCGGGTTCCGGTAAAGATCCGGCTTGCCCACAACCCATTGCCGGGCCGCATCGTCCCTGGCTTGTCCGCGCGTGTCGAGGTTGCGCAAGGGGGCGGCTCATGAACACGGTTGCCAGCGCCACGCGGAGCAACGCCAGCGCTACGACCGGTGTCCTGCTCATGGCGGGCATCGTGCTCGCCACGCTAACGGAAGCGATCGCCAGCACCGTTCTGTCGCTCGGACGCAGCGACATCATCGGCGACACCTATGCAACGCCTGATGAGTTTGCCTTGTTGGATATCGGCTACATCGCGCTCAAGCTGATCGGGTTCATGACCGCCCCTTGGCTGATGAACCGTTTCGCTGCGCGTCATGTGATCATCAGCTCAACCCTGGTCATGGGCCTGGCGTGTGGCATTGCCGCCATCACCGCTCGGCTGGATCTGCTGGTTGCACTTCGGGTTATCCAGGGCTTTGCCGGTGGCACCCTGCTGGTCGGGGGCCAGGCGATCATATTTCGCGCTTTTCCGCGGTCCTATCAGCCCATCCTTCAAGCGCTGTTTGCCATGGGCTCCGTTGTCGCGCCTGCGACGCTCGCCCCGGCGCTTCAAGGGTGGTTGATCGATAGCCAATCCTGGACATGGATCTTCTTCAGTGTTGTCCCGATTGCCTTGGCGGCTGCCGGACTTGTGCTGATCGCAGACGGCCCAATGCCCGCGAAGGCCCGGCAGCGTCCGTTTGACTGGATCGGCTTCTCGCTGATCTCTGCCACCCTGTTGTGTTTCACCTACGTTCTCAGCCAAGGCAGCCGATGGGACTGGTTCGAGGAGCCTCGCATCCTGTGGCTAACGGTGATCGGCGCAGCCGCTCTGCTGGTATTTCTCGGCCAACAAGTGATGGCCAAAGGGCAGGGCCTGTTCGACTTCACCCTGTTCAAAACGAGCGATTTTTCTTTCGCCTTTATCGTCAGTTTTGTCGCCGGCGCCGCCTTGTTCGGCAGTGCGTTCCTGATTCCGGCGTTCGCCCTGTCGGTCCTCGGATTCACGCCTGCCGATGCCGGTCAGCTGCTGTTGCCCAGTGGCGCTTTTTTTGTCGGCGCGCTGCTCATATCGGCCTGGCTCATGCAGGCCCGCCGCGTTGCGCCATTCGCCACGGTGCCCTTTGGAATCCTGATGATCATGGTTGCAATGTGGATGCTGTCCGGTTCGACCAGCGAAAGCGGCGCGGACGACATGATGGCGGCTATCCTGTTGCGCGGCCTGGGGCTTGGCTTCCTGTTTCTATCGATCACGCTGATCGCTTTCAGCCACCTCAACAGCCGAAACCTCGCTGGCGGAATAGGCCTTTTCAATACGGGGCGCCAGTTGGGTGGCCTTATTGGGGTCGCAGGGCTCCAGACACTGATCGACCATAACGTCGTCACCAATGCCGTGGTCCTCGGCGCCAACGTCACCCCAGGCGGGGCCGCGATCATCGAACGGATGACGACCACGACAGCCATGCTGAGCGCGAAAGGAATGGATGCAGCGGCCGCTGGCCGGGCAGCGACGAGCCTTCTGGGCCGGTTGGTGACAAGTCAGTCCACGGTGATTGCCTTCGACACAGCGTTCGTCGCCGTGGCCCTGCTTTTTGTAATCGCTGCCCCCATTCTGGTCGGCATCAAGATCGGATTCGCGCGATACGAGAAAGTGCGCGCTTCACGAGCCGTCGCGTGAGACAGCCCACCTGCCAGCGATGGCGAGGGAGGAGAGCACTCGGACCACCCCGGGTGTCAGGCGGCGCCAGGAACGTTTGTTCCCATGCCCGACGGCAGGAACGGTCGAATTTCGTCGATTTCCGCGGCGCTAAGGCGCAACGCCGAGGCTGCAATCAGCCCGTCTACTTGTGCTGGACGGCGGGCCCCGACAATGGCGCCCGTCACTACCGGTTGGCGAAGTGCCCAGGCGATAGCGACCGCTGCAGCACTCACCCCGTGCCTTTCTCCAATGCGTGCCATGACGTCAACCAATGTCAGGTTCGCACTCAAACGGGGCTCCTGGAAATCAGCACTTCGGGCCTTGCGCCAATCGTCTTCGGGCAGTTGCGAGATGCGTTCGCGCGTCATGCTGCCGGACAGTAGCCCCGATTGAAGTGTGGAGTAGGCAAGGACACCCAACCCGGCCTGCTCACAGAATGGCAGGACGTCTTTCTCGATGTCCCGCATCAAGGCGGAGTACGGCGGCTGGAGCGAAACGATCTCTGTCACCGCCTGCGCCCGCTTGAGTTGAGCGACATCGAAATTCGATACGCCGATAGCGCGAATTTTTCCTTGATCGCGCGCGGCTACCAAAGCCGAAAGCGCCATTTCAATACCTTCACTGCTTGCGTCGGCAGGAAAGGCAGGCCAGTGGATCTGATACAGATCGATAGTCTCGACTTGGAGCCTGCGCAAGCTTGCGTCGATCTCGGCGAGCAAGGATTGGGGGACCAGGGAGTGCGAAATCTGCTTCGTGACCGGGTCCCAGACCAGGCTGCCTTTGGTGAACACCAAAGGACGCCGCGAGACCGGCACCCGACGCAGCAATTGCCCCACCAATTGCTCCGCATGGCCCAAGCCATAAACCGCAGCGGTATCAATCCAGTTCACGCCGCGTTCGACGGCATATTCAAGTGCGCCTAGGCTGTCCTTGTCATCCTGCGCTCCCCAACTGTACTCCCAACCTGTGCCAGCGATTGCCCACGTCCCCAGGCCAATAGGCGAAATCAGAAAATCCGATGATCCAAGACGATTCTTTTGCATTGCGACCTCTCCACAAATGATGTGAGTAGTATCTGGGAGAGATCTGATGGCGATAAGATGGGTAATCGTATTTGAACTGCTGAACGAAATTCATGAGTAATCACCCCGATCTCTCTGAGCTCGATGCCTTTGCCGCCGTCGCTCGCCATCGCAGCTTTCGCAAGGCCGCCGACGAGCGTGGCGTTTCGGCTTCCGCGTTGAGTCACGCGATGCGAGCGTTGGAGGCACGCCTGGGCATCAGGCTGTTGAACCGAACCACTCGTAGCGTGACCCCGACCGAGGCCGGCCAACAGCTATTGGCGACGCTGGTCCCGACCCTGCATCAGGTTGCCGATGTGTTGGCGCAATTGACCTCGATGCAGGAAGTTCCCGCAGGCAAACTCCGCCTCAACGTGGCGCGCCCGGCGGCTCGTATCGTGTTTGCGAAAGTGCTCGCGCCCTTCGTGGCCAGGTATCCACGTATTCAGTTGGACCTGATCACCGACGATGGATTGACTGATATCGTGAACGGCGGATTTGACGCTGGAGTCCGCTTTGGTGAAAGCCTGGCCGGCGACATGATCGCAGTCCCTGTCGGCGCCCCTCAATCGTTCGTGACCGTTGCTTCGGATGCCTATCTGGCCGCAAAGGGGATCGCGCACGCCCCCCGCGACTTGCTCGAGCATTCGTGCATTGCCAGGCGTTTTCCCAGTGGCAAATTTTACGCCTGGGAGTATCAAGCAGACGGTCAACCGATACGGTTGTCCGTCACAGGCCCGCTCATTCTGGAAGACGATGCGCTGATGATCCAGGCGGCGAAAGATGGCGCTGGTATTGCCTATGTCTACGAGGAGCTGGCGCGCGACGAAATCAGCAACGGACATCTCAGAGAAATACTCCAGGAATGGAAAGCACCGCCAAGCCGATTCTTTCTTTATTACCCCAGCCGGCGCTATGTGCCACCGGCCTTGAACGCGCTCATCGAATTCATCAGAGCGGGTGACTTGCGAACCTGATTCAGAACCATCGCGATTGGCAGTCTCGATGACTGCTCCGGGTTGAATCCACAGTCGAAAGCAGCCCTTCGGGTCGAACAGCAATCGGCCAGACGCAGCCACCCAGTAAGTCCGCCTGGCGCCGCCGCATACGTACCTGCGGGAAATGCCCCCGGATATGCTCAAGTTCCATCGGATAGATGACCCGATGTACAGCCCTTTCCCGGAAAAGGTGACACCTCGAGATGTCCTGAATTACAGCCAGTATTACAAGTACGACACCTTGGGCGATTTGCTTTAGACAGCATCAAACGGAGGCGCCTGCAGTGATACTGAACGCCTGCTCTTCCAGACTGGTTTGTATCAACGCAGCCAGTTGTCGGGTGGCAGGCGCCAGGTGTTCTGCTCCACGATAAAGCACATAGCCGAGGGTCGGCAGCGTGGGTAGGCCGGCAATGACGGCGAGATGTCCTGGCAGTCCAATGCGGGTTCGCAACGTGAGGCCCAAACCGGCAGCAACGGCCGCCCAGATTCCACCCACGCTGGGGCTGGTCAGCGCGATTCGCCAGGGAATCCGCGCCTCATCCAATGCCTGGGTTGCCGCGCTACGCAATACGCAAGGGGCGTCGAACATGATCAATGGCAGGGGGGAATCTACAGAGCAGTTAAGCGGTTGCGTATCACGAGATCCGATCCAGTGCATCTGTGTTTCACCCAGGCGTGTGGCATGGGGGGACATGTGCCCTGTGTCCCAAGACAGGGCCAGGTCCAGGCCACCGCTGTCGATCAATGCAAGCAATTCGATATTACGCGCGATCCTGACTTCGAGGCTCACCCTCGGGTACATCTTGACGTAGCGTCGCAGGATATCGCTGAGAAAGTGTTCGCCAAAGTCTTCCTGAAGCCCCAGGCGTACCGTTGCGGCGGTCTGGCTTTCGTGTAGCGTCTGGAAAATGCTGTCGTTCAGTTCAAGCAGTCGGCGGGCATGGCTGAGCAGGGATTCACCCACCGGCGTCAACACCAGCCCTCGACCGGATTTGGACAGCACTGGCGTGCCTATCTGTTCCTCAAGCTTCTTGAGTTGTGCGCTCACGGCAGACGTCGAGCGATTGAGCCGATCCGCCGCTTTGGCAAAACTGTTGAATTCCACACCGGTTACGAAAGTACGCAGCACATCAAGATCGAAGGTTGGACGGCGCATCGAATCATCCACTAATTTAGGACTATGGTCGCCATTAAATCGGATATTCGGAATTGATCCCGGCTACCTGGGCGGTCCGCGCAGCCATGACTTCGTGCTGATCGCGATTACTGTCGGCCGCCCTCGAGACATCGAGACGAAACAGCGTTTCTATCGCAACCTGGTCGAGAGACTGAGTCGAGCACCAGGCATCGACTCTGAAGACATCATGGTGGTGATTACCACTACCGCGGCAGATGAATGGTCGTTTGGTGGCGGGCGGGGTAATGATGGCGTACCTCAGGGGTGCATGCGGTCGGCGTAGGAGTAGCCTTGAGGGCAGGATAGATAAAGCAAAAGACAGGCTCGAAATAATCTGGCCGCCACCTTAATTCCTGTCACGCCATCGACTTCGGGCATGGAGGTAGGCAGTCAAATCGCTGTAGCC
This sequence comes from Pseudomonas sp. NPDC089918, assembly GCF_050280605.1. Taxonomy (NCBI): domain Bacteria; kingdom Pseudomonadati; phylum Pseudomonadota; class Gammaproteobacteria; order Pseudomonadales; family Pseudomonadaceae; genus Pseudomonas; species Pseudomonas sp. NPDC089918. The sequence goes on along the minus strand of NZ_JBNNVP010000001.1, from coordinate 133,207 downwards.
CAATTGAGCTGCAATCTCTGTTAACGACTCGCCTTGCAACTCAAGATGCAGTTCCAGTTCTGCACGAACCTGATCGAGTAATTGCCTGAAGGTCGTGCCTTGTTCTTCCAGGCGTCTGCGTAATGTCCTGGGCGTCTGGTGCAGCGTCTTTGCCAGATTGTCCAGATTTGGAGTTTCACCTCTGGCCAGAGAGCGTCGCGCACCTTCGGCAACTTTGGCTGACCAACCGCTGAAATTGCGATGCGCGGCAATCCGTCGATCCAGCTCCTGAGTCAATAACTCCAACATCCCGTGATGACGGGTCTGCATTGGCAGGCTCAAGCTTTGGGCATGGAAATAGAAACAGTTAACCGGGCAGTCAAACTCGATGCGGTCTCCAAACCACTGGGTGTATTGCTTGTAGTACGACGGCCGCGAATGCATGAATTTTGCCAGAATCGGTTGCACATCCTGCCCCGTTCCACGTCGCAATTGCGCGATGGACATCACGCCATAGTGTTCGATGACATACCGCGCCAACTCGCCTGGCGCATCGACGCACAGCTCGATCCCGACGCCGTTTTCGTCATTCACCAACCTCACGTTGTCTGTGTCCGATGCAAGCGGTGCGTACCGCGCCCAAAGGTGCATGGACGACAGAACGTCGGGGCTATAGAGGCAAAGATAAGCCAGGACGTGCCAGTCCTGAGGCGTGAACAGCGCGAACAGTTTTAACCCGATAGCCGAATCAATGCGCGCCGCCTCGCGCCAAAGTTGATCCAGTTCGATCAGGCTGTAATCCGTGCTTTTTCGGGAAACCTGGCTGTCAAGGAAGCGCTCCAGTACTTGGCCCAGCCTGCCTCGATGAAAGCGCTGGGGCGGGCGATTGGCCGGTTCTAGCTCAATTCTGTCCATTTCGCGCATTGGGAGGGCTGGCTCCTGGGTTTCTAATGACATGGCATTGCCCGCAAGGGCCTGAATCGAGAGTGCCATGAATACAACAATGCTCGCCAATAACCCTGCTGTAATAGTGGCCGGGATTTTCCTTGCCTTCATTTTCCTGGAGCTTGCCTGCTCCTCGTTTCGTCAGTCGTCAGGCGGTAAACGTGACGTACTCATTGAAGTCGTCGGCTCCGGCATCCTGGTGGCGGTCACGTTCCCTTTAGTCATGTGGCTTAGTGGCAAAATATTAAGTCAGGCTGTACCGGAGATGAAGGACGCATTGGCCGGAATCCCGTGGATTGCAGGATTTGTCTTGTTTTTACTGCTCGATGACATGACCCAATACTGGTGGCATCGCCTGACTCACCGGGTTCCTGCACTTTATGCATTGCACCGTGCACATCATTCCGCACCCTATATGAGTGTGCGCATCGTCTATCGCAACAACAGTTTCTACTATCTTCTGATGCCCGGCATCTGGTTATCCGGAGTGTTGATCTATCTTGGGCTTGCACCCGTTTATTATGTTTATCTGATTCTGAAAATGACCGTGATCTTCGCTGCACACAGCAGCATTGCGTGGGACGACAAACTTTATCGCATCCGCGCGTTACGCCCACTTGTCTGGGTTTTGGAGCGAACCTTCTCCACACCCTCCACTCACTCTGCGCATCACGGGTTGACTGCCGAGGACGGCGTTACCCATTACAAAGGCAATTTCGGCAACCTGTTATTTTTTTGGGACATCCTGTTCGGAACCGCAAAAATTACCCGTCGGCGTCCGCCAGCCTACGGAATCGAACACTTGTCACCAATAAGCTGGAAAGAAGAATTATTCTGGCCAATCGTGCGTTCCCGCCGTACCGCACCCAAGGTAAACGCTAACCAGAAGGTGGCGCGATGAGTCGTCATATTGTTCAGGTCAATCAGTCAAGGTCGGGGCTGATACGGTTTTTCCTTCGCCATCTGCATCTGTAATGGGATCAGCCTGCGGCTCACAATGACAGCACGGTCAGCAGCGGCGGTAGCCGCTGCACCGCAAACTCATAACGTAGGAGGCCCAATGGGCAAGATGGCATTATTCCTGGGTGGATTTCTGGTGTTGACCATTTTGATTGGTGCGCTTGCCACGATCTCTCCGGTGTAGGGAGAGGGCGTCTCTCGCCTTGAGATCCAGGGCGCTCATATCTGTTCCAGCAACCAGGTACGGAACGCGATGAGTGATGGCAGCATTTCGTTGCGCGGCGGGTAGGTCAGGTAGTAACTGCGCTGACTGGCGAAGGGCAGGTCCAGGCCGATCAGCTCTGAATTGGCCAATTCATCGGCCACCAGAATACGAGGCACCAGACCTATTCCGATGCCGGCTCTGACGGCCTGGATCAAGTGTGAGGTGAGTTCGAAACTTGGCCCCAGGCGCATCATCCGATGGGGCAAGCCGTGGTGGCTGAACCACTCGCCCCAGACGTTGGAATTACTCGCGACATTGAGCAGCGTCTGCCCGCCAATGCGCTCCGCAGGCCAGGCGTCATGGGCCTTGGCCGCTTGCGGAGAAATGATCACCATCAGTTCTTCCGTGTGCAGCCGATGGCTGATCAGGCCCGGTAAATCAGCATTGCCGACGACAATCGCAGCATCAATGCCGCTGGTTTCAAAGTCGATGGCGTCGATCCGGGAGTTGATGTGCACCAGCATGCCAGGATGGCTTTTATAAAAGTCATGAAGGCGCGGCAATAACCACTTCGAGCCGAAGGTCGGCAATGTGGCCAGGCGCAATGTGCCGCTGCCGGATTGATAAGCCATGGCCTGCAACGTGGCGCTACGGATGCGTCCGAGCGCTTCGCTCATTTCCCGCTGATAAAGACGACCGACATCGGTCAACTTCACCTGGCGGCCTTCACGGCGAAACAGCGTCAGGCCCAGTTGCTGCTCCAGCGCCTGGACTTGGCGGCTGACTGCGCTTTGGGTCAGGGAGAGTTCCAGCGCAGCGTGGGTGTAGCTTTCATGTCGGGCGGCGGCTTCAAAGGCCAGCAGCAACGACATCGAGGGGGTGAGGTGACGGTAATTCATTCGTAAAAGTCATCAATAGCGGCAGGATTATCCGTTTGTCCGGTGCCCGAGCCTGCAGGATCATTGGCATAGCCGACGACCTGAGGCTGCCCCATTAATGCTCAGGCGACAAGTGTTTTGATTTTTCCGTGATTAGACCCACAAGAGACCATCCTGCGATGATCGCCCAGTTGACGACCGTTGAACCCGCGGCACAGTACCCGGAATTTCTGCAAGCCCTGCGCGCCAGCGGCTTCCGCGGTCAGCTCAGCGCCGACTATGCCACTCGGACCGTGCTGGCGACCGACAACTCGATTTACCAGCGTCTGCCGCAAGCGGCGGTGTTCCCCCTGGACGCGGACGACATCGTGCACATCGCGACATTGATGGCCGAACCACGCTTTCGCCAGATCAAGCTGACCCCGCGAGGCGGTGGCACCGGGACCAATGGCCAGTCATTGACCGAAGGCATCGTGGTCGACTTGTCGCGGCATATGAACACTGTCCTCGAAATCAACGTCGCCCAGCGTTGGGTGCGGGTGCAGGCGGGCGTGGTCAAGGACCAGCTGAATGCCGCGCTCAAGCCTCATGGGCTTTTCTTCGCCCCGGAGCTGTCGACCTCCAACCGCGCCACCGTGGGCGGCATGATCAACACGGACGCCAGCGGCCAGGGCAGCTGCACCTATGGCAAGACCCGCGATCATGTTCTGGAATTACACAGCGTACTGCTCGGCGGTGAGCGCCTGCACAGCCAGCCTCTGTCCGATGCGGAGCTGGAGGTGGTGTGCGCGCAATCCGGCCGCATCGGCGAGGTGTACCGCACCGCGCGGCACATTCAGGAAACCCAGGCCGACCTGATCGAGTCGGTGTTCCCCAAACTCAATCGTTGCCTGACGGGTTACGACTTGGCGCATCTGCGTGATGAGCACGGACGCTTCAACCTCAACAGCGTGTTGTGCGGTGCGGAAGGCTCGTTGGGCTACATCGTCGAAGCCAAGCTCAACGTGCTGCCGATTCCCAAGTACTCGGTGTTGGTGAACGTACGCTACGCCAGCTTCATGGATGCGCTGCGCGACGCCAATGCGCTGTTGGCGCACAAGCCGCTGTCCATCGAAACCGTGGACTCCAAAGTGTTGATGCTGGCGATGAAAGACATTGTCTGGCACAGCGTCGCCGAGTATTTCCCGACGGACGCCGAGCGCGCGACGCTGGGTATCAATCTGGTGGAGTTCAGCGGGGAGGACCTGACACAAGTGAAGGCTCGCGTGGCATCGTTCGTGGCGCATCTGCAGGCCGACACCACGATCGAGCGGTTGGGCCACACGTTGGCCGAAGGTGCCGAAGCAGTGACCCGCGTATACGCCATGCGTAAACGCTCGGTCGGGCTACTGGGCAACGTTGAAGGCGAGATTCGCCCGCAGCCTTTCGTTGAAGACACCGCCGTGCCGCCGGAGAAACTGGCCGACTACATCGCGCAGTTCCGCGCCTTGCTCGACAGCCATGGCCTGGCCTATGGCATGTTCGGGCATGTCGACGCGGGTGTGTTGCATGTGCGCCCGGCGCTGGACATGAAAGACCCGGCCCAGGCCGCGCTGGTCAAGCCGATTTCCGATGCCGTGGCCGAGCTGACCCGGCGCTATGGTGGTTTGCTGTGGGGCGAGCACGGCAAGGGATTGCGCTCCGAATATGTCCCTGATTTTTTTGGCGAGCTGTACCCGGCGCTGCAATTGCTCAAGGGCGCGTTCGATCCACACAATCAGCTCAACCCCGGCAAAATCTGCACTCCGCCGGATTCCGCCCAAGGCTTGCTCAAGGTTAACGAAGTGACGCTGCGCGGTGAGCTGGATCGGCAAATCGACGAACGTGTCTGGCAAAGTTTCGGCACCGCTGTGCACTGCAACGGTAACGGCGCCTGTTACAACTACGACCCCGACGATGCGATGTGCCCCTCGTGGAAAGCCACCCGTGAACGCCAGCATTCGCCAAAGGGCAGGGCGTCATTGATTCGCGAATGGTTGCGTTTGCAAGGCGCGGCCAATATCGATGTATTGGAAGCGGCGCGGGGCAAGTTGTCGTGGTTGAGCGGCTTGCCAACGAGGATGCGCAATAACCTGGCACGCTCGCGCGGCGAGGCGGATTTCTCCCACGAAGTCTACGACGCGATGGCGGGCTGTCTGGCCTGTAAATCTTGCGCCGGACAATGCCCGGTCAAGGTCAATGTCCCGGATTTCCGATCGCGTTTTCTGGAGCTTTATCACGGTCGCTATCAACGTCCGCTTCGCGATTACCTGATCGGCTCGCTGGAGTTCACCATTCCTTATATGGCCTATGCGCCGGGCCTGTACAACGCGGTAATGGGCTCAACATGGATGAGCCGCTTGCTTGCGCGACACGTCGGCATGCTCGACAGCCCGCTGATCAACCGTTACGACTTGCAGGCCACGTTGACCCGCTGCAACGTCGTTGTCGCCAGCGTGCCGGCCCTGCGCGAGCTCACCATCGCGCAACGTCAGCGCAGCGTGGTGTTGGTGCAGGACGCTTTCACCCGTTACTTCGAAACACCGTTGCTGGCGAGCTTTATCCAGTTGGCGCATCAGTTGGGCTATCGCGTGTTTCTGGCGCCCTATAGTGCCAACGGCAAGCCGTTGCATGTACAAGGCTTCCTCGGCGCATTCGCCAAAGCGGCGATCCGCAACGCCAGTCAACTCAAGGCGCTAGCCGACTGCGAAGTACCGTTGGTGGGGCTGGATCCGGCGATGACGCTGGTCTACCGCCAGGAATACCAGAAAGTGCCGGGGCTCAATGATTGCCCAAAGGTCTTGCTACCCCAGGAGTGGCTCTTCGATGTGTTGCCTGAAAAACCGCATCCGGCTACTCAGACATTCCGTTTGCTGGCGCACTGCACCGAGAAGACCAATGTGCCGGCCAGTACTTCGCAATGGGAAGCAGTGTTTGCCCGGCTTGGACTCAAGTTGGTGACTGAGGCGACGGGCTGTTGCGGCATGTCCGGAACCTACGGCCATGAAGCACGCAACCAGGACACCTCGCGGACCATTTTTGAGCAGTCATGGGCCGGCAAGCTGGACAAGACGGGAGAAGCACTGGCAACGGGTTACTCCTGCCGCACTCAGGTAAAGCGTCGCGCCAACAGGCAACTACGCCACCCACTGGAAGTGGTGTTGGAGCATGTGCGCGCAGAGTAGGCTAGCTTGAGAATCTTGTGGATCGCCAACGTGCAGGTGAGAGGAGTGACCGCTGTCGACGGTCGACTCGATCAGGTCCACAGATCAGCAAAAACCACAACGCCTCCACACAGGGAGGCGTTGCGGTTTTCAGCAGTATTGCTCAGATCATCTCAGATCAAACCGGTCCAGATTCATCACCTTGACCCAGGCCGCGACGAAGTCTTTCACAAACTTCTCCTTCGCATCGTCGCAGGCATAGACCTCAGCCAAGGCCCTCAACTGCGCATTCGAGCCAAACACCAGATCGACACGCGTACCCGTCCATTTAAGGTCACCGGTTTTCCGGTCGCGCCCTTCAAACTCTTCATTGGCCTGCGACACCGGTTTCCATTCCACGCTCATATCGAGCAGGTTCTTGAAGAAGTCGTTGGTCAACGCTTCTGGCTGCTTCGTGAACACCCCGTGCTGGGTTTGTCCGACGTTGGTGTTTAACACTCGCAGGCCACCGATGAGCACGGTCATTTCTGGCGCGGTGAGTGTCAGCAGTTGCGCTTTGTCGATCAGCAAGGCCTCGGCCGGTACGCTGTAGCGGGTTTTGAGGTAGTTACGGAAGCCATCGGCGGCGGGTTCGAGGAACCCGAAGGATTCGACATCCGTTTGCTCTTGCGAGGCGTCCATCCGGCCCGGTGTGAAAGGCACCGTCACGGTCTGGCCGGCATTTTTCGCCGCTTGTTCAACGCCGGCACAACCGGCCAGCACGATCAGGTCTGCCAGCGAGATTTTCTTGCCGCCGCTGTTGAACTCGTTCTGGATGCTCTCGAGTTTCGCCAGTACGCTCGCCAGTTGCTCAGGCTGGTTCGCCTGCCAGGATTTCTGCGGGGCCAGGCGCAGGCGTCCGCCGTTGGCGCCGCCGCGTTTGTCGGAGCCGCGGAAGGTGGAGGCTGCCGCCCAGGCAGTCGATACGAGTTGCGAGACAGATAGGCCGCAGGACTGGAGCTTGCCTTTGAGTGCAGCGACGTCGCTGTCGGTGACCACGGCGTGGTCGACCTTCGGAATGGGGTCTTGCCACAGGAGTTCTTCGTTGGGCATTTCCGGGCCGAGGTAGCGGGAGAGGGGGCCCATGTCGCGGTGGAGCAGCTTGAACCAGGCGCGGGCGAACGCGTCGGCCAACTGATCGGGGTTCGCCAGGAACCGCCGTGAAATCGGCTCATAGATCGGGTCGAATCGCAGGGACAGGTCCGTGGTCAGCATGGTCGGGTTACGCCGCTTCGACGGGTCGTGAGCATCTGGAATGATGCCCGCGCCAGCACCGCCTTTCGCCGTCCACTGGTTGGCGCCCGCCGGGCTCTTGGTCAGTTCCCACTCGAAACCGAACAGGTTTTCCAGGTAGTTGTTGCTCCACTTGGTGGGGGTGGTGGTCCAGGTCACTTCCAGGCCGCTGGTGATGGTGTCGCCGCCCTTGCCGCTGCCGAAGGTGCTCTTCCAGCCCAGGCCTTGAGCTTCGAGGCCAGCGGCTTCGGGCTCGGCGCCGACGTTGTCGGCAGGGCCGGCACCGTGGGTCTTGCCGAAGGCGTGGCCACCGGCGATCAGTGCCACGGTTTCTTCGTCATTCATCGCCATGCGCCCGAAGGTCTCGCGGATGTCCACCGCAGCAGCGACCGGATCCGGGTTGCCTTCCGGACCTTCCGGGTTGACGTAAATCAGGCCCATTTGCACCGCGGCGAGCGGGTTTTCCAGGTTGCGTCCTCCCTCGGTACGGCTGTCCTCATTTTCCCCCGGCTCAGCAACGAGTGGGCCTTCGCCGGGTTCTTGCATGGGTTCCTTTTTGTCTTTTTCGTAGCGGGTGTCACCGCCCAGCCACTTGTTTTCGGAGCCCCAGTAGACGGCCTCATCCGGTTCCCAAACGTCTGGCCGGCCACCGGAAAAGCCGAAGGTCTTGAAGCCCATGGACTCCAGCGCGACGTTGCCGGTGAGCACGATCAGGTCGGCCCAGGAGATGTTGCGACCGTACTTTTGCTTGATCGGCCAGAGCAGCCGGCGCGCCTTGTCGAGGCTGACGTTGTCCGGCCAACTGTTGAGCGGTGCGAAGCGCTGCTGACCGGAGCCGGCACCGCCACGACCGTCACCGACGCGGTACGTGCCGGCGGCGTGCCAGGACATGCGAATAAACAGCGGCCCATAGTGACCGAAGTCCGCAGGCCACCAGTCTTGCGAATCGGTCATCAGCGCGTGCAGGTCTTGCTTGAGCGCCTGAAAATCCAGATTTTTGAACGCTTCGGCGTAGTTGTAACCCTCGTCCGTGGGGTCGGACAGCCGCGAATTCTGGTGCAGGATCTTCAGGTTCAGTTGGTTCGGCCACCAATCGCGGTTCGTCGTGCCACCGCCCGCGGCGGCGTGATTGAACGGGCATTTCGATTCATTTGCCATGTGTGCACTACCTTTGGTCGTATTCATCCGGCTATCCGGCCCGGGGTGGGCGCGCAATAGCGACGAGCGAAATCAATGACATAGGCTGCAGCCGTTCGATCAACCGTTCATCGTGGTCACAGGGGAATCTGGATAGCGGCAAATCGAGTTGCCATACGGTGGCCCACGGCAAGCCTAGTACGCTTCTGATTCATTCGTATCTTTTATCAAGTCTCAACCGGCCGGCTCACGCCAGCGCTGCATTAAGGTTAGACGCCTATAAAGCAGTCAGCTAATAGGTGGGGTATTCACGCTTGATAGGCAGAATCTTTTACCTGAGTCATCGAGATGGAATCGCTGTTACGAGTCTCTTTTATCCAGCATCGGCAAAACGTAATCTGTCGCACCGACCTTTGGATGGAACCCAACCAATGCTACTCACCCACCGCCCCGTCGATGCTGAAGATGTGTTGACTGTTTGCGACTTTCCGCAAAACGCCCAAGAACTGTTTTACATGTTCCCGAAGGCGCACTACCCGCTGACGGAAGATCAACTGCATGCATCGATTGCTCAACGCTCCGACTCGACGGTGATTGAGGGGGACGGATCTGTCGTTGGCTTTGCGAATTTTTATGCGTTTGAGCGCGATGGCGTTTGCGCGATCGGCAATGTGATCGTGTCGCCCAGGGCGCGGGGGAAAGGTGTCGCGAAGTTTTTGGTGGAGACGATGGTGACGCTGGCCTTTGAGCGTCATCGGGCAAGCGAGGTGCAGATTTCGTGCTTCAACGAGAATACGGCGGGGCTGCTTCTGTATCCGCAGCTAGGATTTGTGCCGTTTGGGGTTGAGGAGCGAGTGTCGCCGGATGGACGCCGTGTAGCGCTCATACAAATGAGAAAAGCCGGGAGCCATGGGCGTCTCTGAGTATTTTTCGGGTCGGAATTTGTGCTGTTTATTCGGGCCTCTTCGCGAGCAAGCCAGCACACAGGGGATTTGTGTCATGCACATGAAAACGTTCCTTCCATGCAAGCGGGCTTGCTCGAAGAGGCAGCACAAACACAAAAGCTTTCAGGTCTGCCGCGCTATTTGTCACTGAACACCAACCGGGGTCGTGGGCGGGCAATGACGCAGAGAGGAAACGAGCGACCGAAGGTATGATGAGCCCTTTCCATCGACACCCACCCAAGGACCCCTTACCCGATGTCTTTAAGCAAACGCGATCAGGCCCAAATCGAACGTCGCCTGGTCGCCACCCTGACCGAGGCGTGTGAAACCGCCAAAGCGGAAATAGTCGGGTTCTGCTGGCTGACCCACGAAGTCGATTACGCGGTCTTTCCTTCCAGTCTGCGGGTGATCTGGGTCTTCGATACGCAGGCCAACAAGGATCAGGCGCTGGCGAGCGGGCAGGGCGAGCGTATGGTCGAACTGACGGCCGTGGCGTTCAGTGAAGCGGATGTACTCATCAGCCCGGTAGCGGCCCATGTGCAGTTTGATTCTGAAGAGCAATGTCAGCGCGCCAATGCCGGCAACTGGCAGCAACGCCTGGCGCCCAAGCGCTCGACGCGGGGTTGAAGCGTGGCCAAGGATATCGAAAATCCGTGTATTTCCATTTGCCAGCTCAGTGGTGAGCTGTGTGTCAGTTGTGGCCGCACCAAGGACGACATCAGAAAATGGAAGCGCATGAAGCGTCCGGAAAAAATGGCGGCGGCGCAGCGGGCGAGTTTGCGGTTGAAGGGGCTGCTGAAGAGGAAGGTTTGAGGGCAATGCCAGTTGGGCCGAATGCGATCCTGTAGCAGCAGGCTTCGCCAGCTGCTACAGAGGGGGCGAGCAAGCAGCGCCGCGAGTTCACTCACTACACCCCAAGATTGATTTCACGGATTAAATCATCGACAGCCGCGAGCATGAATTCGATCGATGTTTCATCGACGAATCTGCCGTCCTCGATCTTTTGAGTGACGTGGGGAATGACGATTTGCGGGCGGGAGATCACCCTGGAAAGGGTAGCCGATAACGTCTCTCGGAGTTGAGACTGGGCGCGCACCCCGCCGAGCATGCCGGGTGACGAGGTCATGATCAGCACGGGTTTGTTTTTCAGGGGTGAATCGAAGCCCGGGCGGGAAGCCCAATCCAGCGCATTTTTCAAAACGCCAGAAGTGCCATAGTTGTATTCGGGCGAGCAGATGATCAAACCATCGGCGCGTGCAATGGCCTCTTTCAGAGCGGCCACCGATGCTGGCAGCGCCTCTGCTTCGAGATCACTGTTGTACAGCGGGATATCGTTCAGAGCGAAGAGATTCATCTCTGCCTGATCACCCAATCGCGAGGCAAGTGCCTTGAGTACCGCCGTATTCGTTGACTGTGAACGCAGGCTGCCGGAGATACCGAGCAGACGATGAACGAGCGTGGCCATAAAAATCCTTAACCCGGAGAAATGAAAAACAAAGGGGACTACAACTTAATGCCGGGTAGTTAAGCCGCTCCCACATGGATTGCACTTAACTGACTGGCATAGGCTGCACATCAGGCTTTCTCTGGAGGTGCAGTACCAATCATCACAAAAAGTGCTCGGGCAATCTGGTCACTTTTGTTGCGCCATGCGTGTCGGGTGCCATTCTGGATCACGATCTCGCCTGCCTTTACCAGACGACTCTCACCGTTATCCAGCTCCAGCCACATCTCACCCTCCAGAATGATTCCGTAATCGATAGTGGGGGTGGTGTGCATGCCCGGATTATCCGCTTCAAAGCTTTCGAACAAGCCAGGCAATGCGGCGCCCAGTTCCTCATAGACCCGGACGCCATCGACAGGGTTCTGCATGACGGTGTCAGGCGGAAAATCATACATGGCGATACTTGTGCCTCCCTGAGGAGGAATCAGCGACGCGTAATCCAGCGTGGGATCGCGTTCCTGTTCGTGGGGGCCTGGATTGGCGGGAGTGGTCCACAGCTGTGCCATCGCGTGCCCAGGGATCGAGGCAAAGGATTGCGCCCTTGGGGCATAGCCGTCTGAAACGAACACGGAATTCCCTTGTTCGTCGTGGCCGGTCACGATTCTTCTTATCTTCATTCTGGATTACTCAAAGAGGCAGCGAGCGAGAGAGAAACCGCTCCGCTCGCTGCGTTTTATCAAGGGCAGATGACGTAGTTACTAAAGCCGCCATGGCGGTTTTCGATGCCGGTGATCGCGTTGTTGACGTCTTCCAGACTGAAGGCCGTGTTTTCGAAGAATGAGAGATCCAGTACCCCCGATTCAACCATGTCAGCCATGTCCTGGCCTTGCCCTGTCGTGAACCAGGCCGAGCCGCTGATCTGGACATCGTTGTCCATGATCCAGTGAAGGTCGATGGGGACATCACCGGCGATGGCGCCGACGTTGACCAGGTGCCCGCCGCGGTTAAGGGATTTAAGCGCTTGAGTCAGGGTTTCGTGTGGTGCGCCGGGGCCCAGGGCGTCAATGACGACATCGACACCTTCGCCGTGGGTGATTTCACTGACCCACTGGTTAGTCGGGACGGTACCGAGGGTATGGATTTCAATCCGGCCCGGGGCCGCCAGGTCTTTTACCTTTTGGAACAGGTCCTGGTTCCTGGCGGTGCCGAGGATTTTACGAACGCCCATGGCCAGCGCCAGGGCGGCAGCGCCCAGGCCGAGTGTGCCGCTGATCCCGTTGATCAGCACGGTGCTGCCGGGACCGACGTTGGCCTTGATCAATGCTTTATAGGCGGTGCCCAGATAGCCCAGGCGTGCGGCGGTCTCGAAGCTGATGTTGTCGGGCAGTTTGACCAGGCTGTATTGCGGGGCAGGGATGTACTCGCACAGACCGCCGTAAGGGTAGTCTTCGAACATGCGCGGGCTTTTGGCGGTGAACCCGAAGTAACCGTTGAAGGTATAGGCGCTGCAGGCAATGGTGTTGCCCGCGCGACAAGCCCTGCATGAGCCGCAGTGCCGACCCGGGTTCACATAAACCCGGTCACCGACCTTGAAGTCATAGACCTGGGCGCCGACGGCTTCGACGACCCCGGCAGGGTCAAGTCCGAAAATGGCAGGCAGCTTGGGCAGAGGGCTCTGCGGGAACCATTTGACCCAGTTGGTCAGAATGTTGTGAAGGTTCGGGACGATCCCGCACGCCTTGACCTTGACCAGCACCTCGGTCGGGCGAATCTCGGGCACGGGCACTTGCTCGATGACCATGGGTTTACCGCCTTCATACAGACGTGCGGCGCGCATAGTTTTTGCAGTCATGATGTTCTCCAACACACATATTGTTTTTGTAGTGGTACGTAACCCTGGAGCACGCTTTAAACCCTGAACCTTAACGAAGCCCGTCTTCACCCTTCACATCGGCGGCAGCCAGACCGCCCAGCCGTGCATGAATCCGGCCTCCGGTGGCCATCGCCAGACCAAAAGCGATTTCGCCGCGACGGGGCCCGTCCCATACCGTCATTTCAGCCACACCGAAGTGGCTGCGAACATAGGCCGCCTGGATATGCCCGAGCGGGATCATCACCCGGCAACCGGGGCCGCCGATGGTTTTGCCCGCCGGAACAATCGCCTTCGGATTGCCGAGCGCTTCACGCATTGCCCAGCCACCGGCTTCGTGCCAGACCGCACCGTGTTCCAGTTCACCGTCTTCACCGACGATTGCACCTTTGCCATAGGCCTGCACGTGTTGGGCACCGCCCAGCGCGTGGATCAGCCGCTCGGACAGCTCTGCGCCCAGCCCCCTCAATTCCTGCATGAACGGCAGCAGGTCTTCTACATATTTACCTGCGTAGGGGTTGGCGACCACGGCGGTGGCGACCGCGATCCTCAGTGGGACCGACGAGCGAGGCCCGCCTTCGTGGAACACTTCTTCGATATCCAGTTTTACCTTACGAACCATCACAAGCGACATGCCTAACCTCCAGAACCGTGAGCTTTATGCAGCTCGTTATTTTTTTAAACCGGCCTTTTGCATTATGCATTTAATGATGTATGGTGCAAGAAATTAGTTTTTGTGCATAAAAAACAGGAGAAGAACATGAAGCTGATTTCGTACCGTAAAGAAGGAAAGGCCCATTTCGGCGCCGTATCAGGTGACGGGGTGGTCGAGCTGACCCGCCGTTTTGCGCAGGTTCCGGACCTCGCATCCTTTCTGGCCAATCCGTTGTTGGTACAGGAGGCACGTAAAGTCGTAGAGACCGTCCAGCCCGATTACCCGTTTTCCAGCATTCAACTGGAGTCGGTCATACCCAATCCCGGCAAGGTGATTTGTGTGGGGATCAACTATGTGGCGCACGCCGAAGAGGCGGGCCGAAAGGTTGGGGAATTCCCGGTGATTTTCCAGCGTTTTGCCGAAACCCTGCTTCCCCACGGCGAGCCGCTGGTAAGGCCTCAGGTGTCAGAGCAATTTGACTTCGAAGCCGAACTGGCCGTGGTGATCGGGAAGGGTGGCGCGCACATCGATCCTGCCGATGCAATGGATCACGTCGCGGGTTACACCTGCTTCAACGATGCCAGTGTTCGCGATTGGCAGTTCCATACGCACCAGTACGGCATGGGCAAGACCTTCAGAAAAACCGGCGCGTTGGGCCCATGGGTCATTCCAGCGTCGGAAATTCCCGATTACCGTAAGCTGGTGGTACGGGGTGTACTCAATGGCGAGCAATTGCAGGAAGGCAGCCTTTCAGAATTGGCATTCGACATTCCGCATTTGATTTCGTATGTGTCGAAAGCGCTTCCATGGAACCCGGGCGACATTCTGGCAACCGGTACGCCGAGCGGGATCGGCTTCAAGAGAAATCCACCGATTTTCCTGAAACCCGGTGATGTATTCGAAGTGGTCATCACCGAGATCGGGACGCTATCGAACGGCGTTATTGACGAAGCCTAAGCGTTGTCCTCTACACAATCATAAAAACCGGAGGTTCCAAATGCCCGCCTTACCAACCATCAATTTCACCCACACCGGCGTGTTTTGCGCAGACCTCGATCGTATGGTCGATTTTTACTGCCGCACCTTGGGCTTCATCGTCAGCGACAAGGGCGTGGCCTCGACCGGTCATCGTCTGTTCTTCATGACGCAGAACCCGGAACTGCATCACCAGGTCGTGCTCTTTGACGGCAAACCTGTTGACCTGCCATTCAACCCGATCAATCAATTGTCGTTTCTGCTCAATTCCCTGGACGACTTGAAGACTTACTACCAATTCGCCAAAAAAAGTGGCATCGAAGGGATTGTCCAGGTGGATCACGGGAACGCCTGGTCGATCTACTTCAAAGACCCTGAAGGCAACCCCATCGAAATGTATGTCGATGCGCCTTTCTACACCGCTCAACCTTGCAAGGAGCCACTCGATCTTGAACTGCCGACCGAGGTCATCCTGGCCCAGACCGAAGCCATGTGTAAGCGCCGCCCCGGCTTCCAGACGCGAGAGCAGTGGATGGATTCCATTCGGGCGAAGATCGCAGAGCAGCGGGTTCGAATCGGCTGATGGTTGTTGAAGTCTGGTTGATGGGCCTGCGCAAGCCCGCTCATCAACCAGAAGTCACACGGGATAAAAACAAAAAGCGGAGTAGACGATGGACTACGATGTCATCATTGTTGGAATGGGTCCGGTGGGTGCTCTGTGCGCAAATCTGGCCGGGATGTGGGGGCTGAATGCGCTCGTCGTAGACAAGTCCGAAACGGTGTACACCAATCCCCGGGCCATGGGTTTTGACCATGAAGTGATGCGTGTCTTCGGCAATATTGGCTTGGCCAATGAGATCGCCGAGCATGTCATGCCTTATCGTCCCTCGGAGTACCGAACCACCGGTTCCCGGCTGATCAAGCGCATCGATGCGGCCAAGCCGCCCTTTGCACTGGGGTGGGCGCCTAACTACGTGTTCTCGCAACCACCGGTCGAGCGTGCACTGCGCGGCAAAATTGCCGATTTGAAGTCCGTCACCGTTGAGCTCGGTTCAGAAGTGCTGTCGGTCGACTCAAGCGGTTCCCAGGCGCACGTGCGCATTCAGGCCAAAGACGGGATTGAGCGCACGGTCACAGCTGATTATGTATTGGCGTGCGATGGCGGAACCAGCCCGATCCGTACCCGTCTGGGGCTGAAGATGGAAGACCTCGCGTTCGACGAGCCGTGGCTGGTGGTCGACGTGATCCTCAACGAAGGGGCGGGCGAGCATCTGCCGAAGACCAACGTGCAGTTTTGCGAGCTGGCCAGGCCGTGCACGTTTGTCGTCGGACCTGGTCGGCATCGTCGCTGGGAATTCATGATCAATCCTGATGAGCAGCCTTCGGAAATCTCACAGCCTGAAGCGATCAAGAAGCTGATCGCTCGTTGGTTGCCGGAGGGTGACTACCAGCTATGGCGGGCCTCTGCGTATAGATTCCATGCATTGATCCTGGAGCAGTGGAAGGCCGACCGAGTGTTCTTCCTCGGGGACGCGGCCCATATGACGCCGCCGTTCCTGGCACAAGGCATGTGCCAGGGGATCCGCGATGCGCTGAACCTGGTCTGGAAGCTTGCGCTGGTGAAAGGAGGGCTGGCAGCCCCTGCGTTTCTGAACACCTACCAGACCGAGCGAATTCCCCACGTCCGCCAAACCACGATGGCGGCCAAAGAATTTGGTGGGGTGATCTGCGAACGCGATAGCGAGAAAGCCGCGATTCGGGATGCGCGGTTGATCCAGCAGATGACGGAGAACCCTGACGGGATCATCAGGCAATCGCTGATTCCCGGTTTGTCTCAAGGCTTTGTCGCGCAAGTCGCGCCGGCCGGTGAGCTGTTTCCTCAGCCGATGGTCATCAACCATGCCGGCAAGCAGGCGCTTCTCGATGAATTTACCGGCCAGTCCTTTCGCGTGGTCATAGCGCCCGGGTTCGACGCCAGCGCGTTGTTGAGATGCCTGCACAGCAGTCAATCGCTAAAAGGTTTGCCCATCCATGTCGTGCGGTTGGTCAGCGCTCAACAGGCAGGGACGCGCACTGCCGATGATTATCAGGAGGTCGATGGCGTACTGGCGCAATGGCTTGAGCATCGAGGCTGTAATGTCGTCATCGTGCGGCCGGATCACTACGTGTATGGCGGGGCGGTCACGGTGGCCTGGGCGATGGAGTTGCTTGAGGGAATGGAGCTTGCGCTGTGGTGCAAGGAGCCGGAACAGGCTGCACAGGGTCATGGCGGTACGTGCGATACGACGCTCAGGTTTGCACAGGCGCTAAGCCAGTAACAGGAATAGCCCTTCGCTTCGCACTGTCCACGAAAGCAGTGACGAGGCGAAGGGATTTTTTCTGCACATTAACCTGGCACCCCAGATTACCTGTGGGAGCGGGCTTGCTCGCGAAAGCGGTGTGTCAGGCGACATCAATGTTGACTGACACTCCCTCTTCGCGAGCAAGCCCGCAGGTACTTGCGCTGAATTCAGTAAATGTGGATTGATCTATTGAAGCGTGGCCTGTTGGCGTTCGATCGCTTCGACGGTTCGGCCCAGGGTGTCCTGAATGTGATTGCGCAACAGCGTCACGGCTTTCTCGGAGTCACGCGCCAGGGCAGTCTCCATCAGTTCCTGATGCTCATTGCCCTTGTGTCTTGGGGTGATCCGCTGCTTGGCCGAAAAGCGCCGGTAGCGCTCGGCCCGGTCAAACAGGGAGTCGATCATCTTCAACATCAGCGGTGAAGGGCAGGCGGCGAACAGCGCAAAGTGGAAAGCCTTGTGCCGGGTGGACCATTCATCATCGAGCACGAGTTCGCCGCTTCCGAGTTTTTTCTCGATCAGATTCAAGCGATGAAACGCACCCAGCACGTCGGCTTCCCACGTGTCATCGCCATACTGAATGGCATCTGCCAGCGCCTCGCATTCCAGCAGACAACGCATCCGCGTGATGTCCCGGAAGTCCGTCGTGGAAATAGGCGCAACCCTGAACCCCTTGTTATCGCTGGCCTCGACAACGCCATCCTGGGTCAGTCGATTGAGCGCTTCACGAATAGGGGAGCTACTGAGTCCATAGGTTTTGGACAGCTCTGCGACTTTGAGTTTTTCGCCGGGGGCCAGCTCACAGCAAACAATCGCTTTTTTCATCTTTGCCAACGCGACATCGATCAGCGGACTGCTGGGGGAGAGGATCATGGTCGTGGTCATCCTGAAATTTTGCACTAAACGGATTTTATGCGCAAAAAACAGTTTAGTGCAAAGGATGAATATCGCTTCTTGCGCATGAATTTTCCTTCGTCGCAAGGAGAAAATTTCAGAACAGTCTTCGCAGCGCTCTAGTCCGGCCCTGAGCCTCCTTCCCTGAAGACGTTGTCAGTCTGCACCACTTCCTCCTCCTGCTACCCATCGCGCCACGCCCATGAACCTGGGTTCCCGAATCTGCTTGACATTGAATTTGCGCAGGAATATTTTTTGTGCACAAAGTGATTTGTAGTGCAGCAAAATGTTTTTTACGCACAATGTCTATCGAGCGTAAAAATGGGCAACGAAGGAGCTCACAGCGGTACGCAGCACCCAGTGGTATTCGCAGCCGATGTTGCGAGTGGATGACCTTTTACAAAAACAAAAAAACAGGAACATCTCCATGAAAATAGCCAACCAGCGGCTCTGCCCGTTGCCGGTTTCCAGCCTCGCTTGCGCGGTCAGCGCAACGGTCCTGCTGAGCCTCTCGACGCCATCGCAAGCCTTCCAGATCGACACCGGCAATCCCGATCTTTCGGCGAGTTGGGACAATACGATCAAGTACAGCAATGCCTGGCGCGTGAATAAACTCGATCACAAGGTCGCGGTCGGGCCGGGCACGGCCAACAGCAATCCCAACCTGGACGATGGCGACCGCAATTTCGATCGCGGGCTCATTTCCAATCGCCTGGATCTGCTGTCCGAATTCGACATCAAGTACAAAGACGTAGGTGCCCGTCTCAGCGCGGCGTCCTGGTACGACAATGTCTACAGCCACGACAACGATAACGACTCACCCGGCACCGCCAACTCCGTAAGCGTCGATCACGATGAGTTCACCAGCGACACCCGGCGCATCCACGGACAGCGCACTGAAATCCTCGATGCCTTTGTCTACGGCTCAAAGGAAATCGGCACCACCTCGTTGTCCGGGCGCTTGGGGCAGTTCACGCAGATCTACGGTGAAAGTCTTTTCTTCGGGGCCAACGGCATTGCCAATGCGCAGTCCACCGTCGATCTGGTGAAGCTGCAGTCGGTGCCAGGTTCTCAGTTCAAAGAGATTCTGATGCCGACCAAACAGGTCTCGGGTAACTGGCAGCTGAACGATACGGTCAGCGTCGGCGCCTACTACCAGTTCGAGTGGAACAAGACTCGCCTTCCCGCAGCAGGCAGCTACTTCAGTGGTGCGGACTTTGTGGGTGAGGGCGGGGAACGGGTGTTCTTCCCGACCGGCGAACTACGCCACGGCAAGGACAAGGACGCCAGGGATTCCGGACAGTTCGGCGCGCAGCTGAAGTTCGCTGTCGAGGACTGGGAGTTCGGCCTGTACGCCGCGAAATATCACGAAAAGACCCCGGTGTTTTACTTCCGTCCGGCCGCGCTGGTCCCCGGTGCTGATGACACGTTCATCAATGTTTATCCCGAGGACGTCAAAGTGTTCGGGGCGAGTTTCAGCACCCTGGTCGGCGAAGCCAATATCGCTGGCGAAACGTCGATCAGGCTCGATACGCCGCTCGCGGGCGTCGGCGGAACGATCATTACCGGTATGGATGCCGACAACGATTCGAACCCGGCGTACCCCATTGGCCGTTCGTGGCATGCCCAGGTGTCGATGGTCAATGTCTATGGCGGATCCGCGCTGTGGGACGGTGCTTCGCTCGTCGGTGAACTGGCGTTCAACCGTCGTTTGAGCGTGACCAAAAATGCCGATCAGCTGGACCCCAACACCACGCGCGATGCGTTCGCACTGCGCTTCACCTTCGAACCGCAGTACTTCCAGGTTTTCCCCGGCATCGACGTTCAAGCCCCGATCACCGTGGGTTACAACCCGTCCGGGCGCTCTTCCGTCACGCCTCAGGCATTCGGCCCGGAACATGGCGGCGATCTGACCTTGGGTCTCAAGGCCGATTACAAGAAGCAATGGTATGCCTCGCTGACCTACACCAACTTCTTCGGAGAGGCCGGGCCGGTCATCAACTCCGCTAACTCATTCACCTACCAGCAAAACATGAAAGACCGGGATTTCGTGGCGTTTTCGATCCAGCGAACCTTTTAAGCAAAGAACAGGCGGGCCCTGATAATGACAAAAATTAAACTGCTGTTGCTTTCCACCCTGTCGATTTCAATCTGTGCCAGCACTGCATTCGCGGCAGTGAGCCCTGATGAGGCGGCGAAGCTCAAGACTACGTTGACGCCCATGGGCGCCGAAAAGGCCGGCAATGCCGATGGCTCCATTCCCGCCTGGACCGGCGGGCTGACCAAAGAGGTAGCCGGGGCAAAATCGGGCGATATGCCGGTCGATCCGTTCCCGGGTGAGAAGCCGGTGCTGCAGATCACTGCGAAGAACGCGGCGCAGTACGCGGACAAGTTGAACGAAGGCACAAAAGCCTTGCTGGCGAAATACCCCGACACCTTCCATCTCGATGTGTACCCGACCCATCGCACCGCTGCGGCACCGGACAGCGTTTATCAAAACACCTTCGCTAACGCCACCCGCTGCAAGACCACCAGTAATGGTCTGTCTGTCGAGGGCTGCTACGGCGGTATCCCGTTCCCGATTCCGAAAACCGGCAACGAGGTCATCTGGAATTTCCTGCTGCGGGTCGAGGCCGAATCCATTCAGATGGGCTATGCCAACATCATCGGAAATGCGGACGGAACCCGGACGCTGGCCAGCCGTGGCGTCGAGAACTGGCAGTACCCGTATTACTTCAAGGACGGGGCCGTGGACAAGTGGTCGGGGCAGTATGCGCTGCTGCGGTTCTTGACCAATGAACCACCGTTCAAAGCCGGCGAGTCGCTGGTGACGCACGACAGCGTCAACGCCCAGGAACCACGGGAAGCCTGGCAATACCTGGTCGGCCAGCGTCGCGTGCGCCGCGCGCCTACCGTGGGTTATGACACCCCGGACTTCGTTGCCTCGGGCGCCAACTACTTCGACGAGGTGCATGGCTTTATCGGTCATCCCGATCGCTATGACTGGAAACTGGTCGGCAAAAAAGAGCTGTACATCCCTTACAACGACAACAAGTTCAACGCCGAAAAACGCGACGACGCCTTTATGGCGAACCATCTCAATTCGGACAAAGTGCGCTGGGAGCTACATCGCGTCTGGGAGCTGGAAGCCACTGTCGCCTCGGGCAAACGTCACGCCGTTCCCAAGCGCAAATTCTTCATTGATGAAGACAGCTGGACGGTCTCGCTGGTTGATGGCTACGACGCCGAGGGCAAACTGTGGCGCGTTTCCCAGGTGCTGCCATTCGTTGTTCCCTCCATTCCGGCTGTAGTGGTGAAACCGGTGGTGATCTACAACCTGCAAGCCAAGACTTACAGCGTGGTGCAAAGCCTGAACGGCGAAACCTATAGCGTTATCCCGCGCAAACCCGAGAACTTCTTTACCGGTAACTCGGTAGCGTCCGGGTCGGTGCGCTGAGCCTCGCAACAGCGTATTCAAACTTGTGTTCCAGAGACGCGGTGTCACTGACATCGCGGCCGCGGAACCGTATCATCGAGGCTCGCCAATGCGTACTCAAACACCCAGGCTTGTACATAAATATCCGCTCAAGGCGTTGATGTTGAGCGTGTCGATCATGACGGCGTTCACCGGCACGGCTGCGGCGGCACAACCCGATGGATTGCCGGTGACGCCTGCGATCACCAGCGCCATGGCCGCCCAATCGGTCATGCTCAGCGTTGCGCGTGCCGGGCAACGCTTGGTGGCCGTCGGCGAAAGAGGGTTCATCATTGTCTCTGACGACAATGGCGGCACCTGGAAGCAAGTCAGCTCCCCGGTCAGCATGACGCTGGTCAAGGTTCGCTTCATTGATGAGCGCCAAGGGTGGGCGGTCGGGCATGCCGGGGTTGTCTTGCACAGCCAGGACGGTGGTCTGAGTTGGAGCAAACAGCTGGATGGCGTCCAGGCAGCCGAAATCGAATTGCAGGAGGCCAAGCGCGGCACCGATGAACAAATGGCTCAAGCACAGCAACTGGTCGATGACGGCCCCGACAAACCGTTTCTGGATGTGCTGTTTCTGGACGCCAGGAACGGCTGGGTGGTGGGCGCTTATGGCCTCGCGTTTATCACCCATGACGGCGGGCTGAGCTGGCAATCCATCCGTTCCCGTCTCGATAACCCGAACGGTTTGCATCTCTACAGCATCGAGCGGGTGGGGGCAGATCTGTTCGTCGCCGGAGAGCAGGGCACGCTGTTGCGCTCAAGTGACGAGGGACAAACCTTCGAGGCGCTGGCATCGCCTTATGAGGGCACGACCTTCGGGCTTCAGGCGACCGGCAGCGGTTCGATTCTGGCGTTCGGGCTTCGAGGCAAAGCCTTCGAGTCCGGGGATCGCGGCGCTACCTGGCAACCCCTCGACACGTTGCAGCCCGTCACATTGACCAGCGGTCTGCGGCTTGACGATGGCTCGGTACTCCTCGCCGATGAGTCGGGCAGAGTGCTGCGCTTTGCCGACGGCGATAGCAAAGCCGCTGTCCTGCAGATACCCAAAACCAGTTACTTCACAGGCATGGCGCAAGCCGCGAACGGTGACCTGATCATCAGTAGCGCGCGCGGCATGCTGTCGTCCGCGTTGGCAGTCGAATCGCCGGAGCACGATCAATGAACAGCTTTACTCGTTCTGCCGAGCCTCTCATCGTCCCTGAACCGGATGTATTCGATCCTTCCTCCGGCACGCTGGTTGAACGGCTGCTGTTCAACCACCGCAGCATCGTCTTGGGCATCTGCGTGCTGCTGAGCCTGGTGCTCGGCTATCAGGCGCTGAGTCTGAAGCTCAATGCCGCCTTCGAAAAAATGATCCCGACCGATCACCCGTATGTGCAGAACTACCTGAAAAATCGTGGCCAGTTGGGCGAGGGTGGCAACACCTTGCGGATTGCGATCGAGGCCAGGCACGGCAGTATTTTTGATGCCGCCTACCTTGAGACGGTCAAGAAAATCAACGACGAGGTATTTTTGCTCCCCGGTGTCGACCGGTCTTACATGAAGTCCCTGTGGACCCCGGCGACCCGCTGGATCGGCGTCACAGAGGAGGGGTTCGACGGCGGGCCGGTGATACCGGACGATTACGACGGTTCTGCCAAAAGCCTGGATCAGGTGCGGCAGAACGTTGAGCGATCGGGAGAGGTGGGGCGGCTCGTCGCCTCCAATTTCAAGTCCAGCATCGTGCTATTGCCGCTTCAGGAAACCACCTCCGACGACGGTCAGCCGCTCGACTACAACGCGCTCTCAAGTCGTCTGGAGCAGATTCGCGCGCAGTACGAAACCGACAACATCAAAATCCACATCACCGGCTTTGCCAAAGTCGTCGGCGATCTGATTGACGGCATGCGCCAGATGCAGCTGTTCTTCGCCGCGACACTGGTGATGTGCGGCATCGTGCTGTTCTGGTACACCCGTTGCGTGCGCAGCACATTGCTGGTGCTGCTGTGCTCGATCATCGCCGTTGTCTGGTTGCTGGGATTGCTCCCCACCCTGGGCTTTGATCTCGATCCGTATTCGATCCTGGTGCCGTTCCTGGTGTTTGCGATCGGGTTGAGCCATGGCGCGCAGAAAATGAACGGCATCATGCAGGACATCGGGCGCGGTGCCGACAAGTTGGTGGCGGCACGCTTCACCTTTCGCCGGCTGTTTTTGACCGGTCTGATGGCGCTGGTGGCAGACGCCGTGGGTTTCGCCGTGCTGATGATCATCAAGATTCCGGTGATTCAGGATCTCGCAGTCACCGCGACGATTGGCGTGCTGGCGCTGATTTTCACCAACCTGATTCTGTTGCCGATTCTGTTGTCGTACACCGGTGTCAGCAAAGCGGCGGCGCAGCGCGAAGCGGCGAACGACAAGTTCTCGAAACTGGACGCTCATCACGCCCGGCATCCGTTTTGGGCATTTCTGGATCGCTTCACCGAGCGCAAATGGGCGAGCGGCGCAATCATCGTCGCCCTGATACTCGGGGTGGCAGGGTTTGCCGTCAGCCTGCAGGTGAAGATCGGTGATTTGAATCCCGGGGCACCGGAACTGCGTCCGGAGTCGCGCTACAACAGCGACAACCGCTTCATGGTCAGCAACTTTTCCGCCAGCAGTGACAAGTATGTGGTGATGGTGAAAACACCCCAATACTACTGCGCCAACTACCAGACACTGGTGTCCGTCGATGCCTTGGAAGCGCAGCTTCAGCAATTGCCGGGCGTGGTCTCGACGACGTCATTGGCGGCACTGAGCAAGCAGGCCGCAGCGGGCATGAACGAAGGCAGCATGACCTGGTATGAGATACCCCGTAACCAGGGGCTGTTGAATGCAATCATCACCCGCGCGCCGCGAGAGTTGTTCAACCAGAACTGCGACCTGCTGACGGTGTACGTCTACCTCAAGGACCACAAGGCTGACACGCTCACCAGTGTGGTCCAGACCGTCGAACAGTTTGCGGCGATCCATAACACCGATCAGATCCAGTTCCTGAATGCCGCGGGCAACGCCGGTATTGAAGCGGCCACCAATATCGTGGTGAAACGTTCGAACGTGCAGATGCTGTTCATGGTGTACGCGGCGGTCATCGCCCTGTGCTTCATCACCTTCAGGTCGTGGCGAGCGGTGGTGTGTACGGTGTTGCCATTGATGCTGACTTCGATTTTGTGCGAAGCCTTGATGGTGGGCCTGAACATCGGTGTCAAAGTGGCAACCCTGCCGGTGATCGCACTGGGTGTGGGCATCGGGGTTGACTACGCGCTGTACATCCTCAGCGTGACACTCACCAACCTGCGCAACGGCTCAAGCTTGTCCGATGCCTATTACCTGGCGCTTCTTTCCACGGGAAAAGTGGTCGTCATGACGGGCATTACGTTGGGCGTTGCGGTGACGACCTGGGTACTGTCACCCATCAAGTTCCAGGCCGACATGGGCATTCTGTTGGGCTTCATGTTCATCTGGAACATGGTGGGGGCGTTGGTGCTGGTTCCGGCACTCGGACATTTCCTGCTCAAGCCAAAGCCACTGCCTGTGGCCGCGTGAAAAGTCCTGGCGAGCGGGCAGGGCCTGTGGGAGCGGGCTTGCTCGCGAAGGCGGTGTGTCAGGCGACATCAAGGGTGCCTGTGCCGCCGTCTTCGCGAGCAAGCCCGCCTGCGTCCGCTTATTGGTTTAAATCGTTTCCAGCGAAAGCAACTCATCGAATGTTTGACGACGACGAATCACGGTGACCGAGTCGCCATCCAGAAGCAGTTCCGGTATCAACGGCCGGCTGTTGTAATTGGACGACATGCTCGCGCCATAGGCGCCGCAATCATGGAACACCAACAGGTCATCCACTTCCATATCAGGCAGCAACTGATGACTGATTTCGCCATTGCTCTGTTGAGTGAACACATCGCCAGCCTCGCATAACGAACCGGCAACCACTGTTTCTCGCCACGGCGCATCATGGGGCGAAGGGTTTTTCTGGAGGGCGGTTATCTGGTGGTAACTGCCATACATGGCCGGCCGCATCAGATCGTTGAAGCCCGAATTGACCAGCACGAAGTGATTCGTACCGACATCCTTTTTTGCCCTGACCTGGGTCACCAGGCAGCCCGCTTCGGCGACCAGAATGCGCCCCGGTTCAATCTCGAGTGTTACGCCGTGTCCGAGGTGCTCCTCAATCTGGCGACGTGCCAGATCCCAGATCCTGTAGTACTCGACAATGTCGATCTGTGGGTCTTCTTCGCGGTAGGCGACCGGTAACCCGCCACCCGCCGAGATTGCTTTGATGTCTAAAGGGCAGCGCAGCACCTGCTCGACCATGCTCGAACAAACGCGCTGCAGATGCTCGTAGTCGACGCCGGAGCCAATGTGCATGTGTAGCCCCACTAGCTCAAGGTTGTAGGTTTCGATCAGCTGGTAACAGACGTCCAGGTTTTCATGCCAGTTGCCATGTTTGCTGCTCTGACCTCCGGTGTTGGTCTTTCGACTGTGGCCGTGACCAAACCCCGGATTGATCCGTAGCCAGACTTTATGCCCGGGGCTCGCTTTCCCTAGCTGTTCAAGCATTTGCGGTGAGCCTGCGTTCACCGGAATGTTCAGTTCGATAACACGTTGCAGCGTTGCTTCATCCAGTACATCACAGGTGTACACGATTTGCGCATGGTCGCCGTCGTTACGAAAACCGGCTCTGTGGGCCCTCTCGATTTCGCCCAGGGACACCGCATCGACGACAGCCCCCAGGCTCTTCATCAATTTGAGTATCTGGATGTTGGGATTGGCTTTCTGCGCGTAGCGAATCACATCGAATGCACGCATCTGCTCGACACGGCGGCGAATTGAGTCGGCGTCATACAACCAGAACGGCGTGCCGAATTCGTGAGCCAATTGTGTTAGCAGCAAAGGATTGATTTTTTTCACAGTGATACACCTGGATCAAAGAAGAGGAGGGCTGAGTTCGTACCAGACACAGGCCTTCCCGGAAGGCTCGAGCACGTTCCCTCGAAGTACTTTGCGCGATCAACGATAAAGGTCTGCCGTCGCCGTGAAACAGGCACCGATGGGGGCTCTTGGGGAAGAGTGAAAGTTGTCTTGGTTAACTTGTCGGGCAAGTCTAGGCACTTTGCCGCTACCGTAAAAATATCATTTCTTTGGGGCTGTATTTCAAATCTGATATACCCCAATGGCAGACGGAATTTCTGCCCATGCTATGCTCGCCGGCGCTTTTTGAATGGATTCAGGCCGAGCCTGCCTTGGGGGGATAGAGTGCGATTCAGTTTCAGGCAAGTCGAAATTTTCTGGGCGATCATGACCACCGGGAGTGTTACCAAGGCCGCCGCACTGCTCAAAACCTCACAGCCAACCGTCAGTCGTGAGATCGCTCGATTCGAACACGTGCTGGGGCTCAAACTGTTCGAACGCACACAGGCGCGTTTGCAGCCAACCGCTCAGGGGCTGAGTTTGTTTGAAGAGGTGAAAACTTCCTACTACGGACTCGAACGCATCCACAACGCCGCGCAATCGATCAAGAACTTCCAGACCAGCCTGTCGATCGCCTGCCTGCCTGCTTTTTCCCAGAGCCTGCTGCCCTACGTGTGCGGACGGTTCATCAATGCCAATCCCGACGTCAATATCAACATTACCCCTCAGGAATCCCCTCTACTGGAAGAGTGGATGACCGCCCAACGCCATGATTTCGGACTGACCGAGAACAGCGAAACACCCGCAGGCACCCGATGCGAAAACGTCTTCACCGGCGACGAAGTGTGCGTGCTGCCGCCCAATCATCCGCTGTGCAGTAAAAAGGTGATCACTCCCCAGGATCTGGCGGGTATCAACATGGTCAGCTTGTCGGGCCAGGATCCTTATCGGATCATCCTCGACAGGATACTGACTGACGCACAGGTCAAATGTCGCACAGTGATCGAAACTCACAGCGCCGCAGCCGTCTGCTTTTTTGTTCAACAGAACGTCGGCGTCGGCATCATCAACCCACTGACCGCCTTGAGTTTTGCTGATCAAACCGTGTGCATGCGGCGGTTTTCCGTTTCGATCCCGTTTTCTATCAACCTCATCACACCGCTGTACCGGCCTCAGACATCCGTCGCTACCACCTTCATCAATGAGCTGAAGCTGTGCGCGGATGATTTGCACAAGCAACTTCGTACGCTGCTGGCCTAGGGAGCCCTGCGAACCAGCCGTCAGACAGGCTGACTGGCGGGTTGCCCGGCGGGTTACGTACAAACCTCTCGAACACATTCACGCAGCCACCGATGCGCTGAGTCGGCATCCATGCGTGGGTGCCAGAGCATCGAAATGGTGATCGGCGGCAGGTCGAGCGGAAGGTCAAAACTGTGCAGGCCGGCGCGCAGGTTTCGGCTGTGTTGCGCGGGCACGGTGGCAATCAGGTCCGAGGCGCGAGCCAGCGCCAGCGCGGCCGAAAAGCCGCCGACGATGGTGGTGATCTCGCGCTCCAGCCCCAGCACTTCCAGGGCTTCATCCATCGGCCCCTTATCGAGCCCGCGCCGTGAGACCAGGATGTGCCTTCCAGCGGCATAACGGGAGGCGGTGACCTCACCCTGACTCAGCGGATGCCCCGTGCGCACGACGCCGATGAAATGATCTTCGAACAACGCACGGGTGCGCACTTCCGGGCTCGTCGTGCCGCCGACCACACCGGTTTCCAGGTCGACGGAACCGTCGCGAAGCGCGGCGCTGTCCTTGTTCAGCTTCTGCACGAAGTGCAAGCGCACGCCAGGTGCTTGTGCACTGACGCGGGCAATCAGCGCCGGGCCGAAGTTTTCGACGAAACCGTCGCTGGTGCGTAGCGTGAACGTCCGGACCAGTTGTTTGAGATCAAGCTGTTCGGCGGGGCGTAAAACGGCTTCTGCGTCTTGCACCAATCGGCTGACCTGTTCGCGCAGTTCCAGCGCTCGGGGCGTCGGCACCAGCCCGCGTCCAGCCCGGACCAGCAGCGGGTCGCCCGTCGTTTCGCGCAATCGCGCCAGCGCCCGGCTCATGGCCGACGGGCTCAGGCGCAGTCGTTGGGCGGCGCGTGCGACGCTGCCTGCGGCGAGCAGCACATCCAGGGTAATCAGCAAATTCAGGTCGGGAGTCGTCATGCCTCAACGTTAGCACGGCGTGCGGGTGACATGGCGTCAAACGCAACTATCAAGTGCAAATGGTGCGCCTTCCGCCATGTCACGCACGGGCATACGCTGCTGATCTACCTTTCAGATCTGGCTAAACCATGAAACTCAGCACTCAATCACGCTCGGTCCGCTGGACGCTCGCGAGCCTTTCGCTGTCGATGTTGATGCCCTCACTCGACACCAGCATCGCCAATGCCGGCTTGCCGACGTTGGCCCAAGCGTTCGATGCTTCCTTTCAGCAAGTGCAGTGGATTGTTCTGGCGTATCTGCTGGCGATCACCACGCTGATTGTCAGCGTTGGACGACTCGGTGACCTCGTCGGTCGTCGGCGCTTGCTGCTGACGGGCATCGGCATTTTTACCCTGTCATCGCTGGCCTGTGGTGTTGCGCCGTCGCTTGGGTGGCTGGTCGGCGCCCGGGCGGTGCAAGGGCTCGGGGCGGCGATCATGCTGGCGCTGACCGTGGCGTTTGTCGGCGAGACGGTGCCGAAAGCGCAGGCCGGCAGCGCCATGGGGCTGCTCGGTACGATGTCGGCGATCGGCACCACGCTGGGGCCGTCGCTCGGTGGGATGTTGATCGCAGGCGCAGGTTGGCAGGCGATTTTTCTGATCAACGTGCCGCTGGGTGTTCTGAATATCTGGCTCGCGTATCGCTATTTGCCGGCGGATGCACAGCGGACGAAAGCGCCACGGGAGGGGTTCGATAAGGCAGGCACGTTGCTGCTGGCGTTGACGCTCGGGGCGTATGCGCTGGCCATGACGATCGGGCACGGTGATTTTGGGCCGGTCAACATCGTGCTGCTGCTGACGGCTGCTTTTGGCGTTGGGCTTTTCATCTTCGTTGAGACCACGGTTGCATCACCCCTGATTAAATTGGCGCTGTTCCGCGAGCCAGGATTGAGCGCGAGCCTGGCCATGAGCACGCTCGTTTCGACGGTGATGATGGCGACGCTGGTGGTCGGGCCGTTTTATCTTTCGGGGGCGCTTGGGCTCGGCACGGCACTTGTCGGTTTCGCCTTGTCGGTGGGGCCGTTGGTGGCGGCGCTGACCGGTATACCGGCCGGTCGCCTGGTGGATCGTTTTGGCACTCGGCGCATGACCTTTCTCGGGCTTGTGGCAATGGTGCTCGGAACGGGGGCTTTATCAATAATACCGGCGGATTTCGGCCTCCTCGGTTACCTCGCGCCCATCGCGGTGATCACGGCCAGCTATGCGTTATTTCAGGCGGCCAACAACACTGCGATCATGACCGACATCCGTGCGGACCAGCGCGGCGTGATTGCCGGCATGCTCAGCCTGTCGCGCAATCTCGGGCTGATCACCGGGGCCTCGGTCATGGGCGCGGTGTTCGCCTTTGCGTCGGCGACGGCAGACATCACCACGGCATCTCCCGCCGCCATCGCCAACGGCATGCAGGTAACGTTTGCCGTCGCCATGGTGTTGATCGTCCTGGCCCTTGTTATCGCGCTGGCGCTGCGAGTTTCACACTGCTGCACTGCATGCAGTAATGAACTGCAGTGAAGCTGTATTGTTAGCGTGAAATCGAATACCGATACTTCCCCACATGGCGCAGATGGGCTGCGCTGAAGTGAAGGAGTCAGGCAATGGTTTCTGTCGTTCGTATCGCACACACCGGCGCACCTGAGGTGATGACCATCGAGCAGGTGACGGCGCGTGAGCCGGGGCCGGGTGAAGTCTGGCTGGAGCAGGAGGCGATTGGCGTCAACTTCCTCGATGTGAGTCAGCGCAAGGGCGCCGTACCGCTGCCATTGCCGTCGGGGCTGGGCCTTGAAGGGGCGGGCCGGGTTGCCGCCATCGGCGCGGGGGTGAGCAACGTCAAGGTGGGTGATCGGGTGGCGTACGCAACGGGGCCTGCTGGCGCTTACGCCAGTGCGCGATTGTTTCCGGCCGAGCGGCTGGTGCCGATTCCCGACGCATTGACGGCTGAAGAGGCGGCCGCGGTGTTGTTCAAAGGTATTACCGCGCAGTACCTGCTGAAGACGACTTATCCGGTCGGCCCCGGCACCACCCTGGTGCTGTATGGCGTGGCGGGCGGCCTCGGGCAGATCATGGCGACGTGGGCCAAACACCTGGGGGCCTTTGTCATCGGCATTGTGTCCCGGGCCGAGAGTGTCGAGACAGCCAAGGCGCTGGGTTGCGATGCGGTGCTGGTGTTCAATGCCCAGACACTCGCCGCGGATGTGGCGCAGATCACCCACGGCAAGAAAGCCGATGTGGTCTACGATCCCATCGGGCGGGTGTCGTTCGAAGCGTCGCTCGACTGCTTGCGACCGCGTGGGTTGATGGTGTCTTTCGGGGCATCCTCCGGGGCGCCGACGGCGGTCGAAGTGGCCACGCTCAATGCCAAGGGCTCGTTGTTCCTGACCCGTCCTTCACTCGCCGCGCACACCACGGATATCGCCGAATACCGGCAACGGGCCGATGATGTACTGGCGGCGGTCGAGGCAGGCATAATCAAGCCCGGCATCTGGGGCCGCTATGCATTGGCCGATGTCGCCAGGGCCCATGCCGATCTGGAAGGTGGCCAATCTCGCGGAGCGATCGTCCTCAAGCCCTGATCGTCTGTTACCTGAAAAAAGAGTGTTTTGTGAACCCACTGGACAGCCGCCACATCGATGAAATTGCAGCGCTTCTTGCGGTCGCCTCGGCGCATTCGTTCGTGGCTGCCGGACGCCTGCTGCAACGCCATCCGACGGTGATTTCAAAGCGCCTGGCGGCCATGGAAAAGCGCTTGGGCGTGCGGCTGATGGAGCGCACGACGCGACAGGTGCGGTTGACCGATGCCGGCAACCGTCTCGTCGAACGCCTGCGCTCTGCCACGGGGTTGATCATCGAGGCTGAACAGGAAGCGTCACTGGGCGCGGCGCAGGTTCGTGGCGTTTTGCGCCTGGCTTTTCCCGCCGCGATGGGGCGCTTGTGGCTGGCGTCGATGTTGCCGGAATTTCTGGCGGCTCATCCATTGGTCTCCGTCGAGGTGGATTACAGCGATCGCGTTGTCGACATCATTGGTGAAGGATTCGATGCGGCGATTCGTATTGGCGAATTGAATGACAACCGCCTGGTCGCGAAGAAGCTCAGCGATCATCGCCGCATTCTCTGCGCTTCACCGAGTTACATAGAACAGCACGGCTTACCGACCAGTCCGAAAGAACTGACCGAGCATAACTGCCTGGGTTTCACTGGCCTTGCGGCGTTTCCTGAATGGCGTTTGTCGAAGGGGGATCGGCAGGAGAGGGTCATCACCAGGGGCACCTTGACCTCGAACGACGGCGAGGCGTTGCTCGCCGCGGCCAAGGCCGGCGTCGGTATTTTGGGCGCAGGCGAGTGGCTGATGAGCCGGGAGATCGCCAACGGCCAGATGGTGCGCGTTCTGCCGGAGTGGGACCTGGATGCCCAGGGCGGGATTTATCTGGTGCGAGCATCAGCAGCTTTTACGCCGGCAACACTCATGGCATTCAAGGAATGGCTGGAGGAAAGATTTGCGCAAGGACCGCCTTGGCAAATGCCCGTCAGTTAAGCGCAATCCATGTGGGAGCGGGCTTGCTCGCGAAAGCGGTGTGTCAGACGACATCAATGTTGACTGTGCCGCCGTTTTCGCGAGCAAGCCCGCTCCCACAGGTATCGCATTTTGACTGACGGACCATTACTCCCTTACATCAAGGTATTTTGCGGCATCCCCAGCAGGCCGGTCAGGGTGTTGATAATCGCTTGTTGCCGGGCACGGTCTGTCTGGTGCACGGCTTCTGCGGCGGCGACATCGGCGTCGCAGTGAGGGCAGGTCACTTCGTGCGCGTGGATGTACTGCAAGCAACCGCGACACAGCGCCAGTTGCGGTGGAATACGTCCTTCGTCCGGCGATTTCTGGCCCTGGTTTGCCCAGGCCAGTTTGATCACCTGGCCGCTGTCGCTGACGCTGCTGACCGTCTCGCCGGTATCGATGCGCTCGGTGATCAGGTCAAAACGTCCGACGGCGAAGGACGTCTTTGCCGCGTCTTCGAGTTTGACGATGCGCTCGCGTAGCCCGCGTTTTTGCAGGTCCAGCGCGCGGTAATGGCAGTAGGGGTTGTTGCCGGGTTTGCCAAGCAGGGAGTGCGACGTCCAGGTGCAGCCGCCACGGCAGACGTCGTTGTAGTAACAGCTTCGGCAATAACCCCACAGGTCTTCGACGCCGCGCAGTCGGCCAAAGTGCATACCTTCGCTGTAGTGCCAGATATCGTGCAGGCTCATGTTGCGAACGTTGCCGCCGGAAAACCCCACGGTTGCCAATGACGGGCAACCCTTGACAGTGCCGTCGGCTTCCAGCGCCAGCACGGTCTGGCCGGCGGCGCAGCCACTCCAATGCACGCGCTCGTCGCCGAAACCACGCCACATGTGTTCATAAGGACCGTAGTAACCAATGTTGTTGCCCACGTTCATCAGCAGGCCGCGATCGACCCCTTCGCGATACAGACGCGCCAGCAACGGCATCACTTCCAGCAGTTGATAAGGCTGCAATAACAGCTCCGGGTGGTCGACGGCATTGCCCATGGCGACCGTCAGCTGGATCTGCCAGTGAGTGGCGCCGAGGCCGATGATCAGGTCCATCAACTCGGGCAAGTCGGGCAACGTGGCTGCGCCGATTTGGGTGTTGACGCTCACCGCAAGTCCGGATTGTTTGGCGCGTCGCAAGGTGTCTACCGCCTTGTCGAACGAGCCCGGAACATTGCGCACCGCGTCATGCAACGGGGCCAGTCCATCCAGTGAAACACCGACGCCATTGAGCCCGGCATCCACCGCTGCCTGCATTTTCGCCGGTGTCAGGTTGCGTCCACCGGTTTGAATGGCGCAATACATGCCGTGATCGTGGATGGCCTGAATCAGTTGCGTCCAGTCCTTGCGTAAATAGGCTTCACCACCGATCAGGGTGATCTCGCGGGTGCCGAGGGCGGCCAGGGAATCGATGACGTCCAGGCATTCCCGGGTGTTCAATTCATCGGGGCGTCTGTGGCCTGCGCGTGAGCCGCAATGCAGGCATTTGAGATCGCAGGCCAGGGTGATTTCCCAGACCACATGCACCGGCACGTAGCGTTTGAGGTCGGTTTCACTGAGGTAGCGGGCAGGGCGACTGTCTGACATGGAAAATCCTTGCGCACAACGCGTGCGCGGCACGAATCCATCGAAGTGTTCGCGCCTTCCTTGGGGCAGTGGCGCGACCGGATTTACCTTTTGTTGTTGAAGTGAGCCGGGCCAGTCAGTTAAGCGCGGAACCCTGTGGGAGCGGGCTTGCTCGCGAAAGCGGTGTGTCAGGCGACATCAATATTGACTGTGCTGGCGCCTTCGCGAGCAAGCCTCCATGTGGGAGCGGGCTTGCTCGCGAAGACGGAGTGTCAGTCGACATCATCGTTGCCTGATACACCGCCTTCGCGAGCAAGCCCGCTCCCACGTTTCGCCGGCAAGCCTGGCTCCTACAGGTGCGTTTTACGCCAAACGCTGCGCCTTCAACTCCTCACCTTGGCACGCCGCCGCGGTGAACAGCACGTCGGTGGAGGAGTTCAGCGCGGTTTCCGCCGAGTCCTGCAACACACCGATGATGAAGCCGACTGCCACCACCTGCATGGCGATTTCGCTCGGGATGCCGAAGAGGCTGCACGCCAGTGGAATCAGCAACAACGAACCGCCGGCCACGCCCGAGGCTCCACAGGCACAGATCGCCGCGACAATGCTGAGCAGGATGGCTGTCGGAATGTCCACGGCGATGCCCAGGGTATGCACGGCGGCCAGGGTCAACACGGTGATGGTGATCGCAGCGCCGGCCATGTTGATGGTGGCGCCGAGCGGGATCGACACCGAGTAAGTGTCTTCGTGCAGGCCCAGGCGCTTGCTCAACTCCAGGTTGACCGGAATATTCGCCGCCGAACTACGGGTGAAGAAGGCGGTGATGCCGCTCTCGCGCAGGCAGGTGAGTACCAGCGGATACGGGTTGCGACGCAGCTTCCAGAACACAATGGCCGGGTTCATCACCAGCGCCACGAACAGCATGCAGCCCAACAACACAGCCAGCAGATGCATGTAACCGATCAAGGCACCGAAACCGGAGGTGGCGAGGGTCGAGGCCACCAGGCCGAAGATCCCCAATGGCGCAAAGCGAATCACCAGACGCACGATCAAGGTCACGCCATTGGACAGATCGCCCAGTACTTCGCGCGTCGTCTCGCCGGCATGGCGAATCGCAACACCCATGCCGATCGCCCAAGCCAGAATGCCGATGAAGTTGGCGTTCATCAACGCACTGACCGGGTTGTCGACCACGCTGAGCAACAGACTCTGCAACACTTCGCTGATGCCACCCGGTGCGGTCACCGCAACGTCTTGGGTCGACAGCACCAGGCTCGACGGAAACAGCGTACTGGCGATCACCGCCACCACGGCCGCCGCGAAGGTGCCCAGCAGGTACAGAAACAGAATCGGCCGGATGTGGGTTTCCTGGCCGTGCTTATGGTTGGCAATCGAGGCCATGACCAGCACGAACACCAGAATCGGCGCGACAGCCTTGAGCGCCGAGACGAACACTTTGCCGATGAAGGCGGTGGACTTGGCCAACTCAGGCGCGAACAGCGCCAGGGTAATCCCGGCGATCAGGCCGATGATGATTTGCGTGACCAGGCTGCTGTGTTTCAGGCGTTGCAAGAGAGAAGGGGATGAAGCGGTCATAACGGCATCTCTGATTTTATTAGGGTGCAGGGTTCCTTGGCTCATGCAGCAAAAAGCCGGGCAGGCCACATGGAGGGAACCGAAGGGGATCGCGACATCAATGCCAATGATTGGCCGATGAACAGGGTGTACGTACTGCAGGTCGCGGACTTTATCACAGCGTAGCCGTGATCCTTCAGACCTGTGACGATCTGCCACCCGATTGCTCAACGCGATTTGCAGGTTCGTGCAACCTCGTCCGGAAACACTCTGTTAAGCTTCGCCATCCTCATTTTCAAGTTCTGCCAGTGAGCCTTCGGGCTGTCGCTGGTGTCGTCGTTTTCCTGGAGTTCTGCATGCTGTTGCCCATTCTTCTGTTGTCCGCCGCCGGTTTTACGGTGCTGACCACGGAATTCATCATCGTCGGCCTGTTGCCGGCAATCGCCCGTGATCTGGACGTCAGCATCCCTCAAGCGGGTTTGCTGGTGACCCTGTTCGCCTTTACCGTGGCCGCTTTCGGGCCGTTCCTGACCGCCTACTTTGCAAGGTTTGAACGGCGCAAACTGTTTATCAGCGTGCTGATCATGTTCGGCCTGGCCAACACGCTGGCGGCACTGGCGCCGAACATCGGGGTGATGGCCGTTGCGCGATTGATTCCGGCGTTGGGGCTGCCGGTGTTCTGGGCATTGGCCAGTGAAACTGCAGTGGACATCGTCGGGCCGGACTACGCCGGGCGGGCCATCGCCAAGATTGGTTTCGGCATTGTCTGCGCCACGGTGTTCGGTATTCCGGTGGGTACGCTGATTTCCGATGCGTTCGGCTGGCGCAGTGCTTTCGGCATTCTGGCGGTGATCGCATTTGCCAAGGCGTTGCTGCTGTTTATTTACCTGCCGAAAACCAACCTGCACCAGCATCAGGTGAGTTTTCGCTCGCAGTTCAAAATTCTGCGCAGCCCGTTGATGCTGGGGCATGTGCTGTTATCGATCCTGGTGTTCAGCGGCATGTTCACCGCGTACACCTACCTGGCGGACATTCTTGAGCGGCTGGCCGGTTTCGACGGCACGGTGGTCGGCTGGTGCCTGATGGGCTTTGGTGCGGTCGGCTTGATCGGCAATTCGCTGGGCGGCCGTGCGGTGGATCGGCATCCGCTGATCGCTTCTGTGACGTTTTGTGCGTTCATGATTGCCGGCATGGTGGCCTTGGTGCCGAACATTCATTCACCCCTCGGTCTGGCGGCAGCGATGGGTATTTGGGGCGTGACTCAGGCCGCACTGTTCCTGGTCAGTCACGTGCGCCTGATGAAGGCTGCGCCTGAGGCTCCGGCTTTTGCTGCATCGCTGAATATCGCCGGGGCCAACCTCGGAATCGGTCTGGGCGCGATGGTCGGTGGGCGAGTGATCGACAGTGTGGGCCTGGGCGGCCTGGGTTTCGCGGCGGCTGGTTTTATTCTGGTCTCGATCCTGTTGGCGATGGCGCTGATGACCTTCAAACCTCGCGAAATCTGCGCCTGACGTCTCACATCTCGACAAACAACTCGCGTCGGGCACCTTCGGTAATGGCGACAATGCCGGGGTGCTTGACCTTGCGTTCCACTGAGATGGCGTAGAACGACTCGCGCACCGCGTCGGTCTGGCCGATCAACTCCACGTCGCATTGGCGTTTCACTTCGTCGGCAATCACGCTCGGGCCGATGAATATCCCGCTGCCGGATTGGCCGAAGGCCTGCATCAGGGCGCTGTCGTCGAATTCGCCGACGATCCGCGGCTGGATCTGCTGTTCGGCAAACCAGCGTTGCAAGCGACTGCGCACCACGGTTTCCGGTCCGGGAATCAGCAGTGGGGCGCCGTGCAGGCTGTGGGGGAATTGCTGGCCATATCGAGCCGCCAACTCTGTGGTGGCGAAGAAGCTGATGCCGCATTCGCCGAGCTTCTGGCTGTAGCCCTTGATGTCCAGATTCGAGGGCATCGGGCTGTCGGAGATCACCAGATCAAGGCGTTGAATCGCCAGGTCGGCAAGCAAACGTTCCAGTTTGTCTTCGCGACAGGTGATACGCAGGGGCTCGCTCAACTCCATGGTCGGTGCGATCAGGCGATAAACGATGGATTTGGGCACCACGTCGGCGACGCCCACCCGAAACAGAATCTGTTGCTCATTGGGCTGCGCCCGCAGCATCAACTCCAGTTCGCCACCGAGTTGGAACATCTGCTCGGCGTAAGGGAGCGTCTGACGTCCGGCTTCGGTGAGTTCCAGCTGTCGGCCGACCCTGCGAAACAACTCGATGCCATAGGTTTGCTCGAGCAGGGAAATCTGCCCGCTGATGGTCTGTGGCGTCAGGTTCAATTGCTCGCAGGCGCGCACAATGCTGCCGGTCTTGGCCACCACCCAGAAGTAATGCAGCTGTCGATAATTAAGCATGTTGGTGAAATCCCGTTGTTCACATCATCCGTAGGGCATACGCCATACACTGTATGGATTCGTTAAAACCGAAGTATAACCGCTAAAAATACGAATTTTCCTGAAGTGTTTGCTTCCTTAGAATGCCTCGCTATCGACGGATCGCCTTTTCGGTTCTGTCTGTTCTATCGAGGGAAGCATCATGAAGCTTAAAACCACAGCACTGCTGATCACGTCTTTACTGGTGCTGGCCGGTTGCGACCAGGCCGAGAAAAGCGCTCAGCAATTGATGGGCAAGGCTGCCGAAACCGCCAAACAGGCGATTGACGATACCCACAAGGCGGCAGAGCAAGCGCTCAGCGATGCCACGGGCGGTTTGATCAGCAAGAAAGAACAACCGGCCAAAGAGACGGACAAAACCGACTCTTCGTCCCAGGAAATCTAAACCGTTTACAACGAGTCAGGACTGACCCATGGAATACCTTTTAGAACTTGCTGCAAGCCCCACTGCCTGGGTCGCCCTGGCCACGCTGGTGGTGATGGAAATCGTGCTCGGCATCGATAACCTGATCTTTATCTCGATCCTCACCAACAAGCTGCCCGAACAGCATCGCCAGAAAGCGCGACGCATCGGTATCGGCATGGCGTTGATCCTGCGCCTGGCGCTGTTGAGCACCATCGCGTTCATCGTACAGTTGACGGAGCCGGTGATCGATATTCTCGGCCATGCGTTCTCCTGGAAGGACATGATCCTGATTGCCGGTGGCCTGTTCCTGTTGTGGAAGGCGACCACCGAGATCCATCACAGCATGGACCCGGCGCCGGATGATCCGACCTCGGCCACCTCGACCGTGACCCTGGGTTTTGCTGCTGCGATCGGTCAGATCCTGATGCTGGACATGGTGTTCTCCATCGACAGCATCATTACCGCCGTCGGCATGACCGAGCATTTGCCGATCATGATCATCGCGGTGGTGGTGTCGGTACTGGTGATGTTGCTGGCCGCTGACCCTCTGGCCAAGTTCATCAACGACAACCCGACGGTGGTGATGCTGGCGCTGGGCTTCCTGATCATGATCGGCATGACGCTGATCGCCGAAGGTTTTGGCGCCCACGTACCGAAAGGCTACGTCTACGCGGCCATGGCGTTCTCGGCCACGATCGAAGGCTTGAACATGCTGTCGCGTCGGGCCAGGCAGAAGCGCATCGCCGCTCAAGCGTAACCTTCGTTAAATGAAACGGCCGCCTGAACTCGCAAGAGTCCAGGCGGCCGTTTTAGTTTGGACGACCGAAAAGCGCCGGTCAGTGCGCGGTGGCGGGGCGGGCAGCCGGCTGATCGGTTTTCGCCACAGGCGCCGATTGAACCGGGTGGTGATGGTGCCGGCGGGTAATACGCAAAACGCCCCACAGCATGGCGGTGGCCACGGCCAGCCAGCCGGAGATCAACATTACAATGGTCATTGTCAGGCTCATCAGTGCCTCCTCTTTGCCCTGCATCGGGCACACACTCGTCCTTGGTAAATGACAGTCTAGCCGCTGCTGTATTTCAGGCTATTGACCAAAGGTCGCCTATAACCAACCAGTTCGCTCTATCGAATGCAATCAACTGCCGGTTAAGGCTATACCGCTGTCGCGCGGCATCCTATGATCGACGGCCAAGCCGGCTGTGCGATTGCCTGGCGTCTGAACAAGAGAGTGATGATGGTGCGGGTATTTTCTCGAATTCGATCTTTGGTGCTGATCGTTGGCTGCGTTGCCGGCCTGGCTGGCTGTGCGGGGAGCGTGGCGCCTGAGATCAAGCGTCTGCCGGAGCGGGTCGAACTCAGCGGTACGTTCTACCGTGGGCAAAGTTATCAAAGCGGGCCTCAGGTGCTGGCTAGTCTGCTGTCCCGGCAGGGCATCGTGATAACCCCGGGGCTGCTCGACAAACCTCTGCATTTGCCGGGTGCCGAAGACCGGTTGCAGCAGAACATGCAGAATCTCGCCCGCGAATACGGGATGGTGGTCTACCCCCTCGACAAAAATTTGCCGGCGCTGCTGACCCAGGTCGCCGCCGGTTATCCGGTGATGGTGCGCTTCACGGAAGGCTCGGCGTTTTGGGCGGAGCCGCGATACGCCATTCTCGCCGGTTACAATCGTCAGAAGCAGACGGTGTTGCTGCGCGCCGGGATGGAGCGTCGGTTGCTGATGGGGTTCAGCGCCTTTGAATCGGCGTTCGAGAATGCCGGTGGCTGGGCTGTATTGATCCAGAAGCCGGACCAGATTCCGGCCAATGTCGATCAGCAGCGCTGGCTGAAGGCGGCGAGCGATCTTGCCCAGTCAGGTCAGGAACAGGCGGCAGCCCGGGCGAAGAAGGCGCTGACCGCGCAGTAAGTTTCCGCTCGTCATCAGCATGGCACCGCCACGCTATGCTGAAGTCTCAAGTAGAGGGCCCGGATTTTTCCGGGACCATGAACAGGAGGCGTCCATGGCACAGTCCAATACCCCCACCGGCCCGCACTCGTCTGAGCATTCGTCTGATAATGAGTTGGGGTTCGACCCCGATTCTCCAGACCTCGCCGATCCTCAGGTCGACCCCATCGGGCCCGCCAAGGCGCCCAGGGATATAAAGCCGGGTGAGGCGGGCAAGAAGGCACCCGCGAAGCCTTACGACCCACTCGGTAATCTGAAACCCAAGTCTCAGTGAGGTGCGTATGTCTACCGATTCGAGCTTTGACGACAAACGTCCAGACCCTCCAGACAGTGTTCCGACAACCCCTGAAGCGGACCTGGACCCGGTGATGGATCCGGACAGCCCGTTAAGGGATCCCTTGGCCAGGCCGACAGTGGTGCCGACCAAGCATCCACAGGGCTGGAGAGACCCGAGTGCCGGGGATGGCATCCCGGATGACGATCAGATGCCGTTGCCCAATGATTAAACGTGGACAAAAAAAGCCCCGAACATTCGGGGCTTTCATTTACCGGCTGTTTACAGACGTTTCGACCTTATTTCGATGCTTCAACCACACCGCTCTGGCGATGCTTGAGATTCTTGTCGGATTTGTACTGCAGGGCTACGGACGGCACGTTGGCGCTCTTGCCGGTTTCGACCCAGCTGCGAATCCGGCTGGCATCGGCAAAGTGCGTGTACTTGCCGAAGGCATCGAGAATCACCAGCGCCATCGGCCGATCTCCCATGTGGGTCACCAGCACCAGGCAGTGACCGGCCGCGTTGGTAAAGCCGGTTTTGGTCAGTTTGATGTCCCAGTTAGGCTTGTTGACCAAATGGTCGGTGTTGCGGAAACCCAAGCTGTAGTTGGGTTTGCGGAACGAAACGGTTTTTTCCTTGGTGGTGCTCAATTGAGTCAATAGCGGGTACTTGTGTGCGGCGATCAGCAGTTTGCTCAAATCGCGGGCGGTGGACACATTGCGAGGAGAGAGGCCCGTCGGTTCGACAAAGTGGGTGCTGGTCATTCCCAGCGCTTTGGCTTTGGCGTTCATGGCGGCAATGAACGCGACATAGCCGCCCGGATAGTGATGGGCCAGACTCGCAGCGGCACGGTTTTCCGAGGACATCAGGGCAATCAGCAGCATCTCTCGGCGTGGCAATTCGCTTTTGAGTTTGACTCGGGAAAACACGCCTTTCATTTCCGGGGTATCGCTGATGTTGATGGAAAGATACTCGTCCATGTTCTGCCGGGCTTCTACCACCACCAGGCCAGTCATCAGTTTGCTGACGGATGCGATTGGCACTACGACGTCAGGGTTGCTGGCATAGATCACTTTGTTGGTTTGCATATCCATCAGCAAGACACTGCCGGAAGCGATCTTCAGTTGTGAAGTGTCTCGGGGGGCGGCAGTAGTTTCTGCAGCGTTGATCGTTGGCGTGGTGAAAGTCCCTGTAAATGCAAAAAATAGGCTCAGGATTGAAAGACGGATTTTCACGCTGGCGGACTCATAAAGGGTGGATATACCGTTTTGTAACGGGCTGTTTCTTTAAAAAGCGACGCATTTTAGGAGTATGGCTGAAGAACTGTCGATGGTTGTTCGATGTTCAGATGAAAGTGCCTGGGCGCCTGATAAAAACGGGCTTTTCCGGCGGATGGTCGAGCTTTTTCTGCAGGCAAAAAGAACCCCGCGACTGGCGGGGTTCCTTTATGCGGCGCTGCAAGCAGCGTGAACTCAGCCGTGCAGTGTTTCCGCGGCGTACAGCGTGTTTTCCAGCAGGCATGCGCGGGTCATCGGGCCAACGCCACCCGGTACCGGAGTGATCCAGCCGGCGCGGGGCAGGGCGGTTTCATAGATCACGTCACCGACCAGCTTGCCGTCTTCCTGGCGATTGATGCCGACGTCGATCACGATCGCGCCTTCCTTGATCCACTCACCTTTGACCAGGCCCGGCTTACCGGCGGCAACCACCACCAGGTCGGCGCGACCGACATGGTCCGCCAGATCTTTGGTGAAGCGGTGGGTAACGGTCACGGTGCAACCGGCCAGCAGCAGTTCCATTGCCATCGGACGGCCAACAATGTTGGAAGCCCCGACAATGATCGCATCCATCCCGTTTAGCTTGGCGCCGGTGCTTTCCAGCAGCGCCATGATGCCTTTGGGTGTGCACGGACGCAGCAGCGGGATACGCTGGGCCAGGCGGCCGACGTTATAAGGGTGGAAACCGTCGACATCCTTGTCAGGACGAATGCGCTCCAGCAATTTGGAGGCGTCCAGATGTTTAGGTAAAGGCAGTTGAAGCAGAACGCCGTCAATCGCCGGGTCATCGTTCAGGCGATCGATCAGATCGGTCAGTGCTTCTTGAGTGGTTTCGGCAGGCAGGTCATAGGCTTGCGAAAGGAAGCCGACCTCTTCACAGTCTTTACGCTTGTGCGAGACATAAACCTGAGAGGCAGGATCGCTGCCGACCAGGATCACCGCGAGGCCGGGTGTGCGCAGGCCTTGCTGGCGACGCTCGGCGACTCGTTTGGCGATCTGCTGGCGCAGGCTGGCGGCGATCGATTTGCCGTCGATTAGTTGTGCAGTCATTGCGCGTGATTAACCATCGAGAGGGGAAAAAAAGAGAGCGCATTCTCGCATGTCATGAGGTGAGGGCAAAGGCGCTTGGTCTGCAAATTCCCCTAACTCCTTTAATTAAATGAATTTTTTTTAAAAAGGATTTGACGACCTCTGGGGGGCTCTATACTATTCGTCGCACTTGTCGGGCACAGCCTAGCACTGGTTGAGAAGGTCGAGCGGAGTTACGCTTCCGCAAGGCTGAAAAGCACTTAGTTTGTAGTCCTTCAAGGGTACAGATTAACAAGGCGCCCGTAGCTCAGCTGGATAGAGCATCCGCCTTCTAAGCGGATGGTCGCAGGTTCGAGTCCTGCCGGGTGCGCCATTAGGCAACTTTGGCACAAGTAACGCGATATGGTGGGCGTAGCTCAGTTGGTAGAGCACGGGATTGTGACTCCCGTTGTCGTGGGTTCGATCCCCATCGTCCACCCCATATTTCGAAAGGCGCCAGATTAACAGTCTGGCGCCTTTGCTTTAACAGCTTCAATCCGCGGATGTGGTGGAATTGGTAGACACACTGGATTTAGGTTCCAGCGCCGCGAGGCGTAAGAGTTCGAGTCTCTTCATCCGCACCAAATAAAGCTTCACTCTTGCCGCTTGGCTTGGTTGGGGCTCAGCAAAGAAGTTGTTTGGCTTCTTTGTCACGCAATATGGTGGGCGTAGCTCAGTTGGTAGAGCACGGGATTGTGACTCCCGTTGTCGTGGGTTCGATCCCCATCGTCCACCCCATATTTCGAAAGGCGCCAGATTTAACAGTCTGGCGCCTTTTTTGTTTCAGTTGTTTGAGTG
Source organism: Pseudomonas sp. NPDC089918 (assembly GCF_050280605.1). Classification (NCBI taxonomy): domain Bacteria; kingdom Pseudomonadati; phylum Pseudomonadota; class Gammaproteobacteria; order Pseudomonadales; family Pseudomonadaceae; genus Pseudomonas; species Pseudomonas sp. NPDC089918. The sequence goes on along the minus strand of NZ_JBNNVP010000001.1, from coordinate 89,975 downwards.
TCGACGACTGCAGGTTGTGGGTCGCAGGGTCAGGTCGTTTCATCGTATTTATGTTTCTCGATGATGCACGATTTGCCCGCCGATCCCCTCGCGGGGTCGGCTGTCAGGGATGGATTGCCGATTCCTTCTATATATAGAAGGATGGGTGCAGAGCCTTGGCATGACTGGCTGTATTTGCTAACAGGGCGAGGCACAACCGTTTGTCCCCGCCTATAAATTGCCTGCTGCTTTTTTACCCGTTTTCAGTAGGGTGACTTCTTGAGTTTGACCCACTAGAATGCATGCCCTTGATTCTGGGGTCGGAAACGGCCGGCTAACGTCTGTGCAACGAGGAATATCCATGCAAGTTTCTGTTGAAAATACTACTGCTCTTGAGCGCCGCATGAGCGTCACCGTGCCGGCTGAGCGTATCGAGAGCCAGGTCAACAAGCGTCTGCAGCAGACCGCCCAAAAGGCCAAGATCGCTGGCTTCCGTCCAGGCAAAGTGCCAATGAGCGAAATCAAGCGCCGTTTCGGTGCTGACGCTCGCCAGGAAGCTGTAGGCGACGTAATCCAGTCTTCTTTCTACGAAGCTGTGGTTGAGCAGAAGCTGAACCCGGCTGGTCAGCCTTCGATCGAGCCTAAATCCCTGGAAGCAGGCAAGGACCTGGAATACGTAGCCGTATTCGAAGTGTTCCCGGAGTTCACCGTTGCCGGTTTCGAAGGTATCGCTGTCGAGCGCCTGAGCGCTGACGTGGCTGATGCCGATCTGGACAAGATGCTGGAAATCCTGCGCAAGCAGAACACCCGTTTCGAAGTCGCCGATCGCGCTGCTCAGAACGAAGATCAACTGAACATCGATTTCGTCGGCAAGGTCGACGGTGAAGTGTTCGCTGGCGGTTCCGCCAAAGGCACCCAGCTGGTGCTGGGTTCCGGTCGCATGATCCCTGGCTTCGAAGACGGTCTGGTCGGCGCTAAAGCCGGCGAAGAGCGCGTTCTGAACCTGACCTTCCCTGAGGACTATCAGAACCTCGACCTGGCAGGCAAAGCCGCTGAGTTCACCGTAACCGTGAACACTGTTTCCGAGCCTAAACTGCCAGAGCTGACCGAAGAGTTCTTCGCTCAATTCGGCATCAAGGAAACCGGTCTGGAAGGCTTCCGCACCGAAGTTCGCAAGAACATGGAGCGTGAACTGCGTCAGGCGATCAAATCCAAGGTCAAGAATCAGGTTATGGACGGTCTGCTGGCCACCAACCCGATCGAAGTACCAAAGGCTCTGCTGTCCAACGAAGTTGACCGTCTGCGCGTGCAGGCTGTTCAGCAGTTCGGCGGCAACATCAAACCTGACCAACTGCCGGCCGAGCTGTTCGAAGAACAAGCCAAGCGCCGCGTTGTGCTGGGTCTGATCGTGGCTGAAGTGGTCAAGCAGTTCGACCTCAAGCCTGACGAAGCCCGCGTTCGCGAGATGATTCAGGAAATGGCTTCGGCTTACCAGGAGCCTGAGCAGGTTGTGTCTTGGTACTACAAGAACGACCAGCAACTGAACGAAGTCCGTTCGGTTGTGCTGGAAGAACAAGTTGTGGATACTGTTCTGCAGAAAGCTAGCGTGACCGACAAATCGGTCTCTTACGAAGAAGCGGTCAAGCCGGTAGAAGCTCCACAAGCCGACTGATCGTTTTTGCGGTAAGAAGTACACACCATAAGCCAGCCTTCGTGCTGGCTTATGCGTATTCAAGACATAACTATTTGGGAGTGACTGCAGAGCATGTTCCGTAATTCGTATATTCAGCAGAACTCTGATATCCAGGCCGCAGGCGGCCTGGTCCCGATGGTTGTCGAGCAATCTGCTCGTGGCGAACGCGCCTATGACATCTACTCGCGCCTTCTCAAGGAGCGAGTGATCTTTCTGGTTGGTCCGGTAGAGGACTACATGGCCAACCTGATCTGTGCGCAACTGCTGTTCCTTGAAGCGGAAAACCCGGACAAGGACATCCATCTTTACATTAACTCGCCGGGCGGTTCGGTGACGGCGGGCATGTCGATCTATGACACCATGCAGTTCATCAAGCCAAACGTGTCGACCACCTGTATCGGTCAAGCGTGCAGCATGGGTGCGTTTCTACTGACGGCCGGTGCCCAGGGCAAGCGTTACTGCCTGCCGAACTCGCGTGTGATGATTCACCAGCCACTGGGCGGTTTCCAGGGCCAGGCCTCGGATATCGAAATCCATGCCAAGGAAATCCTCTTCATTCGTGAGCGTCTCAACACGCTGATGGCCAAGCATAGCGGGCGCACTCTTGAAGAAATCGAGCGCGATACCAACCGCGATAATTTCATGAGTGCAGAAGCCGCGCGTGAATACGGGTTGATCGATGAAGTGATCAATCAGCGCCCCGCTTAAAATAAGCAGCTCAAAATAAGGTTGGTCAGCTGGTCTGATCACCGGCGGGCTTGAAAAAGCCCGCAATAGCCTTCATCTTGTGTTGCAAGCCTATCGGATTTGGATCGAACGAATGACTGACACCCGCAACGGCGAGGACAACGGCAAGCTGCTCTATTGCTCCTTCTGTGGCAAAAGCCAGCATGAAGTACGCAAATTGATTGCCGGCCCCTCGGTCTTTATCTGCGACGAGTGCGTCGACCTGTGCAATGACATCATCCGTGAGGAGGTGCAGGAAGCCCAGGCCGAAAGCAGCGCGCATAAATTGCCTTCGCCTAAAGAAATCAGCGGCATCCTTGATCAGTACGTGATTGGTCAGGAGCGTGCGAAAAAGGTTCTGGCCGTAGCGGTGTACAACCACTACAAGCGTTTGAACCAGCGTGACAAAAAGAATGACGACGTCGAACTCGGCAAAAGCAACATCTTGCTGATCGGCCCGACAGGCTCGGGTAAAACCCTGCTTGCCGAAACACTGGCCCGCTTGCTGAACGTTCCGTTCACCATCGCCGACGCAACCACCCTCACCGAGGCGGGTTATGTAGGTGAAGATGTCGAGAACATCATTCAGAAGCTGCTGCAGAAGTGTGATTACGACGTAGAAAAAGCCCAGATGGGCATTGTCTACATCGATGAGATCGACAAGATCTCGCGCAAGTCTGACAACCCGTCGATCACCCGGGACGTTTCCGGTGAAGGCGTGCAGCAGGCCCTGCTCAAGTTGATCGAAGGCACGGTCGCTTCCGTTCCGCCTCAAGGTGGTCGCAAGCATCCGCAGCAGGAATTCCTTCAGGTCGACACCCGTAACATCCTGTTCATCTGCGGTGGTGCGTTCTCCGGTCTGGAAAAGGTTATTCAAAACCGTTCCACCAAGGGTGGCATTGGTTTCAACGCGGAAGTGCGCAGCAAGGAAGAAGGCAAGAAAGTCGGCGAATCCCTGCGTGAAGTCGAGCCTGACGATCTGGTCAAGTTCGGTCTGATCCCGGAGTTCGTTGGTCGTCTGCCGGTACTTGCCACGCTGGACGAGCTTGATGAGGCTGCGTTGATGCAGATTCTCACCGAGCCGAAAAATGCTCTGACCAAGCAGTATGCCAAGCTGTTCGAGATGGAAGGCGTGGACCTGGAATTCCGGGCTGACGCGCTGAAATCGGTCGCCAAACGTGCCCTGGAACGCAAAACCGGTGCCCGTGGTCTGCGTTCGATTCTCGAAGGTGTATTGCTCGACACTATGTATGAAATCCCCTCGCAATCCGAGGTGAGTAAAGTAGTGATCGATGAAAGCGTTATAGAAGGCAAGTCCAAGCCACTGTATATCTACGAAAACAGTGAGCCGGCTGCCAAGGCAGCGCCAGACGCCTAAGCGTCACACTGCTGAAATAAAGAAGGGGCCTTCGGGCCCCTTTGCTATTGTGGGAGCTGGCTTGTCGGATCGCCGCACCGCTGCGAAGGCAGCATGACATCCGACCTTTTTGGATGTATCCGGACCCACGCAGGCGCTACCGTAAGCGGCGATCTTTAAAGTGGTTTTTTTATCCGCTTGTTTTTTTTGAAAACAGCCCCCATCTTGGTTTCAAGCTTACTTCCATCTGTTTACGGCCTTATGGCCGCCGTAGAGGCGAAATCATGAAGACAACCATCGAATTGCCTCTCCTGCCATTGCGTGATGTCGTGGTTTATCCGCACATGGTTATCCCGCTGTTCGTGGGGCGCGAGAAATCCATCGAAGCCCTCGAGGCAGCGATGACGGGCGACAAGCAGATCCTTCTGCTGGCTCAGCGAAATCCTGCTGACGACGATCCCGGTGAAGATGCACTTTATCGCGTAGGCACCATCGCCACCGTTCTGCAGCTGCTCAAGCTGCCTGACGGCACGGTCAAGGTTCTTGTCGAAGGCGAGCAGCGGGGCGCCGTGGAGCGCTTCAGCGAAGTCGACGGCCACTGCCGTGCCGAAGTTTCGCTGATCGACGAAGTCGACGCGCCTGAGCGCGAGTCGGAAGTGTTTGTCCGCAGCCTGCTGGCTCAATTCGAACAATATGTGCAGTTGGGCAAGAAAGTCCCCGCTGAAGTCCTGTCGTCGCTTAACAGCATCGACGAGCCAGGCCGCCTGGTTGACACCATGGCCGCGCACATGGCCCTGAAAATCGAGCAGAAGCAGGAAATCCTCGAAATCATCGATTTGTCGGCCCGGGTCGAGCACGTTCTGGCGTTGCTGGATGCCGAGATCGATCTGCTGCAAGTCGAAAAACGCATTCGCGGCCGCGTTAAAAAGCAAATGGAGCGCAGCCAGCGCGAGTACTACCTGAATGAGCAGATGAAGGCCATTCAGAAAGAACTGGGAGACAGCGACGAAGGCCACAACGAAATCGAAGAGCTGAAGAAGCGTATCGATGCCGCCGGTCTGCCGAAAGACGCGTTGGCCAAGGCTCAGGCCGAACTGAACAAGCTCAAGCAAATGTCGCCAATGTCCGCGGAAGCGACGGTGGTGCGTTCGTATATCGACTGGCTGGTTCAAGTGCCGTGGAAGGCCCAGAGCAAGGTGCGTCTGGACCTCGCTCGTGCCGAAGATATTCTCGACGCCGACCACTATGGTCTGGAAGAAGTCAAAGAGCGGATCCTCGAATACCTCGCCGTGCAGAAGCGCGTGAAGAAGATTCGTGGTCCGGTGCTGTGCCTGGTCGGTCCTCCCGGGGTGGGTAAAACCTCTCTGGCGGAGTCGATCGCTCACGCCACCAACCGCAAATTCGTGCGCATGGCCCTCGGTGGTGTGCGCGATGAGGCGGAAATTCGTGGTCATCGCCGGACTTATATCGGTTCGATGCCAGGAAGATTGATTCAAAAAATGACAAAGGTGGGCGTCCGCAACCCGCTGTTCCTGCTCGATGAAATCGACAAAATGGGCAGCGACATGCGTGGCGATCCGGCGTCGGCGTTGCTGGAAGTGCTCGATCCCGAGCAGAACCACAACTTCAACGATCACTATCTGGAAGTCGATTACGACCTGTCCGATGTGATGTTCCTTTGCACATCCAACTCCATGAACATTCCGCCGGCGCTGCTGGACCGGATGGAAGTGATTCGTCTGCCGGGTTACACCGAAGACGAGAAGATCAACATCGCTGTCAAATATCTTTCGCCGAAGCAGATTACGGCCAACGGACTGAAGAAAGGCGAGCTGGAATTCGACGCCGAAGCGATCCGCGACATCATCCGCTACTACACCCGCGAAGCCGGTGTACGTGGGCTGGAGCGCCAGATTGCCAAGGTTTGCCGCAAGGCGGTCAAAGAGCATGCGATGGAAAAACGCTTCTCGGTGAAGGTCACTGCCGACATGCTCGAGCACTTCCTGGGCGTGCGTAAATTCCGCTACGGCCTGGCTGAGTCGCAGGATCAGATCGGTCAGGTCACAGGCTTGGCGTGGACTCAAGTGGGTGGCGAATTGCTGACCATCGAAGCCGCGGTCGTGCCGGGTAAAGGCCAGTTGATCAAAACCGGTTCTCTGGGTGACGTGATGGTCGAATCGATCACCGCAGCCCTGACCGTTGTCCGCAGCCGTGCGAAGAGCCTGGGGATTCCTCTGGACTTCCACGAGAAGCGCGACACCCACATCCATATGCCTGAAGGGGCAACGCCGAAAGATGGCCCTAGCGCCGGTGTAGGCATGTGCACGGCCCTGGTGTCAGCATTGACTGGCATTCCTGTACGCGCAGATGTTGCCATGACCGGCGAAATCACCTTGCGTGGTCAGGTGTTGGCGATTGGTGGTTTGAAAGAAAAACTGCTGGCTGCTCACCGTGGTGGAATCAAGACGGTGATCATTCCTGAAGAGAACGTACGCGATCTGAAGGAAATTCCTGACAATATCAAGCAAGATCTACAGATTAAACCAGTTAAATGGATTGACGAGGTCCTGCAAATTGCGCTGCAATACGCGCCGGAGCCCTTGCCGGATGTGGTTCCGGAGATCGTTGCAAAGGATGAAAAACGCGAGACTGACTCTAAGGAAAGAATTAGCACGCATTAGTACGCATTTGCCTGGGGGGCTTGTTGACAGTTTTTTAGAGCCCTTGTTATAAAGCGGCTCTTAAGTGTCTGTAGGCCATTCAGCACTCGTTTTTTTGCTTTTACCAAAAAACTTAGAATCAAACTCAAATAGATATAAGGGGACTTAGAGTGAACAAGTCGGAACTGATTGATGCTATCGCTGCATCCGCTGATATCCCGAAAGCTGCTGCTGGCCGTGCGCTGGACGCTGTAATCGAATCCGTCACTGGCGCTCTCAAGGCTGGTGACTCTGTTGTTCTGGTTGGTTTCGGTACCTTCTCCGTAACCGATCGTCCAGCTCGCATCGGTCGTAACCCACAGACCGGTAAGACGCTGGAAATCGCCGCTGCCAAAAAGCCAGGTTTCAAAGCCGGTAAAGCACTGAAAGAAGCTGTCAACTAAGTTCGATTCAGGTTTTTGCCTATCCGGGTCGGGGTCATTCCTGACTTGGCAGCGGAGCGGTAGTTCAGTCGGTTAGAATACCGGCCTGTCACGCCGGGGGTCGCGGGTTCGAGTCCCGTCCGCTCCGCCAGTTACGAGAAGGCGCATCCTCGGATGCGCCTTTCTTCTATCCGGATTCTACCCACGCTCCACGGTTGCCTAATTTTGAAGTTCAACCGTTTCTGGGGGACGCATGCTGCAGAATATCAGGGACAATTCACAAGGCTGGATTGCCAAGACCATTATCGGGATCATCGTTGTACTGATGGCTTTCACCGGTATCGAGGCCATTTTCCAGGCGACGACCAACAGCCAGGATGCGGCCAAGGTCAATGGTGAAGAAATCAGTCAAAACGAGCTGAACCAGGCGGTTGATATGCAACGCCGTCAGCTCATGCAACAGCTTGGCAAGGATTTCGATGCTTCCTTGCTCGACGAAAAAATGCTGCGCGAATCGGCCCTCAAAGGCCTGATCGATCGCAAACTGCTGCTGCAAGGCGCAGAAAAATCGAAATTCGCTTTCTCCGAAGCGGCTTTGGATCAGGTGATCCTGCAAACGCCTGAATTCCAGGTGGAAGGCAAATTCAACGCCGATCGCTTCGATCAGGTGATCCGTCAACTGGGCTATAGCCGTCTGCAATTTCGCCAGATGCTGGCTCAGGAAATGCTGATCGGTCAGCTACGTGCTGGCTTGGCTGGTAGCGGCTTTGTCACCGATGCACAGGTTCTGGCCTTCGCCCGTCTGGAAAAACAGACCCGCGATTTCGCCACCTTGAACGTCAAGGCAGATCCAGCGGCGGTGAAACTGACTGACGACGAAGTCAAAGCCTACTACGACGAACACGCCAAGGAATTCATGACGCCGGATCAGGTGGTCATCGACTACCTCGAATTGAAGAAGGCGTCCTTCTTTGATCAGGTCAGCGTCAAGGACGAAGACTTGCAAGCGGCGTATCAGAAAGAAACCGCGAACCTGTCCGAGCAACGCCGGGCTGCGCATATTCTGGTCGAAGTGAACGATAAGGTGAGCGAGGCGCAAGCCAAGGCCAAAATCGAAGAAGTGCAGGCGCGTCTGGCCAAAGGCGAGAAATTCGAGGCTCTGGCCAAGGAGTTCTCCCAGGATCCAGGCTCGGCGAACAACGGCGGTGACCTCGGTTATGCAGGTCCAGGCGTCTACGATCCAGCGTTTGAAAAAGCCCTGTATTCGTTGGCCAAGGATCAGGTTTCGGAGCCGGTTCGCACTGACTTCGGTTTCCACCTGATCAAGCTGCTGGGCGTTGAAGCCCCTGAAGTGCCGACGTTTGCCAGCCTGAAAGACAAGCTGACCCGCGAGCTGAAAACCCAGCAGGTCGAGCAGCGCTTCGTCGAGGCGACCAAGCAATTGGAAGACTCGTCGTTCGAAGCCTCCGATCTGGCCCAGCCAGCACAAGACCTGAAGCTGACTGTCCACACGTCCGCGCCATTCGGCCGGGAAGGTGGCGAAGGTATTGCGGCCAATCGTGCCGTAGTGACCGCTGCGTTCAGTCCTGAAGTGCTGGATGAGGGTGCCAACAGCACCGCCATCGAGCTGGACCCGGAAACCGTGATCGTGCTGCGCGCCAAGGAGCACCGCAAGCCTGAGCAACTGCCGCTGGAAAGCGTGGCTGCCAGCATCCGTGCGCAGCTGACCAAGGAGCATGCCAGTGCTGCCGCCAAGACCAAGGCTGATCAACTGATCGTCAGCCTGCGCGATGGCAAGACTGCACTGGACCAGGCGATCGATGGCCAGAACTGGAAAGTGACTCAAGCTGCGACGCGTGCTCAGGAAGGGGTCGACCCGACTGTGCTGCAAGCGCTGTTCCGCATGCCCAAGCCTGTTTCCAAAGACAAGCCGACCTTCAGCAGCGTGACCCTGGCCGATGGTAGCCTGGTGATCGTGCGTCTGAACGCTGTGAACGAAGCTGCGGCGCCGACCGAAGAAGAGAAGGTTCAATACCGTCGCTTCCTCGCCTCGCGCATTGGCCAGCAAGACTTCGCGGCTTACCGCAAGCTGTTGGAGAGCGAGGCTGAGATCAAGCGTTTCTGATGCTTGACTGAGTTTCCTGCGACATAAAAAACCCTGGCCAGACAGCCGGGGTTTTTTTATGGGCGAAGATCGGAAGATCGCAGCCTGCGGTAGCTCCTGCCCGGGATTGCGTATAGCGGAAGCCACCGCAGGCTGCGATCTTTGGCCTCCGTCCGAGCGGGACTTTTTCCTGTCAATGACAGTCAGTAGACTTGTAACTGTGTCAAGACACTAAACGGTGCGACGCTAAGCATCGATCTGTTGCACAATACGCCCCGAACCGTTTTTCTCAGGATGTTCAATGTTTAGATCAATTCCCATGCATGTTGTCGGGCTGGCCTTGGTGCTGGCCGCCGCTGCCGGTTGTTCCTCGAAGAAAGCCGCCATCTACGAGCATGAGAACTTCGACGACTCCGGAACGTTCTCGCGCAGCTACCCGGTGACCGATGCGCAAACCTGCGAGGCGGCCCGCCGGGCTCTGCTCAGCCAGGGTTACATCATCACCAGCGCCGATCCGAAGCTGGTCAGTGGACACAAGAGCTTCCAGCAGACTGGCGATACCCACATGGAGATCAGCTTCAGCGTGGTCTGTGCCGATGACGGCAGCGAAGGGCATCACGCGACCATGTTCGCCAACGCCTTGCAGGACCGTTATGCGCTGAAGAAGACCAACAACTCCGCCAGCCTCGGTGTCGGTGTGTTGGGCTCGGTATCGATGCCGATCGGCTCGTCTGACGATTCGATGGTCAAGGTCGCCAGTGAAACCGTGTCCTCGGCCAAGTTCTACGAGCGTTTCTTTGCCCTGGTCGAGTTGTTCCTGCCACCGGAGGCGAAGAAGGCGGCACACATTACCGAGAAGCCGAAGACTGATCTGGGTGTGCCCGAAGCCAAGGCTGCGCCGGCTCAGTTGGCGCCGACCTCGACCCCAGCGGCAGAACCTGCGCCTGCTCCAGCGCCGGCAGCCGAACCTGCACCAGCTGAAACCGCTCCAGCCAGTTCGGAGCCTGTTGCGCCACCTGCCGAAACAGCGCCGATTACCCCGGCGCAGAGCAGCGAGCCGACTTCGTCCACCGAAACAGTGGCTCCACCGGCGGATTCAAGCACCATGCCGGCACCGACCGAGCCAATTTCGGCCATGCCTGTCTCCGGCCAGTAATAGCCTGATGTTACGGGATCGGGTCAGACGACTCCGATCCCGTAACACCTTCCAAGATTGATCCACATCAAATCGAGCCGTATTCCTACCGCTCGTATCGAAAAAATCCTGTGATAAATTCCTGACCACCTGCTACGTTTTATTCAGTAGCGATGTAGTGTCATGCCCGCGTCATTTTTCTTTCATACGGGCACTTTATGCTCAGGGCGCTGGTCATTTATTCAGACGATTTTTTCAGTAGGCGATGGGGGTTTAATAATGGACGATTATCAAGAAGAACTGCTCGAGTATCAGGCGTTTGAACTGGACCCGCTGGAACCGGCCGAAGACGCTACCGAGCTTTAGGGGGCGCCGCGGGGAAACTAATTGAGAACGCCCCCTAACCTTACGCGGATTGGCGATGACTGCGGCGAAACTCGCCGGGGGTCTGGCCGTTCCAGCGTTTGAAAGCCCGTTGAAAGGCTTCGGCAGAGGCAAATCCCAGCAGGTAGGCGATTTCCCCAAACGCCAGTTCAGTGTCGCGGATGTAGGTCATGGCGAGGTCGCGGCGTGTGTCGTTGAGAATTGCACGAAACTGCGTGCCTTCCTCGGCGAGTTTGCGACGCAAGGTCCAGGTTGGCAGCTTCAGGCGTGCCGCCACTTCTTCCAGGTCGGGTTCCCGACCACCATTGAGCAACGGCCCCAGTAACTGAGTGATGCGTTCACGCAGGCTGCGGGTGCGTGTCAGTTGCTCCAGTTCCCGTTCACACAGTTGCAGCAGGAGCCGCCAGGTGCTCGGGCAGTGTTCCGGGTTGCGCTGGGCGAGGCTCTCCAGGCTCAGGCGCAGTTGATTCTGTTCGGCGCCAAACTGAATCGGACAATCCCCCAGCACGGCGTAGGCCTCACGGTAATCCGGCGCCTGGAATTCGATCTCGATCCGTTCGGCGCGTAGCGGGGCAGGGCTTACGCTGGACAATTGCTGCAACCAGCCGGCGATGATCGAATCCACCACGAAGCGGTTGTAGGCATTGTAGGGACTAATCGAATAGAACCGCAGCCAAGCCCCCTGGGCGTCTTCATGAAAGCTCGATTGGCCGCGATAGTTGGAGCCATACAGCGCTTCAAAGCGAATCAGGCAGCGCGCCGCTTCCCGCACGGTAGGTGCCTGGGCGGCGGTGACTCCGGCCAGGCCGGCCTGGCTCAGACGGCTGAGCTGGCCCATGCGCAAACCCAGTGCCGGGTCGTCAGTCAGTTGAATGGCCCCGTGACCCAAGCGCATGTAGCGCGGGATCGAGAGGCGGGCGCCGGCCTCGGCCAATCGCGCGGCGTCGAGGCCGTACTGTTCGAGCAGCGGTTGTGGGTCCAGGCCATGGCTGCGCACGGCGTCGGCCAGGCTATGGACGAAGCCCACCGACAAATCCCCGAGGCGCATCGGCTGCGGTTTCATCGGCTTACAGCCAGAGGTTCAGCAAACGGGCGCCCCGGGCATCGCCGTCGGCGAATTGTTGCCCGTTGCTGCTGAGGAAGCTTTGACCGGCGCTGCCCTTGTCCCAGAACTGACCGCGCAGGAACACGCTCATGCCGGCGATGGTCTGGCTGCCGGACGGTTGGGCAATCAGCGTCAGCCGATGCCAGGCCTGACCTTCGCTGAGTTCGCCAGCCTTGAGACTGACAGAGCTCGGCGTGGACTGGCCTTTGTAGCCGCGCCACGGTTGGTCCCAAGACCCGCGCCCGACGACGAACGCCGGGACCGCCACCAGTTGCGCGCCTTGATCGTCGAGTTTGCGATAGTTTTCCGGATACCAACTGTCGCTGCCGATCAACACGCCCAAGCGTCCGGCCGGTGTGTCGACGACGTTGATCGTGTGTTCGGAATTGGCATCGACGGTGTCGTGACCAGCGAAAGTCGGGTGCATTTGCCGCTGCGGCTGGCCGATCGGCAAACCGTCGCGACCGAACACTACGCTGCTGTTGTACAGGGCACCGCGGCCAATCTTCAGGGTGCCATCGCTGACACTCGGCTCGGGCAACACGATGGAACCCGCCACCAGAGTGATGTGGAATTCTTTTGCCAAGCCGCCGAACAGTGCCTGGTAACTCTTGGCCATTTTCCTGGCTTTCATCCGCAAGTGCGCATCGTCGAGACGGCTACCGCCCTCGGCACTGATCAGGGCGCGGATGAACTGCAACGGGTTGCTCACCGCCAGCCAGTTCATGGCCTCCTTGAGCGTGGTGGCCTGGTACAACTCATCTTTTTCGCCACTGATCATCAGCCAGGTACCGACATGTTCGGGCAGTACGACGATGGTCTTTTCATTCAGCAGGCCCTGATCCTGAGCCTTCTGCAAGTAAGCCGCGAGCTTGCGGTGCAAGCGTTCGGGGCTTTGATAGTCGGTGGGGAACAGCTCGGGCTGAATACCCAGCAGATTGCCGCGATCGGCAGGAGTGCCCTGATCAACCGCGAGACTGATGCGCAGGTCCGACAGGTAATGACCCACCGGACGGTCCGCGGCCCACATGGCGTAGGTCGTGAGGGCGGCGATCAACGCCATGGAGAGGGTCAGGTACAAAAGTTTGCGCATGGGGAAACAGTCAACGGCCGTGTGCAGGGTTCGCGACTAGGGTAGGGCCCATCCCCGCGCTTGCCAAGGGGCGCTGCACATTTGGATCAATAAGTTGTCAGTTACGGTCATTGAGTGACAGCGGTGCGACTCTTAGTCTGTCGAACATGACTGACGGGGGCCGAAGAGCTCCTGCATTTTTTCCGTGATCGCTCGTTGTGGAGTTACCGATGGCCGCCGCTCATTACCCGCACCTGTTGGCCCCGCTGGACCTGGGTTTTACCACGTTGCGCAACCGCACCCTGATGGGCTCGATGCACACGGGTCTTGAGGAAAAGCCCGGCGGTTTCGAGCGCATGGCCGCGTACTTCGCCGAGCGTGCCCGTGGTGGCGTTGGCCTGATGGTCACCGGCGGTATCGGCCCGAATGATGAGGGCGGGGTTTATTCCGGCGCGGCCAAGCTGACCACCGAGGAAGAAGCACTCAAACACCTGATCGTCACCCGAGCAGTGCACGAGGCGGGAGGCAAGATCTGCATGCAGATTCTCCATGCCGGGCGTTATGCCTACAGCCCGAAACAAGTGGCCCCGAGCGCGATCCAGGCGCCGATCAACCCGTTCAAGCCTAAAGAGCTGGACGAAGAAGGCATCGAGAAGCAGATCAGCGATTTCGTCACTTGCTCGACCCTGGCGCAAAAAGCCGAGTACGACGGCGTCGAGATCATGGGCTCCGAAGGTTATTTCATTAACCAGTTTCTCGCGGCTCACACCAACCATCGCACTGACCGTTGGGGCGGCGCTTACGAAAACCGCATGCGCCTGCCGGTGGAAATCGTCCGCCGGGTGCGCGAAGCCGTCGGCCCCAACTTCATCATTATCTTCCGCCTGTCGATGCTCGACCTGGTGGAAGGCGGCAGCAGCTGGGAAGAGATCGTGCAATTGGCCAAGGCCATCGAGCAGGCCGGTGCGACGATCATCAACACTGGCATCGGCTGGCACGAAGCGCGGATTCCGACCATCGCCACCAAGGTGCCGCGTGCGGCGTTCAGCAAGGTCACGGCCAAGCTGCGTGGAACGGTGAACATTCCGCTGATCACCACCAACCGCATCAACACCCCGGAAGTCGCCGAGCAGATTCTGGCCGAAGGCGATGCCGACATGGTGTCCATGGCGCGCCCGTTCCTCGCCGACCCGGATTTCGTCAACAAGGCTGCGGCCGGTCGTGGCGATGAAATCAACACCTGCATCGGTTGCAACCAGGCGTGCCTGGATCATACCTTTGGCGGCAAGTTGACCAGTTGCCTGGTGAACCCACGGGCCTGTCATGAAACCGAACTCAATTACCTGCCGGTGCAGCAGATCAAGAAAATCGCCGTGGTCGGTGCCGGCCCTGCCGGTCTGTCCGCCGCCACTGTGGCCGCCGAACGTGGTCATCAGGTGACGTTGTTCGATTCGGCCAGCGAAATCGGCGGCCAGTTCAACATTGCCAAGCGCGTGCCGGGCAAAGAAGAGTTCTTCGAAACCCTGCGCTACTTCAACCGCAAATTGCAGACCACCCACGTCGAACTGTGCCTGAACACCCGTGTGGACGTGGCGCAGCTGGTTGAGGGCGGTTACGACGAAATCATCCTGGCGACCGGCATTGCGCCACGGGTGCCGGCGATTCCGGGCGTCGAGCACGCCAAGGTGCTGAGCTACCTGGACGTGATCCTCGAGCGTAAACCGGTGGGCAAGCGCGTCGCGGTGATCGGCGCCGGCGGTATCGGTTTCGATGTGTCGGAATTCCTCGTTCACGAGGGTGTGGCCACCAGTCAGGACCGCGAAGCGTTCTGGAAAGAATGGGGCATCGATACACACCTGGAAGCGCGCGGCGGCGTTGCGGGTATCAAGGCTGAGCCGCATGCGCCGGCCCGTGAAGTGTTCCTGCTGCAACGCAAGAAATCCAAGGTCGGCGACGGCCTGGGCAAGACCACTGGCTGGATTCACCGCACGGGTCTTAAGAACAAGCAGGTACAGATGCTCAATAGCGTCGAGTACCTGAAGATCGACGACGAAGGCCTGCACATCCGCATCGGCGAAAGCGGCGAACCGCAGGTGCTGCCGGTGGACAACATCGTGATCTGCGCCGGACAGGATCCGTTGCGTGAGTTGCAGGACGGCCTGGTCGCGGCGGGGCAGAACGTGCATTTGATCGGCGGCGCGGACGTGGCGGCGGAGCTGGATGCCAAGCGCGCGATCAACCAGGGTTCGCGGTTGGCGGCTGAGTTGTAATACGCATAACTCTGTGGCGAGGGAGCTTGCTCCCGCTGGAGGCCGAAGGACTCCCTCTATCAGCGATGATGTAGTGTCAGGTTAATCAACTTCGCTGATTCTGTGGCTGCTGCGCAGCCAAGCGGGAGCAAGCTCCCTCGCCACAAGTCTGCTGCTAAGATACCGGCTCTTTACCCCGAGCCGGCATCAATGCTTTCCCCACCAACAGACTGGCTTCCCCAAGCCCCTCTCGAACCCCTTCACCTCGACTGGCTCACCACTGCCGGCATCGACGTCGCGATCCTGCGTCTGGACCAGATCGACCCGCTGATCAGCGGCAACAAGTGGTTCAAACTCATCGAACACCTCAAAGCCGCTGACCAGAATGGCGCCCAAGGCATCATCAGCCTGGGCGGTGCCCATTCCAACCATCTCCATGCATTGGCCGCAGCGGGCAAACGCTTCGGTTTCACCACGGTCGGACTGCTGCGTGGGCATCCGCAAGACACTCCGACGGTAAAGGACTTGCAGGCATTCGGCATGCACTTGCACTGGTTGGGTTATGGCGGTTATCGAGCGCGGCACGAACCAGGCTTCTGGGCGCCATGGCGGGAGCAATACCCCGAGCTACATCCAGTACCGGAAGGTGGTGGCGGCTTACTTGGGGCGAAGGGCTGCGGGCAACTGGTGACTCTGGCCTGCGAGCAATTGAGCGGTCTGGGCTGGAGCCACTACGACGGCTGGTGGCTGGCCTGTGGAACGGGTACCACCCTGGCCGGTCTGGTTCTGGCCGAGGCGGGCGAACATCCGGTGTATGGCGCGCTGGCGGTGCCTGACGACCATGGCGTGGCGCAGCAGGTCGACATGATTGTGCAGGAAGCCGGACTGATCGATCCCGCCTATGAACTGCTGGACGCCAGCCGTGGCGGTTTTGCCAAAGTCGATCCGCTGTTACTCGAGTTCATCGAGCAGACCGAACAGGCCAGTGGCATTCCTCTCGAGCCGCTGTACACCGGCAAAGCGCTGCTGGCGCTCAAGCAACAAATCGAGGCGGGTAAATTTGCCCGGGGCACGCGCTTGATCTTCATCCACACCGGCGGTTTGCAGGGCCGCCGGGGTTTCAGTTCACAAACCTTTGTGGCGAGGGGGCTTGCCCCCGTTGGACTGCGCAGCAGTCCCAAAACCTAAAGATGCGGTGTGTCAGGCGCGACACGGTCACAGATTATGGGGCCGCTTCGCAGCCCCACGGGGGCAAGCCCCCTCGCCACAGGGATCAGTGGTTTCGGTAGCCGATCAACCGCGCTTGGGCATCATCCGCAGCAAGGTGTTATCGCGCACCACATAGTGATGATAAAGCCCGGCCACGGCGTGCAGTCCGATCAGCCAATAGCCGATCGTCCCGCCGAGCACATGCCAGCCCTCAAGCTGCTTGGCCAGCGGTTTGTTCTCTTCGATCAGCAACGGCAGATCAATGCCATAGAACATCACCTGATGCCCCTCGGCGCTGGTAATCAGCCAGCCCAGAATCGGCATGGTGATCATGAAAATATACAACGCCCAATGCATCAGTTTGGCGAGCAGGGTTTGCCAGCGAGGCGAGGCGGGGAAGATCTGCGGCGCTGGCCCCAGGCTGCGCGCGAACAGCCGCAGCCAGACCAGCACGAACACCGTCAAGCCGAGCATGAAGTGCGCTTCCTTGATCAGCGTCCGGCCGCCACTGCCTTTGGGGAATATCCCGCGCAATTCGATGCAGGCGTAAACCACTATTAGCAGTACCAGCATCAACCAGTGCAGCGCGATCGATACGGTGCTGTAGCGTGATTCGGAATTCTTCCAGGGCATACGGTGTTTCCTCACAGGTCTGGTCTGAAGTCACCGTTCTTGTTCGACGGCGTGGGTTAACTGTAATCCTGTTTGGGGGATTTGCCTGAGGCCAATGGGCTGTTCAATGCTCTGGATCAAGTGATCGGCCACAAAAAAGCGTCAGTTCCGTTAAGGGAGCTGGCGCTTTTTTATGAAACGAGAGGTGGAATCAGTCGGTTTGCGGCATCTCGCCCTTGGCCAGGCGCTTGTTGATGTCGGCAATCACCTCGGGCAAGTCGGTGATGGTGTCGATCATGTAGTGCGGCCGCGAGCCTTCGAACATCGCGTGAATGCGCTTGCGTTCGCTGGCCAGCTTATCGCTGCTCAGGGCGCGATAGCCTTCGTAGTCCAGACCCAGCGCGTTGCCGGAGCAGATCAACGCCACGGTCCACATGCCGGCTCGGCGACCTTCGAGAATGCCCGGCACCGTGTCGTCGATCTTCACACAGGCCGCGACGTCATCGATGCCCAGGGCAATCACATTGGCCAGTGCCTGAGCCGGCCATGGGCGGCCGTTGGGCACTTCGTCGGTGGCGACCACGTGGTCGGCGACGTAACCGTTGGTGGCGGCCAGTTCGACGACTTTGTCCATGACCTGTTTCGGGTAGCCGGAGCACGAACCGATCTTGATCCCTTGTTGGCGCAGGTTGGCGATGGTGTCCAGGGCGCCCGGAATCAGGGCCGAGTGTTCGGCGATTTTTTCGATTTGCAGCGGGAATGTCAGTCCGCTTTCGCGAGCAAGCCCGCTCCCACAGGGGATTGAGGTGAATCAGATGTCGATGACTTCCATCTCGCGCAGCACCTCGGCGACCACCGCCACCGCCGCGTGCATTTCGGCCTGGTTGACGTGGCCGATGCAGCCGACGCGGAAGGGCGTTTTTTGGGTTGGCGCCCGTCAGGTAGACCGAGGCGCGACGATCGCGGGCAAGCCACGCTCCCACAGGTTTTGCATCGTTCACAAGATATGCGGCCAGCACAAATCCCTGTGGGAGCGCGGCTTGCCCGCGAAGAGGCCGGACCTGCCTACATCAGACTCCCGGTGTGCCGACAAGGATTGAAACTCAAGGGGCGAGATCCGAGCGGTTGACCAGCCAATCGAGCAGCAGACGGCCATCGCGGCGTGGCTCGGAAGCAGGCCGGGAAGGCTTTGGATGGCCCATGCCGGCACACAGCACTGGCCGGTCCGGATCGCTGTCGAGAAAACTGATCAGCACGTCGGTGCCGGCCGTGGGCAGCCTGGCCGGATCGATCCGACCGTCCGGCGCTGCGAGGGCGATCGGTAGCCAGAGACCGACGGATTCATCCGCCTCGAACGCCGGCGTCGGCCATAGCCTGACCTGTATCCGGCCTTGATCATCGAGTGCCGCCGGTTGCCCGGCGGGGCCGAGTACCCGGGCGATCTGATAGCCCGGGATGCTCGGCTTGATCTGTTTAAGCGCCGGCCTGAAGACCGTTGACCAGGGAATGGCCGTGAA
This sequence comes from Pseudomonas sp. NPDC089918, assembly GCF_050280605.1. NCBI lineage: Bacteria > Pseudomonadati > Pseudomonadota > Gammaproteobacteria > Pseudomonadales > Pseudomonadaceae > Pseudomonas > Pseudomonas sp. NPDC089918. The sequence continues at coordinate 71,751 of NZ_JBNNVP010000001.1, read as the reverse complement.
CTGATTGCTATAGCGCCGGGCACTGCCGGGCTGATCCTCGGCGAGAATCGAGGGCTGCTGCCCCTGGTGCCGGATATCGGTGAGCAACCACTGATCGTTGAAACTCGAGAGCGGATGCTGCGCCACTTGCAGGATCCGTCCACTGCGCAGTTCGCTCTGGTTGCTTTGGCCGTGGATCTGCCGTTGCGGGCAACGCAGGCGTTCCAGCCGTCGGCGGCTGAGCTGGTCGTGATGAAGCTGTGCAGGTGCAGGGCGTGCCGTGACCGGGCCCGTTCTGGCGAGCATGTGATTAGCCGCTCCATCGCCGACCACCGGCGCGCCGCGGTTTCTGGCTTCCCATCGTGCCGGGGCGGGGACCGGCTCATGGCGCTGGAACAGTTCGCTGATTACCGGCAAGACGGAGTCGTTGAATGCGTCGTCCTGGAACGGCATCAGCAGTGGCTCCTGGGGGAAACTCAAGCTGTCATCGGCCAGCACCAGTACGTGTCCATCGGGCTGATGTTCGAAGTGATAGTGGATGCCTTCTTCCTCACACAGCCGCTGCAGGAAGGCCAGATCGCTCTCATCGAACTGAATGCAAAAAGGCCGGGGCGGGTAGCAGCCGTTTGCCAGTTCGAAACGATAACTGTGCTCGGGCAACTGATGCTCTTCCAGCAACTGGCGCACGATCGCGGGGACGCTGAGACGATGAAACACCCGACGCAAACTGTGTCGATCCAAGTGTTGCAGATGGGGCGTCAGCACCAGGGAATAGCCGACCCGGTGCGGGCCGCGATGTTCGCGACTGACGCTGTGGATCATGCCGTGAATGCCTTGGTCATCCGCCAGCCGCAAAAACGCCGGTTGTTGTAACCATTGGTCGAGGTGCATCGCCGGTGCGAGGCCGATCACGTCGATGTCGAAGCGATAGGGCTGGTTGAGACCTTCACGGCCGCTGAACTGCAAGACCTGCAGACTCAAACCGCCGTCGAGCAGTGTCAGGGTAAAGGGGCTTTCCTTGTCGTTGTGCATCGAACGCGCTTCTGCCAGGGAGGATGGGCGCAGAGGGTACGAAACCACAGCCCTGAAGCGTCACCGCAAATCGACTTTTCAGAATCGCCCTACAAACACTGGTGAAGATGTCGATTCGTCACAGGGTGAAGATCTTGGAATTTTTGGTCGATTGGCGTCTTTAGGCCGTATAAACTTGCGCAACGCGTCGGCCAATAGATGTCTCGGCGCCACAGATCAAGAGAGTGAGTAATGGGCGCACAGTGGAAGGTTAAACACAAAGAAGCGGCAGCCAACGCCAAAGGCAAGATCTTCGGCAAACTGGTGAAAGAAATCACCATCGCTGCCCGCAACGGTGCCGATACCACCACCAACGCACACCTGCGTCTGGTGGTCGAACAGGCGAAAAAAGCCTCGATGCCCCGCGAAACCCTGGAACGCGCGATCAAGAAAGGCTCCGGCCAGCTCGGCGAAACCGTGCAATACCATCGCGTGACGTATGAAGGGTTCGCACCGCATCAGGTGCCGCTGATCGTTGAATGCGTGACTGACAACATCAACCGCACCGTCGCTGAAATCCGCGTCGCGTTCCGTAAGGGCCAGTTGGGCGCTTCCGGTTCGGTGGCCTGGGACTTCAACCACGTCGGCATGATCGAGGCGTCCCCGGACAGCCCTGACGCCGACCCGGAAATGGCTGCGATCGAAGCCGGTGCCCAGGATTTCGAACCGGGTGAAGACGGCGCGACGCTGTTCCTGACCGAACCTGCGGACCTGGATGCGGTACAGAAAGCGCTGCCAGAGCAGGGTTTCACCGTATTGTCGGCCAAGTTGGGCTACCAGCCGAAGAACCCGGTCAGCGGCCTGAGCGATGAGCAGATGGCTGAAGTCGAAGCGTTCCTCGAAGGCCTCGATAACCACGATGACGTGCAGGATATGTTTGTCGGGTTGGCGGGTTAAGCGGTTCCGACAGTTTGTGGTCTGACTTGTGGTGAGGGAACTTGCCTGTGGCGAGGGAGCTTGCTCCCGTTCGGTTGCGCAGCAGCCGTCGCTTTTGGGGTCGCTTCGCAACCCAACGGGAGCAAGCTCCCTCGCCACAGGTTTTGTATTTGCCGCTAGTTTAATTCAGCCAGTTCCCGCACAACCTCGCTGAACCCCGGTCGCGCCAGCACATTCGGCAGACAGCAACGCTGCTGTAGATCCTCTAACGCGACCCGCTGTTCATCACTCAACCCCGAGTCGATGCGCTCCAGCAATTCCCCCAGCAGCACCCCGAACGCCCGCACTTCGATCCGTTGCAGCGCGCGGCTTTCAAGGCTGACCGAAGTGGCATGGAAAGACGCCGCGCCAAAGTCGCCCAACAGGCAATCGCCGTGCTCGTTCCACATGATGTTGTGAGCATAGAGGTCGCCGTGGGTGATGCCTTGGTGGTGCAAATGTTCAGCCACCGAAGCAATGCCACTGGCGATGCGCAGTGCCACGCCAGCGCTGAACCGGGTGTCATTGGCGTAGACGTCGCGGGTGCAGGACGCCAGGCTCGGCAGCCCGGCCAGGTTGCGATAACTCGGATCGATCAGTTGCATCACCAGCCCGGCCGTTTGCTGGGGGTGATCGACAATTCGGCCCTCGACCCGGATCAGGTTGGGGTGGATGCCGGCAGTGATGCAGGCATTCATTTCGTGTAAAGGCGAGCCATCGCTGGTCATTTCGCCTTTGTAGAGTTTCACCGCGACCTGTTTCGTCTGCTCCCACAACGCCTGATGAATAACTCCCGACGCGCCTTCGCCGAGTTTTCTCTCCAGGTTTAGTTGGGACCAGGGAATGCTTGCCGTGGCTTCGAGGGCCGCGGCATCGGCTTCGGTTTCCAGCGGGTTACCGGCGTACGCCAGCCAGGTCAGGCTCGGCAGGGTCAGCAGCCATTCGGGAAGCTCGGTGAGCTGATTGGCGGCGATGCGGATCAGTTCGAGTTGATGACAGTGCCGCAGGCTTTCGGGCAAATGCTGTAACCGGTTGCCGGCGAGCATGAGTTTTTGCAGGTGCGGGCGCTCACCCAGTTCGGTCGGCAGCTCCGTGATGCAGTTATCGGTGAGGATCAGCCAGCGCAACAGCGGCGGCAGGGCGGCGCCCGGCACGTATTCGATGGCGTTGGCCTTGAAGCCGATCATCGTCAGCGCGGTGCACTGGCCAAGGCAAGCGGGCAGTTCGGTGAACTGATTGTCCGAGCAAAACAGCACACGTAAACGGGTCAGGCGATGCAGGTCGTCCGGCAGGCTGCGCAAGGCATTGCCGCTGAGGTTGAGCACTTCCAGCGAGTCCGCCAGATCGAAAATTTCCTGGGGGAACTCGGTCAGGCCGCAGGACAAGTCCAGACGGGTGATGCCCGACAGTTGGCCGGCGCGCAGTTGGGCGAGGGTATCCATGGGCAGGTTCGCTATTGATCAGAAGGAGGGCGTGGGGGCCTGGAAATGAGCGACATGATAGCGGGAAAGTTGGGGTGGCAGCCCAAACCCAATCTCCTCGGTCAAGCCAGATCCCTCACCTCCACCAACTGCCCCAACCGGCTGCGCGTGCGCGCCAGGTCGATAGCATCGCCACCCAGGCTTTCGCGCAATGACTGGTGACCGAGCAGAATCAGGTGCTTGTCCTGGTCGTACAAGACGTCGATCAGGTTGATGAAGCGCTGCTGGGCGGCGATTGAACAGTCGGCGAGACTGGGCAGTTTGTCGATGATCCAGCGGTCGAAACGCCGGCACAGTTCCAGGTAGTCCATGACCGCGGTGGGGTGTTCGCACAGGTCGGCGAAGGTGAAGCCGACGCTTCGCCCTTCACAGTATCGGGCTTGCAGGTGCCGTGTCCCGACGGGCAGCTGGATGGCCGGTGCGTCGTGTTCGAGCAGCTGCAACACCTGACGCTGCACCTCCGTGGCCGGCCAGATGTACCGGCCCTGGGTGAACAGCTGCTGTGCGTGGGTGCGCGCCTGACTGCGGTAATCATGCGGCCCGCCGACTTCCATCACCTGCATGCGCGTGTTGACCAGATCGATTACCGGTTTGAAACGGGCGTGGTAAAGCGGGTTGGGCAGCAAACCTTCCGGCGGGTAGTTGGAGGTCACCAGCAGCACAATCCCCCGGCGAAACAGCGCCTTGAACAGCCGCGTGATGAGCATCGCATCGCCGATGTCATGCACGTGGAATTCATCGAAACACAGCACCCGGCAGTCTTGCAGCAGTTCGTCGAGGGTGACCGCCAGCGCATCGGGCTGATCGCGATGGCTGAACATGCCTTGGTGCAGTTGCGCAAAAAACTCATGGAAGTGCAGGCGCTGTTTTTCCGCGATGGGGATGGCCTGGAAAAAACCGTCGAGCAACCAGCTCTTGCCGCGCCCGACTGCACCAAAGAGGTAAAGACCGGGGAGTGTCGGCGCTGATGTGCCCAGCAGCGCCGAAGCGTGCTGCGCCATGCAGTCGATCACTCGTTGCTGGCTATGGCTGAGGGTGTAGCCCTGGTTATGGGCCTTGCGGTGGAAGTAGTCGTGGATCACCCGGCCCTGCGTACTGCCACTGGCCGGCGTCGCAACTGCCTTGCCGAAGAAACGGCGTAGCGCGGGCCAGCGTGGTGTGATTCGCGGAGGGTTGGGCGGTCGAACGGTCACTGTGAAGTCACCCCGTAGTCTTCAGGCCGGCTCACCCTGAGCCGCGGCGGCGTAGTTTAACCAAATGGGGAATTTGCCTTCCACTGGTGTTGCTGAAGCTACTGTGGTGAGAGGGCTTTTGTGGCGAGGGAGCTTGCCTGTGGCGAGGGGGCTTGCCCCCGTTCGACTGCGTAGCAGTCGCCCTCAACCATTTCCTCCCGGTATTTCTGATAAACCGGGGTGTATGGTTTTTGGGGCTGCTTCGCAACCCAACGGGGGCAAGCCCCCTCGCCACAGGTTTGGGGCGCTCAGTTATTTAGCGCTCGATACTGCGATTCCACCGGGCATTCCACGCCGGGCGCTGTTCGTTGACCTGATCCCAGTCGATGGCGATCGCGGTCGTCAGATACTGCTTCATCGCCTCGACCTGACCGCGGGTCTTGTCGGTGGTTGGCGTATTCGGGTTGGACGGAATCTGATCGCCGTCTTCAAGCGCGGCGGCTTGCGCTTCGGGCGTCAGCAGGAAGGCTGCGAGTTTCTGCGCCAGTTCCGGTTGGGTGTTGTTGGCGATGGCGCATTCGGCGACGTTGAGCACCACGGAGCCTTCCTTGGGCTGTGCATATTCCACCGGCATGCCCTTGAGTTTCAGCGCGGTGACCTGGGTCGGCGTCAGCGGGAACAGCGCCGCTTCGTCGGTCTGGAGCATTTCGGAGATCTTCGCTGAACTCGGAATGTACTCCAGCACGTTGCGCCCGACGGTGTTCGGCCAAGCCTTGAACCCCGGTTCGACGTCGGTTTCGCTGCCGCCCTGAATCCGGTTGAACATCAGGAAACCATGCAGGCCGAAGGTCGAAGATGCCATCGACTGAAACACCAGTTTGTCCTTGAAGCGCGGGTCGGCCATGTCCATCCAGGAGGTCGGTGCGTTCCAGCCTTTTTCCTTGAACAGCCGTGTGTTGTACGCCAGCCCGGTGACCCCAAGGCTGACCGCCACCGCTTGATCCTTGATGCGGCCCTTGGCCGGAATCTGCGCCAGGGTCGGGCTGTCTTCGAGTTTGTCGCACAAGCCCATGGCGATGGCGCGGTACATGATGCCGTCGTCGAGGAACATCACGTGCATCTGCGGGTTGCCTTTGCTGGCCTGGACCTTGGCCAGAATATCGGCGGAGGTTCCCGGCACGATCACCACTTTGACGTTGTTGGCTTTCTCAAAAGCCGGCAGCACCTTGTCGGCGTAGAGCCGCTCCATGGTTCCGCCGTTCATGCCCAGGTAAAGCGTCGGTTCGGCCTGGGCCTGGTTGACCGTGAGCATGGCGCCCAAGCAAGAGAAACCGAGCAGTGCACTGCGTTTGAAATTATTCATGGCGCGACCTTCCTCTATCAAGCAACGGAGATGGAGTGAAACCGGGTGATGGAAAACGCATCCAGCGGCGTCTTTGACGCGCCGCTACAGATGATCTCGGTGAGCGCCTGGCCCACCGCGGGCCCGATCTGAAAGCCCGCGCCGGCAAAGCCGAACGCGTGCAACAGACCGGGTTGGGTGCTGCTGTGGCCGATCACCGGTTGGCGATCGGGCAGATAACCTTCGGTGCCGCTCCAGGTGCGAATCGCCTGGGCGCCCTCAAGAAACGGGTAGAGTTCGACGGCCTGGCGCAGGATCTCGATGACTGCGTTCTGACCAGGCCGGGCGCGGGCGTCATCGAGGGCAAAGCCCTGGCCGCCGCCCAACACACAATTGCCGCGAGCGACCTGACGGGCATAAATGCCGCCACCCTCGACGCCGGTGCTGGCATTCATCACCAGCGGCAACGGTTCGGTGACCAGCATTGCCGGGTGCCCGGCGTGCATCGGCACTGCTTCGCCGAATTGTGCGGCGAGGCTGCCGGCCCAGGCGCCAGCGCAGTTCAGCAGCCAGGGGGCTTGCAGTTCGTGGCCGGTTTGAGTACTGACGCGAAAGCGCTGACCGTCATGCTCCACCGCCGTCACTGCGCATTGTTCATGGATTTGCGCACCGTGCCGACGCGCCGCCTGCGCGAAGGCGGGGGACACCAGTCGCGGGTTGGCGTGGCCGTCGTCCGGGCACAACGAGGCACCGACTGCGACCTCACCGACCCAGGGGAAACGTGCGCGCAACTCAGTGCGGTCAAGCACCTGCAAATCGAGGCCGAACCCCTGGCTGCTGGCGGCGTAATCCTGTAAGGCGTGCAGGTCGTTGAGGCTGCGGGCGAGCTTCAGGTGACCACTGCGCTGGTACTCGCCGTCGATGCCGATCAACTGCGGCAGTTGCCCCCAGATTTCGTGAGCCCGTTGCGACAGCGGTAATTGCGACAACGGCCGGCCCTGACGGCGCACGCCGCCGTAGTTCACACCGCTGGAGTGCGAACCGCAAAAGTCCCGCTCCAGCAACGCGACGCGACGGCCGGCCTTGCTCAAGAACAGGGCGGCGGAGGAGCCGACAATGCCGCCGCCAATGATGAGTGCATCGACCTCGATCATGGCTCGACCTCCAGACCGAACGGCAGGGGTTTGATCGGCGCCTGAGCCCGCAACCGGCCGATGTCGGACAGGTTGCGCTGGCTTTCGCAGGCGATGATTTCCGCTGCGGCGGCGCCACACATCCGTCCCTGGCAGCGACCCATGCCGACCCGGCAATGGGCCTTGACCCGATTGATCTCCCAATGGCCTTCGCGCACCACCTGGCGGATGTCGCCGGCGCGCACTTCTTCGCAGCGGCAGATCATCAGGTCATCCGCGGCGTCGGTGGCCCAGCTTTCGGGAAAGATAAACGCGCGCTCAAGGCCTTGGCGGAATCTGCCGATAGTGTTCAGCGACTGTTCCAGCCATGTGGCACGTTGCGGCGGGATCAGGTAACCGATGTCTTCGAGCAGCGCCAGGGCTGCTCGTTCACCGGCCATTTCCGCGGCGTCGGCACCCATGATGCCGGCGCCGTCACCGGCCAGGTACACCTCGGCGACACTGCTGCGACCGGCGCTGTCGCGCTGCGGCAGCCAGGCGCGGTTGAGTGGGTTCCAGGTGAATTCACAGCCCAGCAAGTCGGCGAGTTGGGTTTCGCTGCGCAGGCCGTGGGCGAAGGCTATGGCGTCGCAATCCAGCTGATGCTCGCCTTTCGAGTTGGACCAATTCAGCGATTGCACGCGGTGTTCGCCATCGATGCGTTTCAAAGTAGCGCCCTGGTGCACCGGGATGCCATGGGCGGTCAGCCAGGTGCGGTAATAAATGCCTTTGGCCAACGTGGTCGGTTGCGCCAGCAGACCGGGCAGGGCGCGGGCCTGCGCGCTGAAGGGCGAGCTGTCGAGCACGGCGATCACGTTGGCGCCGGCCTTGGCATATTGGTATGCCACCAAGTACAGCAACGGCCCGCTGCCGGCGAACACCACCCGTTCACCGATGGCACAGCCTTGAAACTTCAAGGCAATCTGCGCCGCACCGAGGCTGTATGTCCCCGGCAACGTCCAGCCTGGCACCGGCAGAATCCGGTCGGTGGCGCCCGTGGCGACGATCACCCGGGAGAATTCCAGCCGTGCGGCGCGGCCCTCATGCAAGGTGTCGAGCGCGCCAGCCTCGGCGTTCCATACCAGGGTGTCGGGGCGGTAATCGAGTTGCTCGCGCAGTTCGTCGATTGTTTGATGCAGTACCTTGGCCTTGCGTGCTTCGAAGCCATACAGCTTGATCGCCGAACGCTTGAAATTCGCCGGCTGACGCCGATAAATCTGCCCGCCACTGCGCGCGGCTTCGTCCAGCAGCACCGGGCGCACGCCGTGGGCGACGAGGGTTTGCGCCGCACGGATTCCAGCGGGGCCTGCGCCGATGATGATCACAGACTTCATACCCACCTCATATGTGATCGACGCCGAACCCTTGTGGGAGCGAGCCTGCTCGCGATGGCGGTACATTCAACATCGGTGGTGGCTGACAGATTGCTATCGCGAGCAGGCTCGCTCCCACAATGAACTGATGTATGCCCCATTATCTGTGATCGGCACGACCCCCCTGTGGGAGCGGGCTTGCCCGCGATGATGGCGGCACATTCAACATCGGTGGTGGCTGATAGACCGTTATCGCGGGCAAGCCCGCTCCCACAGGGAAATGGGTTTCTGCAGGGGAAGTTGGTGTTCATACCGATCGCCCCGGTTCGCGGTTGATGTGCTGTCCGGCTTCAAGCAGCGTCGAGCAAGCCCGCACCCGGCGGCCATCGCCCAGGCGTACCCAGCAGTCCTGGCAGGCGCCCATCAGGCAGAAACCGGCGCGGGGTTCGGCGCTGAAGTCGCTGCCGCGCAGGTGTTCGCTGCAGGTCAGCACGGCGGTCAGCAGGGTGTCGCCGAGCAAGCCACGGGCAGGCTTGCCGTCGAGGGTAAAGTCCAGGGCCGGGCGGTCGCCTTCGGCCAGTCGTTTCAGCAGAGCCATGGCGACCTCATTGTTTACCCACCAGCACCCGATCCAGGCCGTAGACCCGATCAAGCAGAATCATCGTCAACGCAGTCAGCGCGATCACCAGGGCCGACACCGCCGCCATCATTGGATCGATGGACTCGGTGGCGTACACGTACATGCGCACCGGCAGGGTTTGCGTGGCCGGCGAGGTGACGAAGATCGACAACGTGACCTCATCGAAACTGTTGATGAACGCCAGCAGCCAGCCACCGGCGACCCCCGGCAAAATCATCGGCAAGGTGATTTGCCGGAACAACGTGAAGCGTCCGGCGCCCAGCGATTGCGCGGCGTGTTCGGCGCTGCGGTCCAGGCCGATGGCCGAGGCCAACACCAGTCGCAGCACGTACGGGGTGATCACCAGCACATGGGCGAAGATCAGCCAGGCGAAGCTGCCGTTGACACCCATCAGCGCAAACAAGCGCAGCAACGCGACGCCCAGCACCAGGTGCGGAATGATGATCGGCGACAGGAACAGCCCGTTGAAAAAGTCCCGGCCGGGGAACTCGAATCGAGTGATCGCCAAGGCTGCCGGCACCGCGATCAGCGTCGCCAGCGTGGCGGCGCAGAACGCCAGGATCAGGCTGTTGTAGAACGCATCGACAAAGTCTGCGCGCTCGAACACTGCACGGAACCAGCGCAGGGAAAACTCCGTGGTCGGCAGGCTCAGGGTGTTTTCCGGGGTGAAGGCGACGAGGCACACCACCACCAGCGGCGCGAGCATGAACAGCACCACAAGGGTATGGAACAGCAGGGCGAAAGGACCGTTTCTGGACATGACGAATTATCCCAATGACTTCTTGTAGCGGCCTTCGATCATCCGGTTCCACGACAGCATGATCAGCAGGTTGAGCAACAGCAGCGCGACGGCGATGGCCGCGCCCATCGGCCAGTTCAGTTCCGACAGGTACTGGTCGTAGATCAGCGTGGCGACCATCTTTATCCGGCGTCCGCCGAGCAGTCCGGGAATGGCAAATGAACTGGCCGCGAGGCCGAACACGATCAAGGTGCCGGAGAGCACGCCGGGCATGATTTGCGGCAGCACCACTTTGCGCATCACCGTGAGGTGGCTGGCGCCCAGCGACAGCGCGGCTTGTTCGGCGGCCGGGTCGAGTTTCTGCAGCGAGGTCCAGACCGGAATGATCATGAACGGCAGCATCACGTGAACCAGCGCGATCACCACGGCGAACGGCGTATAAAGCAGCTTCATCGGCGAGCCACCGAAGGCTTGCAGGGTCTGGTTGACCAAGCCGTCGGCGCCGAGCAACAGGCTCCAGCCGAAGGCGCGCACCACCACCGAAATCAGCAACGGCGTGAGGATCAGAATCAGGAAGATCGAGCGCCACGGCGCGCCCATGCGGCTGAGGATGTAGGCCTCGGGCACGCCGATCACCACGCAGAGCAGGGTGGTCAAGGCGCTGATCCAGAACGTCCTCAGAAAGATCTCGTAGAAGTACGGATCGCCCAGCAGGCTGCTGTAGTGATCGAGGGTGTAGGCGTCGCTGTTAATTCCCGAGCTGTAGTCGAAAACGTTGAACGACAGCACCAGCGTCAGGCCCAACGGGATGACCAGTAAACCGAGGTACAAGGCCAGGGCCGGTGCTGACAGCCAATAACCCTGGCGTCCCTGGCGAATGACGACAAGCGTACTCATGCCGACACCTCATCGACACTCAGCACCCGCAGCAGCGCCGTGTCCCAGTCGAGGCCGACCGCCGTGCCTTCGATCAAGGGCGCCGAACCGTCGTTGCGGCGCACTACGCTGAGTTCGCCCAACGATGTCGATACGCCGTACAGCCATTGGCTACCGAGGAAGAAGCGGCTGACGATCTTGCCTTGCAAGCGGCCATGGCCAACATCACGCAGATCGATTTTTTCCGGGCGCAGGCTCAGGGTCAGCTCGCCGTTGTCACGATTGCAGACCTGCACAACACCAGCGCTGTCCCGTTCGCCGGGTAGCAGATTGGCCTTGCCGACGAAACCGGAAATGAACTCGGTGCGCGGGTGTTCGTAGAGGGTGTAGGGCGCGTCGATCTGGGTGATGCGTCCGGCCTGCATCACCACCACTCGGTCGCTGATCGACAGCGCTTCGGACTGATCATGGGTGACCATCAGCGTGGTGATGCCGACCTCACGCTGGATGCGGCGGATTTCGAACTGCATCTCCTCGCGCAAATTGGCGTCGAGGTTGGACAGCGGTTCGTCGAGCAGCAGCACCGGCGGCTCGATCACCAATGCCCGGGCCAGCGCAACACGTTGACGCTGACCGCCGGAGAGTTCTCGTGGGTAACGCTCGGCGTGTTGATTCAGACGCACCAGTTTCAGCACCCGATCCACCCGTTGCTGCAACTCGCCGTTGGGCACTTTGCGCATGCGCAGGCCGAAGGCGACGTTGTCTCGCACGGTCATGTGCGGGAACAACGCGTAACTCTGGAACACCACGCCCAGACCACGACTGGCGGGTTTGGCGTGGGTGATGTCGCGACCGTCCAGCACAATGCACCCGCTGCTGACTTCGACGAAGCCGGCGATCATTTGCAGGGTGGTGGTTTTGCCGCAGCCGGAGGGGCCGAGCAAGGAAACGAACTCGCCTTTTTCCACCGACAGATTGGTGGCGACGACCGCGTCGATCTCGCCGTAACGTTTGCCGAGGTTTTCAAGTTGCACGAAGGCCATGACTGCGCTCCACCTGAGATTGTTATGCGTCGCCAAAGGCGCGCTTTTTTGTATGGGCAGATACGAAAAGGATGTTGCCGGGGTGCGTTGGCGCTCGACTTCTGTCGGCTGCCGCTGTTGTTCGAATCGCCCCTGATGGACGCAGAGTAGGACGAAGAATAGGATGGGCTCAATGGCCTATTTCACTGAAGCGATGACTATTTTCAGTTTCATTCAGTGAGTAAATTTATTGTCGAGAAATCACATGCCTGATTCCATTGAGCGGAATGAAAATAAAAATGAAGTCGGTGTTGGTGCAGTCTCAAGACTGTTTGCAGTGCTGCGCAGTCTGGGGGACACCGTCGAAGGTGGAGAGCGCGTGACCCAACTGGCGCAACGCATCGGTTTGTCGCAACCGACCACGCACCGCTTGCTGCGCAGCCTGATGGACGAGGGCATGGTCGAGCAGGATGCACGCAGCAAACGTTATCGCCTGAGCCTGGAGTTTTTTGCCTTGGCAGCCCGCGCCGGCAACACCGGCAATTTGCGCGAGCTGGCGCGGCCGGCATTGCTGCGGCTGTCGGCGTCGTTGGGGGACTCGTTGTTTTTGCTGGCGCGCAGCGGTTTTGATGCGATCTGTCTGGATCGTAGTGAAGGGCCGTTTCCGATCCGCACGTTTACCGGTGACATCGGCGGGCGGGTGGCGCTCGGTGTGGGGCAGGGCAGTCTGGCGATTCTGGCGTTTCTGCCGGAAGAGGAGCGCGACACGGTGATTCATTACAACTTGCCGCGACTCAAGGATTTCCATCTGTATGACGAGGTGTTTCTGCGTTCGGAAGTCGAGAATGTGCGCACCCTCGGTTACGCCGGGCGCAACACCGGCGTATTGCAAGGCATGGCCGGGGTGGCCGTGCCGATTCTCGACCGCGAAGGCCGGGCGGTGGCGGCGCTGAGTGTGGCCACGGTCAGCGATCGCCTGGGGCCGGATCGCTTGCCGACAGTGGTGGAGATGCTCAAACGCGAAGCCGCCCTGATCGGGCCGCGGATCAATCCGTTCGATCCGCTGTTGCGAAGGCCTTCGCAGGTGTTTGGGCAGGGGTGACCACAATCTCCAAATAATCGCTGACCCAATGTGGGAGCGAGCCTGCTCGCGATAGCGATGTGTCAGTCGACATTAATGTTGAATGTGCCGGCTTCATCGCGAGCAGGCTCGCTCCCACAGGGGGAGGGTGGTGATCAGAACTTCAGCGTCTGCTTGATCATCTGCGCCGCCGGCGTGTCACTTGGGCTGACCATCGCATAGTTGTACCCAGCCCCCGACCAGTACTCGGCCTGCAACTCACCATCGCTGCGGCTACCCCGAGGGAGGAGGAAGTTTTTCGGCCCCGGCGGGCGGACGTAGAAGCTGATCTTGTGGCTGCTCTGATCCTCATACACCACCATCGCCGCCGGCCCTTGTTCGGTGCTGAGCAGCCGCCCGCTGATGGGTTTGTATCCAGCAGCGGTCAGGTTCGGCAGGCGTTGGGCCTGGCTGAAATATTGATCGAGCCAGCCCTGCATATCGCCGTCATCGCTGACTTTGTAGTCCGCCGGCAGGATGCCTTGCTGGGCAATCAGCCGGTAGGCTTGCATCGCATCAGTCATCGGCAGCGGGGCGCTGACCAGGGTCATTTGTCGCGCCTGCCAACCGCCCAATCCGCCGATGCTGACCGCAATCAGCAGCATCGCGGCGCTGGCCAGATGACGGCGGGACTGGTGTTTGACTCGCTGGCGAATCATTGCCGGGTCGAGTTGCGGGTTGGCCGGTTGCTGCAAGGCGCCGCTCAGGGCCGCGCGCAACTGTTGGGCATCGTGCTGCCAGGCGCGTACTTGCGCGGCCACTTCGACGTTGCCGGCCAGATAAGTCTCCACCAGATGCCGGTCGGCATCGCTGAGTTGGTGATCGACGTAGGCGTGCAGGTCACGTTCACTGGGAGGCATGCTGATCATTTGAGTCTCCGCAGAGAAGGACGGGTGATTTCGCCGTCGCTGAGCTGGCGCAAGGCCTGGCGCGCGCGGGACAGGCGCGACATCACGGTGCCGGTGGGGACGTCGAGAATCTCGGCGACCTCCTTGTAACTCAAGCCTTCCACCGACACCCAGAGCAACAGCGCACGTTGTTCGGTGCTGAGTTGATCGAAGGCTTGCAAGGTCGATTGGGCGATCACGGTGCGCTCTGCCGAAGGCTGCGCATCGTCACGGCCAGTAAAGAATTCGAGCATCCGCGCATAACGCCGGGAGCGGCGATGAGCGTCGAGAAACTGCCGATAAAGAATCGAAAACAGCCAGGCACGCAAATCGCCTTCGGGGCGTTTTGCGCCCCAACTCGACAGCGCGCGCTCAAGGCAGGCCTGCACCAGATCGTCGGCGCTGCTGGGGTTGCGCGTCAGCGAAACGGCGAAACGTCGTAGCCTGGGAATGACTTCCCTGAGTTGTTCGTCGATATCGTTCATGGAGTTCTGACTAGTCACTACGCTGTGGTGAGTGTTCAGGAAGACGTCCGGCATTCGAGGTTATTCCACGCCTGGAAAAATAAACACCGGGCGATGGAATAAACCCTGACGCGGTTCGTCTGCCTGATTCTTCTCACTTGTGGCCGATGGCCCTGGAGTCATTCATGGTAGATCGCTCATCACCGCCAACGGGGCCTGGCCGGCCACCGCTGAGTGCCGCGAGCCTGACGTTGCGTCTGACCGGCATTGCCGTGGTGGTCACTGCGCTGGCCGGGGCTTTTGCCTACGTCAACGGCACACTCGACCCACAGCGCCTGACGCCGAAAGATTTGGTCAATGTACTGGAGAAAAACAACGGCGTGCACCCGGGATTCCGTCGCAATCATGCCAAAGGCGTGTGCGTGATCGGGCATTTCGAGAGCAGCAGCCAGGCGCGCGAGTATTCCACTGCCCAAGTGTTCAGCGAAGCGCGGACCCCGGTGGTCGGGCGTTTTGCGCTGCCTGCCGGCAACCCTTACGCGCCGGACAACAGCGTGCCGATCCGCAGCCTGGCGTTGCGTTTCACCCAGGCCAACGGCCAGCAATGGCGCACCGGGATGAACAGCATGCCGGTGTTCCCGGTGGGCACGCCCGAGGCGTTCTATCAGTTGCAACAAGCGCAGTCACCGGATCCGTCTACCGGCAAACCAAACCCGGCGGCTGTTCCAGCGTTTTTCGGTTCTCACCCGGAAGCCGCGCCGTTTCTGGCCTGGATCAAAACCGCCAAACCTTCGGCCAGTTACGCGACGGAAATCTATAACAGCGTCAACGCGTTTTACCTGGTGAACGCGGCCGGTCAGCGGCAAGCGGTGCGTTGGAGCATGACGCCAGTGGCCCAGGACGCGGCAGGTGCAACGGCCCCCGAGGGCGGTGATTTCCTTGAGAAAGACTTGGTGCAGCGTTTGGCCGCCGGACCGCTGCGTTGGCAGTTGAACATTACTTTGGCGAACCCCGAAGATCCGGTCAACGACGCGAGCAAGGCCTGGCCCGACGGCCGAAAAGTGCTGAACGCCGGTACCTTGGTGCTCGAAAGTACTCAGCCGCAACTCAGTGGTGAGTGCCGTGACATCAACTACGACCCACTGGTATTGCCCAGCGGTATCGAAGGCTCCGACGACCCGCTGCTTGCCGCTCGCTCAGCGGGTTACGCCCGTTCCTACCTGCGCCGCACCAGCGAAGTGACGCAATTGCCCAACGCTAAGCAGGAGTCTCGACAATGAGCGCACAACCGAATCATTTCGCGCCATTGGCGCGGCTGCTGCATTGGCTGATGGCGCTGATGATCATCTCGATGCTGTTTATCGGCGCGGGCATGGTGGCCTCGGTGTCCGAGCGTCATGAGTGGCTGATCCATCTGCACAAACCTTTGGGTGTTGCGATTCTGTTGCTGGTGATCGTGCGTCTGGCCGTGCGCTTTTCGACCCGGCAACCACCGCTGCCAGCGGACCTGCCGGGCTGGCAAGCGTTCGCGGCCAAGGCTTCGCATATCTTGTTGTACGCCTTGATGTTGATTTTGCCATTGCTGGGTTGGGCGATGATTTCGGCGGCTGGCGATCCGGTAATGCTCAGTAGTTCACTGCAATTGCCGTCGATCCTGCCGGCGAATGCGCAGGTGTTTGCGTTCCTGCGCCAGGCGCATGGGTATCTGGCGTACCTGCTGTTCCTGACCGTGCTGCTGCACTTGGCGGCGGCGTTGTTTCACGGTTGGGTGCGCCGCGATGACGTGCTGAACAGCATGCTGCGGGGCAAGGATCGCGGGTGATCCGGGTTGCTGAAAAATGTGGCGAGGGGGCTTGCCCCCGTTGGGCTGCGAAGCAGCCCTAAATGCGATAGGTCAGGCATACCGCGTTTAATCGATTTACGACTGCTGCGCAGCCGAACGGGGGCAAGCCCCCTCGCCACAGGATTTGCTCGGGGTTGGGGCCAACGTCATGCACCAATAAATCAGCGCCACGGCATTGATGCCCGCACCCAGCCAACACACCCCGATCCATCCCGCCCAGGCGTACATCGCCGTCGAACCGATAGAACCCAAGGCGCTGCCGATTGAATAGAACAGCATGTAGCCGGCGGTGAGTCGGCTTTGCGCTTCGGGACGCACGCTGTAGATCATGCTTTGGCTGGTGACATGAACGGCCTGCAAACCCAGATCCAGCGTAATCACCCCGAGCAGCAGCGCCCATAGCGAGGATTGGGTGAGAGCGATGGGCAGCCATGAGGCGAGCATCAGCAGCAACGACAGTCCACTGGTCCATTGACCCAAACCGCGATCGGCCAGATGCCCGGCGCGAGCGGCGGCCAGCGCACCGGCGGCTCCGGCCAGGCCGAACAGTCCGATTTCAGTGTGGGAAAGTGAAAGTGGCGGGGCACTCAGCGGCAGCACCAAGGGTGTCCACAACACCATGGCGCTGGCGAAGGTCAGCAGGGCGAGCATGGCCCGTTGACGCAATACCGGTTCTTCCTTGAACAACGTGAATACCGAGCCGATCAACGCACCGTAAGCACTATCCGGTCGCGGGTCTTCGTGCCTGGGCAGCACACGAAACAACAGCAGCGCCATCACCAGGGTCAACCCGGCGGATAGCAGATAAATCGAACGCCAACCGGCCAGATCGGCCATGCCGCCCGCGACTGTTCGTGCCAACAGAATGCCGACGACAATGCCGCTGGTAATCACGCCCACCACACGTCCACGTTGCGCCGGGATAGCCAGGGTCGCGGCGTAGGCCACCAGGACTTGCGTCACGACCGCCAGTAACCCGGTCAGCGCCATGCCGAGCAGTAGCCAGGCGCTGTTCGAGGCTAACGCGATCATCAACAAGGCCAGCGCCGATAGCAGGGTTTGCACGACGATCAGCCGGCGGCGGTTGAGCAGATCCCCTAGCGGAACCAGCAACAACAGACCCACGCCATAACCGATTTGGGTAAGGGTGACGATGATACCGATGGTTGCCGGGTCCATGGCGAAGGCCTCGGCCATGGCATCGAGCAGCGGTTGTGCGTAATACACATTGCCGACGGCCAGGCCGCAGGCAACGGCAAACAGCAGCACCACTGCGCCGCTTAATGGGTGGTCAGGTTTCATCACGGGCTTCCTTTTGTGGTTTCAAAATAAAACCAGTTGTACGGTAGGGAGTCTGGTTTTATATTGCAACCACATTGGTTGCCGGCGGACGCGGTCATGGTTAAACGTACAAGCATGGAAGGCGCCGAATGCCCGGTCGCCCGTTCACTGGACGCGATTGGTGATTGGTGGTCGTTATTGATCGTGCGCGATGCGTTCGATGGCTTGCGGCGATTCGGTGAGTTCCAGCGCAATCTGGGCATGGCCAAAAACATCCTCTCGGCACGCCTGCGCACGTTGGTGGCTCACGGGATTTTCGATCTGGTGCCAGCGTCGGACGGCAGCGCGTATCAGGAATACGTGCTGACGGAGAAGGGCAAGGGCCTGTTCCCGTTGATCATCGGATTGCGGCAGTGGGGCGAGGCGTTTTTCTTTGAGGCGGGGGAGGCGCATTCGCGGGTTGTCGATCGTGAGAACGGTCGACCGGTGCGGGCGCTGGAGTTGCGTGCCGAGGATGGGCGTTTGTTGGGGCCGCAGGATTGTGTGCGGATCGCTGCCCAGTGAAAACGTCAAAAGATCGCAGCCTTCGGCGAAAGCCTGCGATCTTTTGACGTTAAAGGACAATCAGCGCAGGGTATCGACCATGTCGGCGATGGTCGTCAGCACGTCCTTGCCCAATTGCTTGGAGCGTTTGCCGCACCAGCCGGTCAGCGGGTTCGGTGCGTCGTTGTGGTCTTTGAAGGGCATTTCCAGGGTCAGCGACAGGCAGTCGAACTTCTGACCGACGCTGTTGCAGGCCAGGGTCATGTTGGCTTTGCCCGGCTCGTCGCGGGTGTAGCCGTACTTGGTCTGGAAGTCTTTGGTCTGATGTTTCAGATGACTGCGGAAATGTTCTTCGAGTTTTTCGATCCGCGGCGTATAGCCCGGGTTGCCTTCGCAACCGGCGGTGAACACGTGGGGGATTTCTTCATCGCCATGGATGTCGAGGAACAGGTCGACGCCATACTTTTCCATCTGTTGCTGAACGAACAGCACTTCCGGGCTGACTTCCTGGCTGGCGCTCTGCCAAGCGCGGTTCAGGTCCTGGCCCATGGCGTTGGTGCGCAAATGACCGTGGAAAGCGCCGTCCGGGTTCATGTTCGGCACCAGGTACAGGTCGGCGCTGGCCAGGAGTTTTTTCAGCACCGGGTCGTCGTGTTTTTCCAGGCGCTCGATCACGCCTTCCATGAACCATTCGGCCATGTGTTCGCCGGGGTGTTGCTGGGCGATGATCCAGACCTTGCGCTGGCCTTCGGCTCCAGTACCTTTGCGCAACAACTGGATGTCACGACCTTCAACGCTCTTGCCGGTGGCCAGCAGTTCGGTGCCGGCCTTGGTGAGGGCCTGTTCGATCAGCCAGTCATGACGGCCCCGGCTGTAAGGTTCGAAGTAGGCGAACCAGGCATGGGTAGCAGTGGCTTCGAGGCTGAAACGCAGGCAGTCGCCTTCAAAGATGGTCGGCACCCGGAACCAGTTGACGTGGTCATAGGACGCTACCGCCTGATAGCCATCCCAGGCTTTGTTGTACGAGGATTTGCTGGCGTTGTTCAGGCGAAACCAATGCTCCTGTCCGACGTGCAGACCGCTGGCCTTGAAGTGGAACCACTGGAAATGCTGGCTGCGAGTGTCTGGCTTGATCGCCAGCAGTGCTTGCAAAGGATTGCTGGTGTCCAGCACTTCGATGTTGCCACTGTCGAAGTTCGCGTTGATGTCGAAAGAAGATCTAGCCACGGCCATAATCTATTCCTGAATATGTTTTTTATGGCTGCTACTTTACACGCAAGGGAGGGAAAAACCGGGGGAAATTGCGAGGGTGAAAAGGGGGGGCGTCCTCCTTGACGCCGATGCAGCTTAGAGACTGTGCAAGTGATTCTCAAGTGCTATTTTGCGTTAGTTTGGCCCAATGCTACCGGGCCTCTCTTGCCAACAGATATTCTTTTGATATCATCCGCGCCAATCGGATTTTGCAGCACCCACAGACTTCATTAGCCTGAAGCC
The DNA here is from genome assembly GCF_050280605.1 of Pseudomonas sp. NPDC089918. Classification (NCBI taxonomy): domain Bacteria; kingdom Pseudomonadati; phylum Pseudomonadota; class Gammaproteobacteria; order Pseudomonadales; family Pseudomonadaceae; genus Pseudomonas; species Pseudomonas sp. NPDC089918. The sequence continues at coordinate 52,397 of NZ_JBNNVP010000001.1, read as the reverse complement.
AAAGCCAGAATAACTGGCAAAAAAAGACCCGGCAAAAAGCCGGGTCAAAAACCGTGATTAGCCTGATGAGGAGATAGTCCAGGAGACCGACCTAAGGTCCCTGGTCCATCGACTGATCTCGCGACCAGCTGCCTGCAATAATAATCATTATCATTTGCAAGTCAAATGTTTTTATCTGCGTGATTGGAAAATTCTTTCCTTTCTACTCCTGCGTATTCGCCTCAACCCTGCTGTGCCCCTTCCAGGGATCGATCGACCATCGCCTTGGCCATATCGATCATGTGGACTGTCGAAAACGCCAGATCCCTGCTTGCGCCCTGCAGCTGGTTGGCTGATTCATGCGCGGTGGCGGCGGCACATCGCAATAGATCCGAAGCATGGACCAATGCCTCTTCGCTGCTGATGTTACGGTTCACATCGAAGAAACGTTCTTCGCCGGCCTGTTCTGACACAGCTGGTTTCAAGTAATAGTCCAGTGCCCGCTGCGCGGCAGCCGAGCCTTTTGGCGAGTTGAGTGTGGTGTCGAATTGCATGTCGGGCAGGGTAATGCTGGGGATGGTCATGACGATGGCAAGCTCCGTGAGAGATTCAAATCCGTGAGCCCAGCTTAGCTACGTAC
>NZ_JBNNVP010000001.1:0-51687 GCF_050280605.1 Pseudomonas sp. NPDC089918 | reverse complement strand
GTGGTGTCGAATTGCATGTCGGGCAGGGTAATGCTGGGGATGGTCATGACGATGGCAAGCTCCGTGAGAGATTCAAATCCGTGAGCCCAGCTTAGCACGTACTGTATTTGTGTCTTGAATTTAAATACTACAATTTGTGTTTTGTTGGTCGGAGTACCCCACGTATCGTGCCGCACATGGATAAATGGATTGAATTGGTCAAGGCCAAAATGAGTGAACTCAAAGTCACTCAAGAAATACTCGCCGAGCGCATCGGAATGTCCCAGGGCGGCGTCGGCCATTGGCTGAATAAACGTCGTCAGCCCCGCATCCAAGAGATGAACCGTGTCTTGCAGGCGCTGGGGATGGACTATCTGGAAGTCGCGATGGTGATCAGGGAACCGCAGATCTCACAGGATGAGGAGATCTCTCTGACGCAAAAGTACAACCCGTACTTTCGCTACCCGGTCAGTGACTGGCGGGAAACCGGAGAGGTGCGCGATGGAGAACTATCGGCTTACGGCGCCTCATCGACTGTCAGCAAGCCGCGCTTCGAGTTGTCCGATTACCATGCCCAGGGCGCAGCGTTCTGGCTGGTGGTGGTTGGCGATGCGATGACCGCACCCACGGGTGTGAGCATTGCCGCGGACATGTTGATTCTGGTGGACCCGGCCATCGTGCCCGAGCCTGGCAAACTGGTGATCGCCCAATGGCCCGGCAGCGCCGAGGCGGTTTTTCGCAAACTGATCGAAGAGGGCGGGCAGCGTTATCTGGTCCCGCTCAATCCGACCTATCCGAAAGCCCTTTTCACCGAGGAATGCCGAATTATCGGCGTAGTGGTTCAGGCGACTGCCAAATTCTAATCAGATCGGTCCTCGCAACGCGTAGGACCGATCTTCATTTCACGCGTGTTCCAACTCCACCAACGCACTGCCTTCGCTGACCATCTCGCCTTCCTGGCAATACAACGCCTTGATAATCCCAGCGTGGGGCGCGCGAATGCTGTGCTCCATTTTCATCGCTTCCAGCACCACCAATTGCGCCCCGGCTTCGACCGTTTGCCCGGCCTCCACCAGCACTCGCACGATGCTGCCGTTCATAGGCGCGGTGAGCCCGCCCTGATGGCTGTGACTGGCTTCGACGGCACTGATCGGGTCATACGACTCGATGCGGCGCAGCTCACCGTCCCATTGCAGATACAGCGTATGGCCCCGGCGGATTGCCCGATGCTGGCGGCGCAAGCCGTTGTGTTCGGTCAGCAGATATTCATCCTTGAGCTGCGCGGTATGAGCGTCGACATCGCCCAGGGTCAGCGCCCGGTCTTGCTCTTCGCAACTCAAATGCAGGGTGATTTCTGTTGGCAGTCCGGCACGGAATCCGTTGCCGATACCCCAAGGCGAACTCAGGTCATCAGCGCGGGTCGTGCTCGACTGACTCTGGGCAAATGCCTGCGCGGCCGCTTGCCAGAACTCATCGCTGAGGTCTGAAGGTGCTGGCAGCAGTTGTTCCTGATAACGCGGAATAAAACCGGTATCCAGCTCCGCCGCGGCAAATGCAGGGTGGCCGATGATTCGGCGCAGGAAGTTGATGTTGGTTTTCAGCCCGCCGATGGCAAACTCATCAAGCATGCTCAGCAAACGCAGCCGTGCCTGTTCACGGTCTTCGCCCCAGGCAATCAGCTTGCCGAGCATCGGGTCGTAGAAGGGCGAAATCTCGTCGCCTTCTTCGACACCACTGTCGACGCGACGCCCCGGTCCTGCGGCGGATTCACGATACAACGCCAGACGCCCGGTGGCCGGTAGAAAATCGTTGCCCGGGTCTTCGGCATACAGCCGCACTTCAATCGCATGGCCGATCAGCGGCACCTGGTCTTGAGTCATCGGCAGCGCTTCACCGCGGGCCACGCGAATCTGCCAGGCCACCAGATCGAGGCCGGTGATCGCTTCGGTGACCGGGTGTTCAACTTGCAGGCGCGTGTTCATCTCCATGAAGAAGAACTCACCGCGCGCATCCAGCAAAAACTCCACGGTGCCGGCGCCGACGTAACCGATGGCCTGTGCCGAGCGCACGGCGGCTTCGCCCATGGCGCGACGCAGTTCCGGGCTCAGACCCGGAGCCGGGGCTTCTTCGACGACTTTCTGATGCCGACGCTGGATCGAGCAATCACGTTCGTTGAGGTATAGGCAGTTGCCATGCTGGTCGGCAAATACCTGGATTTCCACGTGGCGTGGTTTGAGCAGGTACTTCTCCACCAACATCCGCGAGTCGCCGAACGAGGACAGCGCTTCACGTTGCGCCGAGGCCAGGGCTTCGGCCAGTTGGCTGACGTCCTCGACGACTTTCATGCCTTTGCCACCGCCGCCCGCCGTGGCCTTGAGCAGCACCGGATAACCGATGCGTTCGCAGGCGTCGCGGAAGGTTTCGAGGTCTTGGGCTTCGCCGTGATAGCCGGGTACCAGTGGTACGCCTGCGGTTTCCATCAAGGCTTTGGCCGCGGACTTGCTGCCCATGGCGTCGATGGCCGAGGCGGGTGGGCCGAGGAAGATCAGGCCGGCCGCTTCGATCGCGCGGGCGAACCCGGCGTTCTCCGAAAGAAAGCCGTAGCCCGGATGAATCGCCTGGGCGCCGCTGGCTTTCGCAGCGGCGATCAGTTTGTCGATTTGCAGGTAACTGTCGGCGGCTTTGCTGCCGCCCAGGTCAACGCGGATATCGGCTTCGCGGCTGTGCCGGGCATCCCGGTCGGTGGCGCTGTGCACGGCCACGGTGGTCAGGCCCAGGGCTTTGGCGGTGCGCATCACCCGGCAAGCGATTTCGCCGCGGTTGGCCACCAGCAAGGTGGTGAGAACAGGTGCGCTCATCAACGCGGCTCCTTGAGGGTGGTTTCGGCTTGCCAGGCTGGCGAGCGTTTTTGCAGGAAGGCGCGCAGGCCTTCCTGGCCTTCTGGACTGACGCGGATTCGGGCGATGGCGTTCTCGGTGTAACGTCGCAGCGCCGGGGTCAGCGCGCCATGGCCGACTTCACGCAGCAAGTCCTTGCTGGCGCGCATGGCCGCCGGACTGTTGAGCAGCAGGTTGTCGATCCACTGATCGACTTTCTGTTCCAGTTCAGCCATCGGGTAACTCTCCGACAACAAGCCGATTTCCCGAGCCCGTTGCCCGCCGAAACGTTCTGCGGTCAACGCATAGCGCCGTGCCGCGCGCTCGCCGATGGCTTGCACCACGAACGGGCTGATGACCGCCGGTGCCAGGCCGATGCGCACTTCCGACAGGCAGAATTGCGCGTCGTCGGCGCCGATGGCCATGTCGCAGCAACTGATCAGGCCCAGCGCGCCGCCATAGGCTGCGCCTTGCACCACTGCCACGGTCGGGATTTTCAGCTTGGCGAGGTTGTACATCAACTCCGCCAGTTCCCGGGCGTCGTCGAGGTTGGTGTGGTAATCGAGCTCGGCCGATTGCTGCATCCAGGCCAGATCAGCGCCGGCGCTGAAGTGTTTGCCACGCCCGCGGATCAACAGAAAACGCAGGCTGGCATCGCTCGACACTTTGTCCAGCGCGAGGATCAGTTCGCGGATCATTTCGGCGTTGAAGGCGTTGTTTTTTTCTTCACGGCTGAGCCACAAGGTCGCAAAACCCCTTGGATCGCTCAGCAGTTCGAGGGTGTTGAAGTCGCTCATATTTGTCCGTCTCCACAACTCATGTGGGAGCGGGCTTGCTCGCGAATGCGATCACTGGTTTACGATTGCTTCGCAATCGAACGGGGGCAAGCCCCCTCGCCACACAAGCCCGCTCCCACAAAAAATCACATCCGGAACACGCCGAAGCGGCTCGGTTCGATTGGCGCATTCAGCGATGCCGACAAGGCCAGGGCCAACACGTCGCGGGTCTGCGCCGGGTCGATGACACCGTCGTCCCACAGTCGAGCGCTGGAATAATAGGGATGCCCCTGTTCTTCGTATTGATCGAGGATCGGTTGCTTGATCTCGGCTTCTTGCTCGGCGCTGAAACCATGGCCACTGCGCTCAGCCTGCTCACGCTTGACCTGCACCAGTACGCCCGCCGCCTGTTCGGCCCCCATCACGCCAATCCGCGCGTTCGGCCACATCCACAGGAAGCGCGGATCGTAAGCCCGACCGCACATGCCGTAGTTACCGGCGCCGAAGCTGCCGCCGATGATCACGGTGAATTTCGGCACCTTCGCGCAGGCCACGGCGGTCACCAGTTTCGCGCCGTGCTTGGCGATGCCGCCGGCTTCGTATTTCTGGCCGACCATGAAACCGGTGATGTTTTGCAGGAACAGCAACGGGATGCCGCGCTGGCAGGCCAGTTCGATGAAGTGCGCGCCTTTCTGCGCGGCTTCGGCGAACAGGATGCCGTTGTTGGCGAGGATCGCGATCGGGTAACCGTGCAGGTGGGCAAAGCCGCAGACCAACGTAGTGCCGAACAATGCCTTGAACTCATCGAACACCGAGCCATCCACCAGCCGCGCGATCACTTCGCGCACGTCGAACGGTTGCTTGGCGTCCGCCGACACCACGCCGTACAACTCGTCGCTGCTGTACAGCGGCGCGATCGGCGTGCGTTGTTGCAGTTCACCGAGCTTGCGCCAATTGAGGTTGGCGACGCTGCGCCGGGCCAAGGCGAGGGCGTGTTCATCGCTCTCTGCGTAATGGTCGGCGACACCGGAAATCTTGCAGTGCACATCGGCACCGCCGAGGTCTTCGGCGCTGACCACTTCGCCCGTCGCGGCTTTCACCAGCGGTGGGCCGGCGAGGAAAATCGTTGCCTGCTGACGAACCATGATCGCCTCGTCGGCCATCGCTGGTACATAAGCGCCACCGGCGGTGCAGGAGCCCATGACCACCGCAATCTGCGGAATGCCCATGGCGCTCATGTTGGCCTGGTTGAAGAAGATCCGCCCGAAGTGTTCGCGGTCCGGGAACACTTCATCCTGACGCGGCAAGTTGGCGCCGCCGGAGTCCACCAGATAAATGCAGGGCAGGCGATTCTGTTGGGCGATGGTTTGTGCGCGTAGGTGTTTTTTCACGGTCAGCGGGTAATACGAGCCGCCTTTCACGGTGGCATCGTTGGCGACGATCATGCATTCGACGCCTTCCACCCGGCCGATTCCGGCAATCACGCCAGCGGCGGGAACGTCTTCGCCGTACACCGCGTAGGCCGCCAATTGGCTGATTTCGAGAAATGGCGAACCCGGATCGAGCAGGCGATTGATCCGCTCACGGGGCAGCAGTTTGCCTCGCGATGTGTGGCGCTCTTGAGCCTTCGGGCCACCACCTTGCTGCACTTGCGCGAGCAGGGTGTGCAGGGCGTCGACCTGTTTGAGCATTGCCGCGCTATTGGCCGCGAACTCCGCCGAACGGGGGTTGAGCTGGGTATGCAGGATAGCCATGTGCAGCTCCGTTTAGCGGGTTTCGTTGAACAGTTCGCGACCGATGAGCATGCGACGGATCTCACTGGTGCCGGCGCCGATTTCGTACAGCTTGGCGTCACGCAGCAGACGACCGGCGGGGAATTCGTTGATGTAGCCGTTACCGCCGAGAATCTGGATCGCGTCCAGGGCCATTCGGGTCGCGCATTCGGCGCTGTAGAGGATGACGCCGGCGGCGTCCTTGCGCGCGGTTTCGCCGCGCTCGCACGCCTGGGCCACCGCATAGAGGTAGGCGCGACTGGCATTGAGTTGGGTGTACATGTCGGCGACTTTGCCCTGGATCAACTGGAATTCGCCGATGCTCTGGCCGAACTGTTTGCGGTCATGAATGTACGGAACGATCAAGTCCATGCAGGCCTGCATGATCCCGGTCGGGCCACCGGAAAGCACCACGCGCTCGTAGTCGAGGCCGCTCATCAGCACTTTCACGCCACCGTTGAGTACGCCGAGGATGTTTTCTTCCGGGACTTCGACGTCATCGAAAAACAGCTCGCAGGTGTTGGAACCGCGCATGCCGAGCTTGTCGAACTTGCTGCTGCGGCTGAAGCCTTTCCAGTCACGCTCGACGATGAACGCGGTGATGCCGTGCGGCCCTTTTTCCAGGTCGGTCTTGGCGTAGATCACGTAAGTGTTGGCGTCAGGGCCGTTGGTGATCCAGGTTTTGCTGCCGTTGAGTACGTAGTGGTCGCCACGTTTATCGGCGCGCAGTTTCATCGACACCACGTCGGAACCGGCATTCGGTTCACTCATGGCCAAGGCACCGATGTGCTCGCCGCTGATCAGTTTTGGCAGGTATTTGCTTTTCTGTTCGTGAGTGCCGTTGCGGTTGATCTGGTTGACGCAAAGGTTGGAGTGGGCGCCGTAGGACAGGGCGACCGAGGCCGAACCGCGGCTGATTTCTTCCATGGCGACGACGTGCGCCAGGTAACCCAGGCCCGCACCGCCGTACTCTTCCGGCACGGTGATACCCAGCAGGCCCATGTCGCCGAATTTGCGCCACAGGTCAGCGGGGAACAGGTTGTCGATGTCGATCTGAGCGGCGCGCGGGGCGATCTCTTTGGCGACGAAGGACTGAACCTGATCGCGCAGCATGTCGATGGTTTCACCGAGGGCAAAGTTCAGGGATGGGTAGCTCATGGGGCACCTTTTGGCTTTTTTGTAGGGTGGGGAGGGCAGTGATTCGGCTCTCACCTTTACGTTAACGTAAGCCTGTGTCGAATGGCTGTCAATGACCCTTTACGTTAACGTCAACTTGAGCGAGAGTAGAGCCAGTTCTGAAAGACCAGCGTCGCACTCTGTGGCGAGGGAGCTTGCTCCCGTTCGAGCGTGAAGCGGTCGCAAAGTCAGCATCCGAGGTGTGTCAGGCATCCCCCGATAGCTGATTTCACGACTGCTGCGCAGCCGAGCGCGAGCAAGCTCCCTCGCCACACAAGCCTCGCTCCTACAATAAAGACAATAGGGGTCGTCATGGATCAACCCAGTGCAAGCCCGCAGCGCAGCTATACCCGTGGTTCCCAGGATAAAGCCTTGCTGGCGATGACCATCGGGCAGGCGTTTGATAACACCGTCGCGCAACACCCGAACGGGGAGGCGCTGGTCGTGCGCCATCAACAACTGCGTTACACCTGGCAGCAGTTGGCAGAGACCGTCGACCTGCACGCCAGAGCATTTTTGGCGCTGGGCTTGCAGACCGGTGATCGGCTCGGTATCTGGGCGCCGAATTGTGCCCAGTGGTGCATCAGCCAGTTCGCCAGCGCGAAAATCGGCGTGATCCTGGTCAACATCAACCCGGCTTACCGCAGTTCCGAACTCGAATACGTGTTGAAGCAGTCCGGTTGCCAATGGCTGGTCTGTGCCGGTGCCTTCAAGACCTCCGACTATCACGGCATGCTGCAGGGGCTGGTACCGGAACTGGCGGAGCAATCCATCGGCCAGTTGCAGAGCGAACGCCTGCCGGAACTGCGCGGGGTGATCAGCCTGGATGCGCAACCGCCATCGGGTTTCCTGCCGTGGTCGCAGCTGACTGATCTGGCGGCCAGCGTGTCGGTCGAGCAATTGCGCGAACGCCAGGACAGTCTGCATTTCGATCAAGCGGTAAACATCCAATACACCTCCGGCACCACCGGTTTCCCCAAGGGCGCGACCCTCAGCCACTACAACATTCTCAACAACGGTTACATGGTCGGCGAAAGCCTGGGGCTGACGGCCGATGATCGGCTGGTAATTCCTGTGCCGCTGTATCACTGCTTCGGGATGGTCATGGGCAACCTCGGCTGCGTCACCCACGGCAGTACCATGATTTATCCCAACGACGCTTTCGATCCGTTGCTGACGCTGAGCACCGTCGCCGAAGAAAAAGCCACCGCGCTTTACGGCGTGCCGACCATGTTCATCGCCATGCTCGATCAGCCCAAGCGCGCTGAGTTTGATTTGTCGAGCCTGCGCACCGGGATCATGGCCGGGGCGACGTGTCCGATCGAGGTGATGCGCCGGGTTATCAATGAAATGCACATGAGCGAAGTGCAGATTGCCTACGGCATGACGGAAACCAGCCCCGTGTCTTTGCAGACCGGTCCGTCAGACGAGCTGGAATTGCGCGTCACCACCGTTGGCCGAACACAGCCGCAACTGGAAAGCAAAATCATCGACGAGGCGGGCAACCTGGTACCGCGCGGCACCATCGGTGAGCTGTGTACCCGGGGCTACAGCGTGATGCTCGGCTACTGGAACAACCCGCAAGGCACCGCCGAGGCTATCGATGAGGCGGGCTGGATGCACACCGGCGATCTGGCGAGCATGAACGACGAAGGCTACGTGTGCATTGCCGGGCGTAACAAAGACATGATCATCCGCGGTGGTGAGAATATTTACCCAAGGGAGCTGGAAGAGTTCTTCTTCACCCACCCGGCGGTCGCCGACGTGCAGGTGATCGGCATTCCTTGCTCCCGGTACGGCGAAGAGATCGTCGCCTGGATCAAGTTCCATCCCGGCCACAGCGCCACCGAGCAGGAGCTGCAAGCCTGGTGCAAGGAGCGCATTGCGCACTTCAAGACGCCGCGTTACTTCAAGTTCGTCGAGGAGTTTCCGATGACGGTGACCGGCAAGATCCAGAAGTTTCGGATGCGTGAGATCAGCGTCGAGGAGCTACGAGGTAATCACGCCTGACCACAATTCCTTGTGGGAGCGAGCCTGCTCGCGATGACGGCAGCACATCCAATATAGATGTCGACTGAACCACCGCTATCGCGAGCAGGCTCGCTCCCACAGGGGGGCAGTGGAAATGGCAAACACCAGAAAGCACAAAGGGGAGCCGAAGCTCCCCTTTAATTTTGTCGTTACGTGCTCTTTTTTTATTATTGAGGGGCGGTCTGTTGTTGTTTTTGGCAACCGTGGCCCTTTACCGCTGTTTTTGTCGATCCCCATCCGGGATCAAGAGCAAACGTATTTTTTTGAGCGCTGATCTACTTTTTCGCTAAGCGATCCAACCAGTTCGGGAGCTACCTGAAGGTAGTTTTATTGTTCTCTGCCCGGTTGCGGGTTACTTCGAAAAGCACCCTGAAAAGCACATCCTCTCCAAAAAAATCTGTTAGCTGCGTCTCTGCCGTGTTGTTCTTGTTATGTCAGAGTCGTTACGTCTTATTTTTATTGGTTTGCAGTTTTTATTCTTGTTATGCCATAGAGATAGCAGAAGCCGTGCCAACTTTTAAAAATCCTTTAAATTCAATGAGTTGAGTTTTTAGTAGGATTTTTCATCCGACCAAAACCCGACAATTTGTTTCCGTGTTACTCGCTTCCGCCCACGTTTCTGCACACCCGGTAACACCCTGACACATCCACGCTGTCACTGTGCGCTGCGAGCCTTGGCCACGCGCGAACCGGTAGGGCGCCCCAGCACCGCGCAAATCTGTTGGCCGGCCCGAATCAAGGCGTCCAGATCGACTCCGGTCTCGATACCCAGGCCGTTGAGCAGGTAAACCACGTCTTCGGTCGCGACATTGCCGCTGGCGCCCTTGGCGTACGGGCAGCCACCGAGGCCGGCGATGGAGCTGTCGAACACCGCGATGCCTTCCAGCAGGCTGGCGTAGATGTTGGCCATGGCCTGGCCGTAGGTATCGTGAAAGTGCCCGGCCAGTTTTTCACGTGGTACATCGGCCGATACCACTTCGAACATCTTGCGGGTCGCGCCAGCGGTGCCGGTGCCGATGGTGTCTCCCAGCGAAACCTCGTAGCAGCCCATCGCATAGAGCTCACGAGCAACCCGGGCGACTTGTTCCGGTGCGATGTCCCCTTCGTAAGGGCAGCCCAGCACGCAGGACACGTAACCGCGCACGCTGACGCCATGTTGTCTGGCGGCGTCCATGATCGGCACGAAGCGCTCGAGGCTCTCGCTGATCGAGCAATTGATGTTGCGCTGGGAAAACGATTCGGACGCTGCGGCAAACACGGCGACTTCCTTGACCCCGGCGGCGATGGCATCTTCAAAGCCCCGCAGGTTGGGGGCGAGGGCGCCATAGGTTACGCCCGGCTTGCGCTGGATCTGCGCGAAGACCTCGGCGGAGCCGGCCATTTGCGGCACCCATTTGGGCGAGACGAAACTGCCGACTTCTATATAACCCAGGCCTGCGGCGGTCAGTGCGTCGACCAGTTGCACCTTGTCTGCAACGCTGATGGGCTGGGCTTCGTTTTGCAGACCGTCGCGGGGGCCGACTTCGACCAGGCGTACGTGGGTGGGTAGGGACATGGCAATGGACCTGTGCTGATTGTCTGAATGTTCAGAGAACCCTGTGGGAGCGAGCCTGCTCGCGATGGCGGTAGCACATTCAACATTGATGTCGACTGACCCGGCGCTTTCGCGAGCAGGCTCGCTCCCACAGGGGATTGTGTAGACCTATTGGACGGCCTGCTGGCTCTTGATTGTCTGTTCCAGCGCCTGGGTACAGCGCTCTTCGGCCGTATCGAGTTCCAGTTTCATCTGTTCGATGTCCAGCAGTTGCTGTTCGAGTTGTTCCCGACGCTCGGCGATTTTCGCCAGCATGCTGTGCAGTTGCTTGGTGTTACCGCTGGAGGGGTCATAAAGCTCTATCAGCTCGCGGCATTCGGCCAGGGAAAAACCAATGCGCTTGCCCCGCAGAATAAGCTTCAGGCTTACCTTGTCACGGGGCGAATAAATGCGCTCCTGGCCGCGACGTTCGGGGCTGAGCAGGCCTTGCTCTTCATAGAAGCGAATAGCCCGGGTGGTGATGTCGAGCTCGCGGGCGAGGTCGGAAATGCTATAGGTCTGGCTGCTCATGGAAGCGCTCGAAAAAGGTCATGGCGCTAAGCTAATGGCAGGTTGACGTTTACGTCAAGGGGCAGAGGTTTCCACTGTTCTTGCTGGCCCCATCGCGAGCAGGCTCGCTCCCACAATAGATCTACGGTGAACACAACATTTGTGTAAAACAGAGATTCCCTGTGGGAGCGAGCCTGCTCGCGATGAGGGCGCTGCGGTCCAAAGCCCTACACCTTATCCAGCTTCTTCTCATGCGCCGTAACCTGCTGACACAACTCGATCATTTGCTCGCGCATCCAGCGGTTGGCCGGGTCCTGGTCAGTGCTTTCGTGCCAGTAAAGGTGAGTTTCCACCGGCGGAACTTCTTTGACCGGCAGGTTCACCGAGTACAAGTCATGGCGACGGGCGAAGCGTTCCGGCACGGTCATGACCATGTCGGTCTGCTGCAACACCTGGGACGCCATCAAGTAATGCTGGGAGCGCAGGGCAATCTTGCGCTGGATACCCATTTTGCCCAGGGCCAGATCGACATAACCCAGACCGCTGCGCCGGCTGGAGATATGGATGTGGGTCAGGGACAGATAATCATCGAGGGTGAATTTCTCTTTGCCCGCCAACGGATGGCCCTTGCGCATGGCGCACACGTAACGGTCCTCCATCAACTTGACGTGACGCACCTGCGGGTCGGTGTTGAGCGGCGCATCCACTGCAAAATCGAGACGCCCGGCCGCCAGTTCCTTGGTGGTCTCGCGACGTTTGGACAGGAAGCTTTCGATGATCACCGTCGGCGCCAGGCGTCGCAGGCGCTGGAACAGCGGCGGCAGGATCACCGCTTCAGTGAGGTCGGTCATGCTGATGCGGTAGGTCTTGACCGCCTGCAACGGGTTGAAGATACGGCTTTCCTGCACCGACACCCGCAGCAAAGAAAGGGCGTTACGCACCGGGCCGATGATGTTTTGCGCCATCGGCGTGGGCACCATGCCTTGGGCGGTACGCACGAAAAGCGGATCGTTGAAGGTCTCGCGCAGGCGGGCCAGAGCGTTCGAGACTGCCGGTTGAGTAATGCCGACAATTTGCCCGGCGCGCGTCAGGTTGGCTTCGGTGTAGATCGCGTCGAAGACGATGAAAAGGTTGAGGTCGACCTTGCTCAGATTCATTGCGCTGCGCTCTCTGCTCTTGTTTTAGGAAGGTAGCTCGATCAGTCGATCATATATCGGTGATGAATGTTAATACACGCCGAGAATAGGCTAGGTAAATTATCAACGCTGTTCTAGCATCGATTGCATGACCTGAACAACCTCCCTTTAGAAGGTAGCTGCCCATGGATTTCGCTTATTCGCCCAAAGTGCAAGAACTGCGTGAGCGCGTGACCGCGTTCATGGACACCTACGTTTATCCCGCTGAAGCGGTGTTCGAACGCCAGGTCGCCGAGGGCGATCGCTGGCAGCCGACAGCGATCATGGAAGAACTCAAACTCAAGGCCAAAGCTGAAGGCCTGTGGAATTTGTTTCTGCCTGAATCCGAACTCGGCGCCGGCCTGACCAACCTCGAATACGCGCCATTGGCGGAAATCATGGGCCGCTCGCTGCTGGGCCCTGAGCCGTTCAACTGCTCTGCGCCGGACACCGGCAACATGGAAGTGCTGGTGCGTTACGCCAATGAAGAACAGAAGCAACGCTGGCTCGAACCGCTGTTGCGCGGCGAGATCCGCTCCGCGTTCGCCATGACTGAGCCGGACGTGGCCTCGTCTGATGCCACCAACATGGCCGCCCGCGCTGTGCGTGATGGCGACGAATGGGTGATCAACGGCAAGAAATGGTGGACCTCTGGCGCCTGCGATCCACGCTGTAAGATCCTGATCTTCATGGGCCTGAGCAATCCGGATGCGCCGCGCCATGCGCAGCACTCGATGATTCTGGTGCCGGTGGATACCCCAGGCGTGAAGATTGTGCGTCCGCTGCCGGTGTTCGGTTACGACGATGCGCCTCACGGCCACGCCGAAGTACTGTTCGAAAACGTCCGGGTGCCGTACGAAAATGTCCTGTTGGGTGAAGGACGCGGCTTCGAAATTGCTCAGGGTCGCCTCGGCCCGGGCCGGATTCACCACTGCATGCGTTCGATCGGCATGGCCGAGCGTGCGTTGGAGCTGATGTGCAAACGTGCGGTCAACCGCACCGCGTTCGGCAAACCCCTGGCGCGGCTGGGCGGCAACATCGACAAAATCGCCGACTCGCGGATGGAGATCGACATGGCGCGCCTGCTGACGTTGAAAGCGGCGTACATGATGGACACCGTCGGCAACAAGGTGGCGAAGAGCGAAATCGCGCAGATCAAAGTCGTGGCGCCGAACGTGGCATTGCGGGTGATCGACCGGGCGATCCAGATCCATGGCGGGGCAGGGGTGTCCAACGATTTCCCGCTGGCCTACATGTATGCCATGCAACGCACCCTGCGCTTGGCCGACGGCCCGGACGAAGTGCACCGCGCGGCGATCGGCAAGTTCGAGATCGGCAAATATGTGCCGAAGGAAATGATGCGTAGCGGTCAATAAGACTGGTGGGCTCTTGTGGCGAGGGAGCTTGCTCCCGCTGGGGCGCGAAGCGGCCCTAAAATACGGCAATCCGATTGTTTCAGATGTATCGGGTCGCCTGGTTTTACGACTGCTTCGCAGCCGAGCGGGAGCAAGCTCCCTCGCCACAGTTGTTCGCACTCCGTTTCAATACACCCAAACCTCAACCCGCCGATTCTTGATCCGCCCCTCATCCCCAAGGTTGGTCGCCACCGGCATCTCTGCGCCGAAACCACGAATCTCGCGAAACACCACGCCGCTTTTCACCAGCTCTCGCCGCACCGCCATGGCCCGCAGTTTCGACAGCAGATCGGCCCGCGCCGGGTCGCTCTTGGCGTCGCCAAACCCTACCAGCGTCACTTGCCGATTGGTTTTGTCGTGCTGCTTTATATAGTCGAGCACCCGCGACAGGTCTTGTCGGGCCTTGTTGTCCAGCGTCGCGCTACCTTCTTCAAAACGAAAGTTCACCGTCAGCCGCTGGGCATGACGGCTGAGTGCCTGATAACCCTCGGGCATCAACACATTCGGCGTGACCGCCATGGCCTGAACAGTCTGTGCGATAAAGCCATTGGCTGCGACGATCGCCTGGCCTTTGCTGCTTTGCGCGAACTTCACCAAGGCCTTGGCCCAGGGATTTTTCCCATTCGGCGGCAGGTAAAAGAACAGCCGACGGGATAGCGGGTAATCTTCCGTCGCGATCAGGCTATTGACCGGCAGCATGGCCTGGGAGTCGCCATCGACAATCGCTACGGCTTTGGCCTGGCGCACATAAGGCAAGCCGATGAAGCCGATGCCTTGCGGGTCGAGACTGACGGCATCCGACAATTGCTCGCTGGATTCGAAGCGTTTCGCGTTGCTGCTCAGGGTTTTCCCACGCGGGCTGAGGACCAGTTCCTTGAGCGTGTCATAGGTGCCCGATTGATCATCCCGCGCGTACAGATGGATCGTCCCACCGCTGCTGCCGAGTGCTTCCCAGGTTTTCGCTTCGCCGCTGAAGATTCGCGCCAGTTGTTCGGTGTTGAGTTGCTTCAGCGGATTGTGCGGATGAAGGATGATTGCCAGCCCGTCGATGGCGATGACTTGCTCGGCAATCGGGCTTTTCAGGTCACCCAGCAGCTCAAGATCCAGCCGTTCGTTGTCCTTGATCGGGCGCGACGAAGCCGCGAGATCGGCAGAGGTGATTCTCAGGGCTTTGAACCCGGTGCTGGAACCATGGGCCGCGACTTCCACCTCGACTCGGCGTCCCTGAACGGTTTCGCCGACGATGCGTTGTTCGTTGGCTTTGTCCGGGGCTTCGCGGTGAACCTTGAGCAGGCCCTGTTCACGCATCAAGCCCTCGACCAGCGCCGGGCCCAATGCTGCGCCAATGGTGTTGGAGCCTTGAATGCGCAACACCGGCCCACGTTCGGACGTCGGCAAGTCGCCGGCCGACGCCGGCAGCACAGCGCCGAGCAGTAACAGGAACAACACGCGCAGCGTCATGCCGGTACCTAATGAAGCCAAAGAAAGTGCCGGGAGAATAAGTCAGTAAGGTTTCTGAACGATGACAGTGATCGTTCCCACGCTCTGCGTGGGAACGCCGCCGGGGACGCTCCGCGTTCCGCTCTTGATGTGACGCAGAGCGTCACGGGATGCATTCCCACGCAGAGCGTGGGAATGATCAGCAACGCCGCCGGATCAGCTCAACTCAAGCCAGATCGGTGCGTGGTCGGAGGGTTTTTCCATCCCGCGCAAGTCGTAATCCACGCCGGCATCCTTCACGCGCGGCAACAATCCATGGGATGCCATAATCAAGTCAATCCGCAGCCCACGCTTGGGTTCATCTTCAAAACCGCGGCTGCGGTAGTCGAACCAGCTGAAACGGTCGGCAACGTCCGGGTTCAGGTGACGGAAGCTGTCCACCAGGCCCCAATTCTTCAAGCGGGCCATCCATTCGCGTTCTTCCGGCAGGAAGCTGCATTTGCCGGTTTTCAGCCAGCGTTTCATGTTGTCCGGGCCGATGCCGATGTCGCAGTCTTCCGGGGAAATGTTCACATCGCCCATCACCACAATCGGCTGGTCGTTGCTGAACTGGCTTTCCAGCAACTGCTGCAAATCGTTGTAGAAACGTTCCTTGGCCGGGAATTTGGTGGGGTGATCGCGGCTTTCGCCCTGTGGGAAATAGCCGTTCATGATGGTTACCGGCACGCCATTGGCGTCGGCGAACGTGCCCCAGATGAAGCGCCGCTGAGCGTCGTCTTCATCGGTAGCGAAACCTTTGTACAGCGCAATTGGCTCCTGGCGCGAGAGCAGGGCCACGCCGTAGTGGCCTTTTTGCCCATGGAAATGCACGTGATAACCCAGTGCCTGAACCTCGGCCAGGGGAAACTGGTCGTCGTGAACCTTGGTTTCCTGCAGGCCGATCACGTCCGGTTGATGTTTCTCAATCAGCGCCGCCAGCTGATGCGGGCGAGCGCGCAGCCCGTTGATGTTGAAGGAGACGATCTTCATGGTCGGCAGTCCTGGCAAAAGTGCGATGCTAGCTGACATGTAGGAATGGGGCCAGCCTTGGGGTGAGGCGATTCGTTGTGTTCTGTCAGAGATGTGTTGGCAGATCGGGCCTCTTCGCGGGCAAGCCCGCTCCCACAGTATCCGTGTCGCACACAAGATCTGTGAACGCCACTGAAACTGTGGGAGCGGGCTTGCCCGCGAAGGCGTCAGCCCGGTCGATGAAGATCCCGGCTTGGTCTATACCTGTGTGGGGAACTGTGAAGCCACCCAAAGGCTCGTACCAATAAGAACGCGGCCTTCTGAGCCGCGCCCAGGGGAGAACTACCGTTATGCCCGAAACCTCAACCGTCATCGCCGATATTCACATGCTCGACAGCGGCTATTCCCGCGAAGCACGCTCCTTGTTGTATCAGGCGTACCGGCACGAGCCGACGTTCGGCTACCTGTTCGAAGCCGAACGCCCCGGTTATGAACAGCGAGTACGGGCCACGGTGCGCGAACTGGTCAAGCAACACTTTCTTCAGGAGTTGCCAGCCATCGGCCTGCTAGTGAATGACCGCTTGATCGGCATCGCCCTGATCGCACCGCCACAACGCCGCCTGGGCATTACCGAAAGCTGGGCCTGGCGTCTGCGGATGGTACTCAGCACCGGGTTTCGCTGTACCCGACGCTACCTCGATTACCACGCCGCCGTGATGGCGTGCGTGCCGTCCGACTCGGTGCACGTTTTGCCATTACTGGGGGTTCATCCGCAATTCCAGGGCAAGCACTTCGGCGAACAATTGCTGCAAGCGGTCCATAACTGGTGCGCGGTCGATGAGCACTCACAGGGTGTGATCCTCGACACCGGGAATCCTCGTTATCTGGAGTTCTATAAGCGACAGGGCTATGAGGAAATCGGCGAAGTAGCAGTAGGACCGATTCTTGAACACGTGTTTTTCCACGCGAATCCGCAGGTGTTACAAACGGCAACGGCATAACAGTAGAACTTTCACGGCAGGTCAGGCTCTATCAGGCCCCCAGGCTCGTGATAGCATCCGCGCTATGAAGTTTTCCGGAAGATTTACCAGTGGCGTGCTGATGCTGATCTCCAGCTGCGCGGCGCTGGCGCAAAGTGAATTGGATGTACGGATCAAACCATCCAACGATGAACTGAAAGCCAATATAGAAGGCTATATCGGTAGCCTCGGCGATCGCGATGAAGAAGCCTTGCTGCGCTTCAGTCGCGGCGCCGAAGAACAGGCGCGCAAAGCCGCCCAGGCCTTGGGTTATTACCAGCCGCAAATCGACAGCGACGTGAAGGGCGGCAAGACGCCGCGCCTGGTGTTGAATATCGACCCTGGCGAGCCGATCCATTTGCGCAACGTCACGGTGCGCATCGACGGTCCGGCAGCCTCGTTCAAATCCTTTCGGGTACCGAAAAGCGATCTGCTCAAACCCGGTGCGGTGCTTAACCATGGCCGTTATGAGGACGCCAAGCGGCTGATCCAGAACCAGGCCTCGCGCTACGGCTTTTTCAGTGGGCGCTTCACCCGCCAGAAACTGTTGGTGGACCCGCGCGCCGGCGTCGCCGACATCGAACTGATCTACGACAGCGGCCCGCGCTATGCGCTGGGCAAGGTCAGTTTTGAAGGCGACACGCCGTTCGACGAAGACCTGCTGCAACGCATGGTGCCGTTCAAGGCCGGTGCGCCCTATGACTCTGAACTGATCGCCGAACTCAATCAGGCGCTGCAATCGAGCGGTTATTTCGAGGGCGTGCGTGTGGACGCGGCGCCGACCGCGTCCAAGGACGACGTGATCCCGGTGGCGGTCAAACTGGAAACCCGCAAGCCACGGACCATGGGCCTCGGTCTGGGCTTTTCCACGGACGTCGGTCCACGGGCCAAAGCCAACTGGACTCGGCATTGGGTCAATCCTCAAGGGCACAGTTACGGCTGGGAGGCGGAGATTTCGGCGCCACGGCAGAACGTCGGGCTGTTTTATGACGTTCCTCTGGATCCGCCATTGACCGACAAACTGCGCTTTGCCGGTGGTTATCAATATGAAGAAATCGCTGGCACCGACACCCTTAGCAAACTGCTGACCCTCGGCCCCGAATGGCACAGCAAGTTGCCCAGCGGCTGGCAGCGGGTGGTATCACTCAAATGGCAGCGCGAGGAATACCAACTCGGTGACGATTCGGGGCTTAGCACCCTGCTAATGCCCGGCGTGAGCTATTCCTACCTCAAAAGCGACAACCGCATCGATCCGCACAACGGCTATCGCCTGCAATTCGAAACCAAGGTCGCCAAGGAAGGGTTGGGTTCGGACACCAACCTGGTCTACGGTACGGCGCTGGTCAAAGGCCTGACCACGGTCTTCGACAAACACCGTTTGCTCGGTCGGGTGCAGGTCGGCGGCAGCGCCACCAACGGCTACAAATCGGTGCCGCCGTCCTTGCGCTTCTTCGCCGGTGGCGATCAGAGCGTGCGCGGTTACGACTACCAGAGCCTGTCCCCGGAAAACTCCGATGGCGACCGTATCGGTGGCCGCTACATGGTGGCCGGCAGCGTCGAGTATCAATACTCCATCGCCGAAAAATGGCGGGTCGCGACCTTCATCGACCAGGGCAACTCCTTCAACACACTTGAACTGCCGAACCTCAAGACCGGGGTCGGTATTGGTGTGCGCTGGGTCTCACCGGTGGGGCCGATTCGCCTCGACCTGGCCCACGCGATGGACGACGACGGCGGCATTCGATTGCACTTTTCCATGGGGCCTGAGCTGTGAAGCGTGGTTTGAAAATAACGCTGCTGGCGATTCCGGCACTGCTGATGCTGATCGTGCTGACACTGGTCACCGTGCTGGGCACTCCGACGGGCAGTCGCTGGGCGCTCGGGTTTGTGCCGGGTTTGACCGTGGAGAATTTCCAGGGCCGTTTGGGTGGGCAGTGGAGCGCCGATCATCTGGTGTGGCAGCCGGACAGCAGCCGGGTTGAGCTGAACAAAGCGATTTTCGCCTGGTCGCCGCTGTGCCTGATGCGCATGACGTTGTGCATCGAGCAATTGCAGGCGGAGCAGGTCAGCCTGCAATTCCCGCCGGGCGTGGAAGAGGAAAGCAGCGGGCCGATCAGTCTCCCGGACTTGAAATTGCCGCTGGCCATCGAATTGGGCGACGTCAAAATCGGCCGCCTGCTGTTCAACGGCAGTGAAGAACTCAAGGGCCTGCAACTGGCAGCGCACTGGACCGAGAAGGGTTTGCAGATCGACTCGGTGCACTTGCAGCGTGATGAATTGAGCCTGAACCTGTCCGGCCTGTTGCAACCGAGCGGTAACTGGCCGCTGAACGCTGAAGGCAAACTG
Organism: Pseudomonas sp. NPDC089918; assembly: GCF_050280605.1. Taxonomy (NCBI): domain Bacteria; kingdom Pseudomonadati; phylum Pseudomonadota; class Gammaproteobacteria; order Pseudomonadales; family Pseudomonadaceae; genus Pseudomonas; species Pseudomonas sp. NPDC089918. The sequence continues at coordinate 32,591 of NZ_JBNNVP010000001.1, read as the reverse complement.
ACCCTGCCGTCGCCGGGTACCGAACCATGGGCACTGGCCTTGAAGGTCGATGGCGATCTACTGAAAACCCTGAATCTGAAAGCCGACAGCAGTGGCTACCTGAACGGCCAACTCACTGGCGAGCTGCAACCGCTGGCGGAAAACCTCCCGGCCAAAGTGCGCATCACCGCCGACGGCTTCAAGGCCAGCACCGATCTACCGGACACCCTGCAACTCAATCAACTGGAACTCACCGGCGACGGCGACCTGAAAAACGGTTACCAATTGCTCGGCAAAGCCACGTTACCCGCAGAGCAAGGCCCGGTTGCGCTGTTGCTGCAAGGCAAGGTCGACGCCAAGGGCGCGCAGATCGCCGGTCTTGATTTGACGGCCAACGACAAACAAAGCCTCAAGCTCACCGGGCAAGTGGACTGGAGCAAAGGCCTGAGTGCTGAAGCGAAAATCGACTGGCTGGATTTCCCGTGGCGCCGTCTCTATCCGCTGATCGACGAGCCGCAAGTGGCGCTGCGCAGCTTCAACGGTGAGGTCTCTTATACCGACGGCAACTACATCGGTAACTTCAAGGCTGCACTGGATGGCCCGGCGGGGGCGTTCAGTCTGAACAGCCCGTTCAGCGGTGATCTGAGCAAAATCCACCTGCCGCAATTCAAGCTTGAAGCCGGGCAGGGCAAGGCTGAAGGGCACCTGAACCTGCAGTTTGCCGACGGTATCGCCTGGGATACGGCGCTGGACCTCTCGGCAATCAACCCGGCGTACTGGCTCGCGGAGCTACCGGGCACGTTGGCCGGTCCCTTGCGCAGCAAAGGTGAGATGAAGAACGAAACGCTCAGCCTGACCGCCGACCTGGACCTGAAAGGCAAGCTGCGCGGGCAACCGGCGGTGTTGCAAGCCAAGGCCGATGGCGCCGGCGAGCAGTGGAACCTCAATACCTTGCAGATTCGCCTCGGCGACAACAGCATCAACGGCAAAGGCAGCCTGCAACAGAAACTTGCCGGGCAGATCGACATTAAAATGCCGCGCCTGGCCCAACTCTGGCCGCAACTACGTGGTCAGCTCAATGGCCAGGTCGATGTCGCCGGCACACTCAAGGCGCCACAAGGCAAGCTCGGTCTGCAAGGTACGCAACTGGCCTTCGAAGACAATCGCCTGCAAAGCCTCAATCTGGACGCCACCCTCGACAGCGCCCAGCGGGCGAAAATCGACCTCAAGGGCAGCGGCATTCAGACCGGCGACACGTCACTGGGCACATTGACCGCCAGCGGTCAGGGTGACATCAAAAACCAGAAACTGGCCCTCGACCTGCAAGGACCAAAGCTGAAGTTGGCGCTTGGTCTCGACGGTGCGCTGGACAAGGGCAATTGGCGCGGGCGTCTGGCCAGTGGCGATATCCAGGCCGGCGGTCAGGACTGGAAACTGCAAAATCCGGCGAAGCTTGAGCGACTGGCGGACGGCAAGATCAACTTCGGCGCCCATTGCTGGATGTCCGGCCCGGCTAGCCTGTGCGGCGAAGACCAGCGCTTGATGCCCGAGCCAAAACTGCGTTACCACCTCAAGCAGTTCCCCATCGACAGCCTCGCGCAGTGGTTGCCGAAGGATTTTGCCTGGAAGGGCAAGCTCAACGCCGACCTGCAACTGGACTTGCCGGCCAGCGGCCCGAACGGCCTGGTCAGCATCGACGCCAGTGGCGGCACGTTGCGTATGCGCGAGAAGGAACAATGGCTGGACTTCCCGTACCAGACCCTGAAACTCACCAGCAAACTCACGCCAAAACGCATCGATACCGACCTCAACTTTGTCGGTGGCAAGCTCGGTGAACTGATGGTTCAGGCGCAGATCAATCCGCTACCGAAGAACAAACCGTTGACCGGTTCATTCCGCCTCAGTGGTCTGGACTTGTCGGTGGCGCGTCCGTTTGTGCCGATGGTCGAGAAACTCACCGGGCATTTGAGCGGCAGCGGCACATTGTCCGGCGGACTGCTGGCGCCGCTGGTCAATGGCAACCTTGAGCTGCGCGACGGTGAAATCTCCGGGCCTGAGTTGCCGATGGCGCTCGAAGCCTTGCAACTTCAAGCCGTGATTGCCGGCGAAACCGTGCAACTGAACGGCGGCTGGAAAAGCGGCAAGAGCGGGCAGGGCAGCCTCAATGGCAACATCGCCTGGGGGCAGGCGCTGGTGGTGGACCTGGCGCTCAAGGGCTCGCAGTTGCCGGTCACTGTCGAGCCCTACGCCGCGCTGGAAGTCGCGCCGGACCTGAAGATTTCCATGAAGGACGACAGACTGGCAATCGTCGGCAAAGTGCTGGTGCCCAAGGGCGAAATCACCGTGCGCGAGCTGCCGCCGTCCACGGTCAAGGTCTCCGATGACACGGTGATCGTCGGTCAGCAGACCGAAGAGGGCAAACCGCCAATGGCCATGGCGATGGACATCGATGTGGTGGTGGGGCAGGACAAACTCAGCTTTGCCGGGTTCGGCCTGACCGCCAACCTGCAAGGTCAGGTGCACATCGGCGACAACATGGACACCCGTGGCGAGCTGTGGCTCAACGACGGACGTTACCGCGCCTACGGTCAGCGACTGACGGTGCGCCGGGCGCGTCTGTTGTTTGCAGGTCCCATCGATCAGCCGTACCTCGACATCGAAGCGATTCGCCAGACCGACGACGTGATCGCCGGCATTCGCCTGAGTGGCAGCGCCGAGCAGCCGACCACGCAGATCTTTTCCGAACCGGCGATGAGTCAGGAGCAGGCATTGTCCTATCTGGTGCTGGGGCGTCCGCTGAGCACCACCGGTGAAGACAACAACATGCTCGCCCAGGCCGCCCTCGGGTTGGGCTTGATGGGCAGCTCCGGCGTGACCAGCGGCTTGGCCAAGGATCTGGGCATTCAGGACTTCCAGCTCGACACCCAAGGCAGCGGCACCAGCACCGCCGTGGTGGCCAGCGGCAACATCTCGGAAAAACTCAGCCTGCGTTATGGCGTCGGGGTGTTCGAACCGGCCAACACCATCGCCTTGCGCTACAAACTGAGCAAAAAGGTCTACCTCGAAGCCGCCAGCGGCGTGGCCAGTTCGCTGGACATCTTCTACAAGCGGGATTTCTAACCCCCAACCTGATCATTCCCACGCTCCGCGTGGGAATGCAGCCCGGGACGCTCCGCGTCCCTTCCCAAGCCGAACGCAGAGCGTCCGTTGAGGCATTCCCACGCAGAGCGTGGGAACGATCAGCGGTGCACCATTTATCAACTAAATAGAAAGCAACCTAACTATTGCGTTGACATTCTCTGCCTAGGCAGTAATATCTCGACATACATTCTCTGCCTAGGCAGCTAATCGGTGGTCAGATGAAACATTTCACCTCATACGATTTCCATAATTGCCATCTCGGCCTTTTGCTCGGGCGCGCCGCGCTGCTCAAGGACCGGATCATCGACACACACATGGAACCCCACGGCATCACCGCCGCGCAGTTCAAAGTGCTGATCATCATGGCCCAGTTCGGCGTCGATACCCCGGCCGAGCTGTGCCGTCACCTGTCGCTGGACAGCGGTTCGATGACCCGCATGCTCGATCGTCTGGAACAGAAAGGTTTCCTCGCCCGCCAACGCTCTGAGGCAGATCGGCGTCAGGTTCAGCTGGTGCTGACCGAACAGGGCCAACAGCTGACCGACCAGCTGCCGCAGATCGGCGCCGACGCGATGAATGAACTGGCCGGCGCCATCACCCCGGAAGAATTGAAAACCCTGGAACAGATCCTGAAGAAAATTCTGGTAGCCGCGGGTGACTCGATCACCCTGCTGCGGGTAGGTGGCCATGAACAGTAAAAGCCTGCGCAGCGGACTGAGCCTGGTGCTGTTGGCCATGAGCCTCGCCGGTTGCGCCAGTTACAGCGGCCTGACCACCGAAGGTGTCAGCCTCGATGCGAAAAATCTAAAGGCCGGGCAATCCCTCAACGGCGTGACTCTGTCGCCCGCGGCGTGGCCGAAAAGCGACTGGTGGAAAAGCCTTGGCGATCCGCAGCTCGACGGCCTGATCCGCGAAGCCCTACACGACAGCCCCGACATGCAAATCGCCGACGCCCGGGCCCATCAGGCCAGTGCTGCCGCGTATGCCGCCGACGCCGCGCGGATGCCGACCCTCGATGCCAGCGCCGGCGTCAGCCGTTCGCGTCTGGCTCGCGATCAGGACCCGAGCGGGCAGGGCGGCACCTATTCCACCGTGCGTAATCTCGGTGCGAGTTTCAATTACAACTTCGACCTTTGGGGCGGCCAGCGCGATGCCTGGGAAGCCGCATTGGGCCAGGCCCGTGCCGCCGAAGTCGATCAGCAGGCCGCGCAGCTGACCTTGTCCGCCGATGTCGCCCGCGCCTACAGCGATCTGGGGCAGGCGCACATCATCCATGACCTGGCCAGCGAAGACCTCAAGCGCACCCAACAAATGCTCGACCTCAGCCAGCGTCGCCTGAGCTCGGGGATCGACAGCCAGTACCAGTTCCAGCAGACCGAAAGCCTGGAAGCCAGCGCCGAAGCCAGCCTGATCGACGCCGAGAAACGCCTGCAAAGCGCGAAAATCGCCTTGGCGGTGCTGCTGGGCAAAGGCCCGGATCGCGGCAATGAAATCGCCCGACCGAAAGTTCTCCAGGCCAGCGCCGTGGCGTTGCCGTCGGTGCTGCCGGCGGAGTTGCTCGGTCGTCGCCCGGACCTGGTGGCGGCACGCTGGCGGGTTGAAGCCGCGAGCAAAAACATCGCGGCGGGCAAGACTCAGTTTTACCCCAACCTCAACCTGAGCGCGGCGGCCGGTGTCGAATCATTGCTGGGCGATGCGATGTTCGGTTCGGCGAGTCGTTTCTTCAACGTCGCGCCGACGATCTCGGTGCCGATTTTCGACGGTGGCCGCCTGCGTGCCGACCTCGATTCCCGCGACGCCGATTACGACCTCGCGGTGGCGCAGTACAACAAAAGCCTGGTGAAAGCCCTGGGTGATGTCAGCGACACCATCAATCAGTTACGCGATATCGGCCGGCAAATCGGCGCCCAGCAGCACGCCACCGACATTGCCCAGGATTCTTACAACACCGTGGTCCAGCGCTACGGTTCCGGCATCGGTAACTACCTGGATGTGCTCAGCATCGAGCAGCAATTGCTCCAGGCCCAGCGTCAACTGGCCAACCTGAATGCCGAGCAGATCGACCTGTCGATTCAACTGATGCAAGCGCTGGGCGGCGGCTTCCAGGGCGAAACCCTGACCGCAGCCAACGCAACCCCAGCCACGCAGCACAACTAATTCAAGGGACCCGTCATGGCCACTGTCGATACATCCCAAGCCTCTGACAACGCTCAAGACACGAGCAATCCACGCAAGCGCAAAGTGATGCTGTTTGCACTGACCATCGTGGTGATCCTCGCCGGGCTCGGCGTGTGGGGTTATCAAGAGTTTTACGGTCGCTGGAATGAAAGCACCGACGACGCCTATGTGAACGGCAACGTGGTGGAAATCACCCCGCTGGTCACTGGCACCGTGGTCAGCATCGGCGCCGATGATGGCGACCTGGTTCACGAAGGCCAGGTATTGGTCAACTTTGACCCGAACGACGCCGAAGTCGGTCTGCAAAGTGCCCAGGCCAATCTGGCCCGCACCGTGCGCCAGGTGCGCGGTTTGTACAGCAATGTCGACGGCATGAAAGCCCAGGTCAATGCGCAACAGGCCGAAGTGCAAAAGGCCCAGGACAACTTCAATCGGCGGAAAAACCTCGCCGCCGGCGGGGCGATTTCCCAGGAAGAACTGTCCCACGCCCGTGATGACCTGACCTCGGCGCAGAACGCCCTGGCCAACGCCAAACAACAACTCATGACCACCAGCGCGCTGGTCGATGACACCGTGGTGTCGTCGCACCCGGACGTGATGTCCGCCGCCGCGCAATTGCGTCAGGCGTACCTGACCCATGCCCGTAGCACCTTGATCGCGCCGGTCACCGGTTACGTTGCCAAACGCAGCGTGCAACTGGGCCAGCGGGTCCAGCCGGGCACCGCGCTGATGGCGGTGATCCCGTTGGATCAACTGTGGATCGACGCCAACTTCAAGGAAACCCAGCTGCGTGACATGCGCATCGGTCAGCCGGTGGACATCGAGGCCGACCTCTACGGCAGCGACGTCAAATACAGCGGCACCATCGACAGCCTCGGCGCCGGGACCGGCAGCGCGTTTGCCTTGCTGCCGGCGCAGAACGCCACCGGTAACTGGATCAAGATCGTCCAGCGGGTGCCGGTGCGGATTCACATCAATGCCGAAGAGCTGGCCAGGCACCCATTGCGGGTCGGCCTGTCGACTCAGGTCGACGTGAACCTGCGTGACCAGAGTGGTCCGGTGCTGGCCCAACAGTCGCCGCAAAAGGCTTCGTTCAGCACCGGCATCTACGACCGTCAGTTGGCCGAGGCCGATGCGATGATCACCCAGTTGATCCATGACAACAGCGCCGCGGTCAGCAAAACCGCGAACCGCTGATTGGTCATCACACCGACCCTGTGGGAGTGAGCTTTTGTGGTGAGGGAGCTTGCTCCCGCTGGGTCGCGAAGCGACCCCAAAAACTCTGCGACTGCTTCGCAGCCGAGCGGGAGCAAGCTCCCTCGCCACAAAGGCTCGCTCCCACAAGGTCAGCTGCGTCTGTAACAGGCGCAGCGCCAATCAGGTTTCAAAGGATTTGCGATGAGCAATAACGCGTCTTTCACGCCGCCCAGCCTGCTGCTCAGCACCATCGGCCTGTCGCTGGCGACCTTCATGCAGGTGCTCGACACCACCATTGCCAACGTGGCCTTGCCGACGATTTCCGGCAACCTGGGCGTGAGTTCGGAGCAGGGCACCTGGGTCATCACCTCGTTTGCCGTGAGCAACGCCATTGCGCTGCCGCTGACCGGTTGGCTCAGCCGGCGTTTTGGTGAGGTGAAGCTGTTTCTCTGGGCGACAATGCTGTTCGTGCTGGCCTCGTTTCTCTGTGGCATCTCAACCTCGATGCCAGAGCTGATCGGCTTTCGGGTGCTTCAAGGCCTGGTGGCCGGTCCCTTGTACCCGATGACCCAGACGCTGCTGATTGCAGTCTATCCGCCCGCCAGGCGAGGCATGGCCCTGGCGTTGCTGGCGATGGTCACGGTGGTGGCGCCGATTGCAGGGCCGATCCTCGGCGGCTGGATTACTGACAGCTACAGCTGGCCGTGGATTTTCTTTATCAACGTACCGATCGGAGTTTTCGCAGTGATGGTGGTGCGCCAGCAACTCAAGGCGCGTCCGGTGGTGACCAGTTACCAGCCAATGGATTACGTCGGTTTGATCACCTTGATCATCGGTGTCGGCGCGTTGCAGGTGATCCTCGACAAGGGCAATGATCTGGACTGGTTCGAATCGAACTTCATCATCGTCGGCGCGGCTATTTCAGTGATTGCGCTGGCGGTGTTCGTGATCTGGGAAATGACTGACAAACACCCGGTGGTCAACCTGCGGCTGTTCGCTTACCGCAACTTCCGTATCGGCACCATCGTGCTGGTGGGCGGTTATGCCGGGTTTTTCGGCATCAACCTGATCCTGCCACAATGGCTGCAAACCCAAATGGGCTACACCGCCACCTGGGCCGGATTGGCGGTGGCGCCGATCGGTATTTTGCCGGTGCTGCTGTCGCCGTTTGTCGGCAAGTACGCGCACAAGTTTGACCTCCGACTATTGGCCGGTGGCGCGTTCCTGTGCATCGGCTTGAGTTGCTTCATGCGCGCCGGGTTTACCAACGAAGTGGACTTCCAGCACATCGCTTTGGTGCAGTTGTTCATGGGCATCGGGGTGGCGCTGTTCTTCATGCCGACCCTGAGCATTTTGATGTCGGACTTGCCACCGAGCCAGATTGCCGACGGCGCAGGCCTTGCGACCTTCCTGCGGACCCTGGGCGGTAGTTTTGCGGCATCGTTGACCACCTGGATCTGGATTCGCCGCGCCGATCAACACCATGCATATTTGAGTGAAAGCATTACCACGTATGAGCCGGCGACCCGGGAGGCGTTGAACACGCTCGGCGGGGCGGGTAACCCAGCCTACGCGCAGCTGGATCATGTGCTGACCAGCCAGGCGTACATGCTCTCCACCGTGGATTACTTCACGTTGCTCGGGTGGGCGTTCATGGGGTTGATTCTGCTGGTGTGGCTGGCGAAACCGCCATTTGCGGCGAAAGCGGGCCCGGCTGCCTCCGGTCATTGAGCCCAGAAGATCGTTCCCACGCTCCGCGTGGGAATGCAGCCCGGGACGCTCCGCGTCCCATTCAAAGCCGAACGCAGAGCGTCCGTTGAGGCATTCCCACGCAGAGCGTGGGAATGATCGGGTCGATTAGGCAGAAGGGGCTGCCAGTTGTGGCGGCGGGGTGAAATCAAACGGCGCCAACGCAAACCCTTGCTCATCCACCTGCAACGCCCAACCCTGACGATCCCAATCCCCCAACACAATGCGTTTGGCTGCTTGCTCGCCAATCTGCAACTTGTGGATGGCCGGGCGATGGGTGTGGCCGTGGATCAAGGTCTTCACGCCGTACTGCTGCATGACCCGCGGCACTTCTTCCGGCGTGACATCGACAATGTCATTAGCCTTCATCCGCGTTTGCGCGCGGCTTTCGCTGCGCAGCTTGCGCGCCAGTTTATGGCGAGTGCGCAAGGGCAGATTTCGCAGGATGAACCGGGTGATCGGGTTGCGCAGGTAGCGCCGCAGCTTCATATACGCTTCGTCGCGGGTGCAGAGGCTGTCGCCGTGCATCAATAGCACTGGCTCGCCGTAGAACTGCACGACACTCGGGTCTTTCAACAACGTGCAGCCGGCCTGTTTGCAGAAAGCCTGGCCGAGCATGAAGTCGCGATTGCCGTGCATCAGAAAAATGGCCGTGCCGCTGTCGCTGAGGTCGCGCAGGGCCTGGCAGATGGAACGCTGGAACGGCGTCATGGCATCGTCGCCAATCCACGCCTCGAAAAAGTCGCCCAGAATGTACAACGCACTCGCTGAGCGGGCACGTCTAGCGAGCAAATCCAGAAACGCCCGGGTAATGTCCGGGCGCTCCTCTTCCAGATGCAAGTCTGAAATCAGCAGTATCACTCAATGATCTCGGCTTTCTCGATGATCACGTCTTCTGCTGGTACGTCCTGGTGGCCGGCTTTGGAAGTCGTGGCCACGCCTTTGATCTTGTCGACCACGTCGGTGCCTTCGACTACTTTGGCGAATACGGCGTAGCCCCAGCCCTGAGTGGTTTTGCCACTGTGGTTGAGGAAGCTGTTGTCAGCCACGTTGATGAAGAACTGGGCGGAAGCCGAATGCGGCTCCATGGTGCGGGCCATGGCCACGCTATATTTCACGTTCGGCAGGCCGTTGTCGGCTTCGTTCTGGATGCTTGGGCGCTTGTCTTTCTTTTCTTTCATGCCTGGCTCGAAACCGCCGCCCTGGATCATGAAGTTGCCGATGACACGGTGGAAAACGGTGTTTTCGTAGTGACCGGCTTTGACGTATTCGATGAAGTTGGCCACGGTGATCGGGGCTTTCTCAGCGTTCAGTTCCAGGACGATGTCGCCATGGTTGGTGGTCAGTTTGACTTGGGTCATGATCGGTACTCTTTTTTCTATGAATTCGTGGGTTTCGGGGCGTTCAGGCCCTCAACCAGTCCGGCCAGTGTCGGCCAAGGCAGGCAGTTTAGCGTGCCGGGCGCGAATTTCGAGGCTGTTTTTCATTGGCAACCGATTAAATGCAACCGATTGCCGGCCTGCTCTGTCAGCCACTTGACAGCATCGGCTATGATAAGCCCCTTTGATTTATAACAGCCGCTTTGATTTGGCCAACTGGCCGCGCACTTGTACGTTCAAGGATCCTATGAGCAAGCCCACTGTCGACCCTACCTCGAATTCCAAGACTGGCCCTGCCGTGCCGGTCAATTTCCTGCGCCCGATCATCCAGGCGGACCTGGACTCGGGTAAGCACACGCAGATCGTCACCCGTTTCCCGCCTGAGCCCAACGGCTACCTGCACATCGGTCACGCCAAGTCGATCTGTGTGAACTTCGGTCTGGCCCAGGAATTCGGCGGCGTCACGCACCTGCGTTTCGACGACACCAACCCGGCCAAGGAAGACCAGGAATACATCGACGCAATCGAAAGCGACGTCAAATGGCTGGGCTTCGAATGGTCCGGTGAAGTGCGCTATGCCTCGCAGTATTTCGACCAGTTGCACGACTGGGCGGTAGAGCTGATCAAGGCCGGCAAGGCCTACGTCGACGACCTGACCCCCGAGCAAGCCAAGGAATACCGTGGCAGCCTGACCGAACCGGGCAAGAACAGCCCGTTCCGTGACCGCTCGGTTGAAGAAAACCTCGACCTGTTCGCCCGCATGAAGGCTGGCGAGTTCAAGGACGGCGCACGCGTGCTGCGGGCCAAGATCGACATGGCCTCGCCGAACATGAACCTGCGCGACCCGATCATGTATCGCATCCGTCATGCCCATCACCACCAGACCGGCGACAAGTGGTGCATCTACCCGAACTACGACTTCACCCACGGCCAGTCGGACGCCCTCGAAGGCATCACCCACTCGATCTGCACCCTGGAGTTCGAAAGCCATCGTCCGCTGTACGAATGGTTCCTCGAGAACCTGCCAGTACCGGCGAAACCGCGTCAGTACGAGTTCAGCCGCCTGAACCTGAACTACACCATCACCAGCAAGCGCAAGCTCAAGCAACTGGTCGATGAAAAGCACGTTCATGGCTGGGACGATCCGCGCATGTCCACGCTGTCGGGTTTCCGTCGCCGTGGCTACACGCCGAAATCGATCCGCAACTTCTGCGAAATGATCGGCACCAACCGTTCCGACGGCGTGGTCGACTTCGGCATGCTCGAATTCAGCATCCGTGACGACCTCGACCACAGCGCCCCGCGTGCCATGTGCGTGCTGCGTCCGCTGAAAGTCGTGATCACCAACTACCCGGAAGGCCAGGTCGAAAACCTCGAATTGGCGTGCCACCCGAAAGAAGACATGGGCGTGCGCGTTCTGCCGTTCGCCCGTGAGCTCTACATCGACCGTGAAGACTTCATGGAAGAGCCGCCAAAAGGCTACAAGCGCCTGGAGCCGAACGGCGAAGTGCGCCTGCGCGGCAGCTACGTGATCCGTGCCGACGAAGCGATCAAGGACGCCGATGGCAACATCGTCGAATTGCGTTGCTCGTACGATCCGGAAACCCTGGGCAAGAACCCTGAAGGCCGCAAGGTCAAAGGCGTGGTGCATTGGGTGCCGGCTGCGGCCAGCGTCGAATGCGAAGTGCGTCTGTACGATCGCCTGTTCCGTTCGGCCAACCCTGAAAAGGCCGAAGACAGCGCCAGTTTCCTGGACAACATCAACCCTGACTCGCTGCAAGTTCTCACTGGTTGTCGTGCCGAGCCTTCGCTGGGCAATGCACAGCCGGAAGACCGTTTCCAGTTCGAGCGCGAAGGTTACTTCGTCGCGGATATCAAGGACTCGAAACCGGGCGCTCCGGTATTCAACCGTACCGTGACCTTGCGTGATTCGTGGGGCCAGTGATTCAAGGAACAACATAAAGTGCTAACGATCTACAACACGCTCACCAAGAGCAAAGAAGTTTTCAAGCCGCTGGATGGCAACAATGTGCGCATGTACGTCTGCGGGATGACCGTGTACGACTACTGCCACATTGGCCACGGCCGCAGCATGGTCGCGTTCGACCTGGTGACCCGCTGGTTGCGTTTCAGCGGTTATAACCTGACGTATGTGCGCAACATCACCGATATTGAAGACAAGATCATCAATCGGGCCAAGGAGAACGGCGAGCCGTTCGATGTGTTGACCGAACGCATGATCACCGCGATGCACGAGGACGAGGCGCGCCTCAATATCCTCAAGCCGGACATGGAGCCGCGGGCCACCGATCATATCGCTGGCATGCAGAGCATGATCCAGACCTTGATAGACAAGGGCTACGCCTACGCACCGGGCAATGGCGACGTGTACTACCGCGTCGCCAAGTTCATGGGTTACGGCAAGCTGTCGCGCAAGAAGATCGAAGACCTGCGCATCGGCGCACGGATCGAAGTCGACGAGTCGAAACAGGACCCACTGGACTTCGTGCTGTGGAAAGGCGCCAAGCCGGGCGAGCCGAGCTGGCCTTCGCCGTGGGGCGACGGACGTCCGGGTTGGCACATCGAGTGCTCAGTGATGTCGACTTGCTGCCTCGGCGAGACCTTCGACATTCATGGCGGCGGCAGTGACCTCGAGTTCCCGCACCACGAAAACGAAATCGCCCAGAGCGAAGCGGCCACCGGCAAGACCTACGCCAACGCGTGGATGCATTGCGGCATGATTCGCATCAATGGCGAGAAGATGTCCAAGTCCTTGAACAACTTCTTCACCATTCGCGACGTGCTGGAAAAGTACCACCCGGAAGTCGTGCGTTACCTGCTGGTATCCAGCCACTACCGCAGCGCGATCAACTATTCGGAAGACAACCTCAAGGACGCCAAAGGCGCGCTCGAGCGTTTCTACCACGCGTTGAAAGGCCTGCCGAACGTGGCACCGGCTGGTGGCGAAGCCTTTGTCGAACGTTTCACTCAGGTGATGAACGACGACTTCGGTACCCCGGAAGCCTGTGCGGTGCTGTTCGAGATGGTCCGCGAGATCAACCGTCTGCGCGAGAGCGATCTCGATGCAGCGGCCGGTCTGGCGGCTCGTTTGAAAGAATTGGCGAGCGTGCTGGGTGTGTTGCAGCTTGAAGCCGATGACTTCCTGCAGGCCGGTGCCGAAGGGCGGGTCGATGCGGCTGAGGTTGATGCACTGATCCAGGCGCGGCTGACGGCTCGTGCCAACAAGGACTGGGCCGAATCCGACCGCATCCGCGACCAGCTCACCGCCATGGGCGTGGTGCTGGAAGACGGCAAGGGCGGGACGACCTGGCGATTGGCTGACTGATGATCGTTCCCACGCTCCGCGTGGGAATGCCTCAACGGACGCTCCGCGTTCGGCTTTTGAAAGGGACGCGGAGCGTCCCGGGCTGCGTTCCCACGCGGAGCGTGGGAACGATCAGTCGCCTGACTGGCGCAATCGCTTGTAAAGGGTGTTGCGACTAACCCCGAGCCTGCGGGCTAAATGGGAAATATTCCCCCCAGCCGCCTGCAACTGCCGATTCAATTCCTCGGCATCATTGAGGTCGACGGTTATCGGCTCCGGCGAATCCACTGGCTCCATCTCCAGGTCGACAAAAAAATCATCCGGCAAATGCTCCGGCCGCACCGGTTGTTCCTCGGCCATGGCCAGCGCTACCTGCATCACACTGCTGACCTGACGCAAATTCCCCGGCCACGGATGACGGCTGAACAGCTCCATCACTTCACGGCTCAAGCCAGCCCATTGGCTCGGTTCGCGGTGCTGTTCCCACAGCCGTTTGAACAGCGCCTCTTTATCGCTACGCTCCCTGAGCGGCGGCAGTTCCAGGGTCAAACCGCCGATGCGGTAATACAAATCCTCACGAAACCGCCCCAGCTGAACCTGTTCGCGCAACGAGCGGTTGGTCGCTGAAATGATCCGAATGTCCACCGGGAACAACTCGCTGCTGCCCACCGGTTGCACGCAACGCTCTTGCAATACCCGCAACAGCCGGGCTTGGGTCGGCAGCGGCATGTCGCCGATTTCATCGAGGAACAGGGTGCCTTTGTCGGCCTTGCGGATCAGCCCGATGCTGCCTTTCTGATTGGCACCGGTGAACGCGCCTTTCTCATAGCCAAACAGCTCGGACTCCACCAGTTCGGCGGGGATCGCGGCACAGTTCACGGCAATGAAAGGCTGTTTGCTGCGTGAACTGGCCTGATGCAGGGCTTTGACGAAGACTTCCTTACCGACCCCGGTTTCCCCATGGATCAACAGCGGAATGTCTTTTTCCAGCAAGCGCTCGGCCTGGCGCACGGCTTTTTCCACGCGGCTGTCGCCAAAATGCAGGGTGTTGAGGCTGATCGCGGCGGGCGCTGGCGCCGTGGGTTCAGCACGCTCAGGTTCAGAAAACAGACGAGCCCGAATCGGCGTCTGTTTCGGTCGTTTCAACAGGCACTGGAAACGGTTGCGCCCCGAGGCTTGCAGGGCAAACGGCAGGCCGTCCGGCTGGTTCAGCAGTTCCAGCAATGAGACTTTGAACAGGCTTTCGACGCTGACTCGCGACAGGCTGATGCCCAGCAGGTTGTCGGCCCGGCGATTGGCCGACAGCACCTGACCGGTCTCATCGAAGATCAGCAACCCGGCCCATTGGCTGTCGAGGTTGTTCAGTCCGGTGTTGAAGGTCAGCTGGAAATGCTGGCCATGGAACAGGTTGAGGATCAGCCGGTTCTCCACGGTCTGGCTCATCATCTTGACCATGCCCAAGGTGTGGGACGGCGGCAGGTAGCTGTCGCTGGACACATCCAGCACCGCGATCACCTTGCGCTCGGCATCGAAAATCGGCGCGGCGGAACCGGTCATGAAGCGGTTGGCCTTGAGAAAATGTTCATCGTGTTCGATGTGCACCGCCTGCTCGCAGGCCAATGCAGTGCCGATCGCATTGGTCCCGCTGCAACGCTCCATCCAGCTGGCGCCGGCGCTGAAGCCGCGGGTCAGGCTCGGCTCGATGAAACGTTGGGTACCCCAGGACGTCAGCACCTGGCCCTGATTGTCGGCGAGCATGATCAGGCAGTTGGAGTTGCTGAGGATGTTCTCGTAATACGGCAGGACTTCCTGGTGAGTGGTTTGCACCAGTGAGTGCTGGCTCTCCAGCAACTGGGCGATGCCATCGGCCGGCAGTTGATCGAACGCTGGTGCGCTCTGATGATCGAGCCCGAACGCGCGGCAGCGAGACCAGGAGTCCTGGATGATGGCGTCGTGGGAGAGCGGCGGGGCAGGTGCGGCCATGGCAGTCGATCTCTGAGCAAGCTTTTATTGTTTTTATGGGTTTTGCAAAACGTTCAGCGCGCCACAGAGCTTCTTTGGGCCACCGCGATATCACGCCGAAAACAATACCTGTAGGAGCTGCCGCAGGCTGCGATCTTTTGATCTTCGGCGTTTGTACAGACGCTAAAAGTCAAAAGATCGCAGCCTTCGGCAGCTCCTACAGTGGCCGCGTTCATCACGAGATGAATGCGGTGGATCACGCAAAAAGCATCTGTAGAGTGTTGTTCACATTTGTTCATTGTCAATCTTTTAACTGTTCAATTGTTCAGTCGCGGTTGTTCATTTCTGTTCAGCAACGAACGCGGTTTTTCCTCCGTTTGAAGGATTTCCAAGCCAGATCAACCGCTTGGAATTTCTGGCACGAATGTCGCTGTAGTGCTCCGGTCGCTTGACTCCAATAATAAAAAGGCCGAGCCATGTCACTAATCCTGGAGCACGTCAGCCGTACCGTCGAGGGTCAAACCTGGATCGACGATGCGTGCCTTAACTTCGAACCCGGATCGTTCAACGTTTTGCTCGGTCGCACGCTGTCCGGCAAAACCAGCCTCATGCGCCTGATGGCAGGTCTGGACAAGCCCGACAGCGGTCGCATCCTGATGAACGGCGTCGACGTCACTCAACGCCCGGTGCGTTTGCGCAACGTGTCGATGGTCTATCAGCAGTTCATCAATTACCCGACCATGACGGTGTTCGAGAACATCGCCTCGCCGCTGCGTCAGTCCGGCGTTTCCAACGAGCTGATCCAGAGCAAAGTGCTGGAAACCGCGAAGATGCTGCGCATCGAGAAATTCCTCCAGCGTTATCCTTTGGAGCTCTCCGGTGGCCAGCAACAGCGCACGGCCATGGCCCGGGCGCTGGTCAAGGATGCCGAGCTGATTCTGTTCGACGAGCCACTGGTCAACCTCGACTACAAGCTGCGCGAAGAGCTACGCCAGGAAATGCGCGAGCTGTTCAAGGCCCGGCACACCATTGCGATTTACGCCACCACGGAACCCAACGAAGCCCTGGCGCTGGGCGGTACAACCACGATTCTTCACGAAGGTCGGGTGATTCAAAGCGGCAAGTCCTCCGAGGTGTATCACCAGCCACAAACCGTGCTGGCGGCGGAATTGTTCTCCGAACCGCCGATCAACCTGATGCCGGGGCGTATCGCCGGTAACGAAGTCAGTTTCGCCAATTTTGTGCACTTTCCGTTGAACGTCGATCTGCGGCCGGTGGGCGAGGGCGAGTTCCGTTTCGGCGTGCGCCCCAGCCACATTTCGCTGGTGCCGAGCAACGACGACGATCTGGAGTTGGCGGTGACCGTCGAGGTGGCCGAGATCAGCGGTTCGGAAACCTTCCTGCACGTGCGCAACGAGTATTTCCTGCTGGTGCTGCACTTGCCGGGTGTTCACGAATACGACGTCGACGCGCCGATTCGCATCTATATCCCGACCCATAAACTGTTTGTGTTCGATATGCAGGGGCGGCTGGTTCAGGCGCCCGGTCGGCGCATTGCGAGGGTTGCCTGATGGCCGAAATCCGTTTGCAGAACCTTGCCCACAGCTACACTCCTACGCCGACTGGCCCTGAGGATTACGCGATCCGCGAGATGGACCACGTCTGGGAGCAGGGCGGCGCGTATGCGCTGCTCGGGCCTTCGGGGTGCGGCAAGTCGACCTTGCTCAACATCATTTCCGGGTTACTCAGCCCGTCCCAGGGCCAAGTACTGTTCGACAGTAAAGTGGTTAACGAACTGACCCCGGAAAAGCGCAACATCGCCCAGGTTTTCCAGTTTCCGGTGGTCTACGACACCATGACGGTGTTCGATAACCTGGCCTTCCCGTTGCGCAATCAGGGCATGGCGGAAGCGAAAATTCACACCAAGGTGCAGGAAATCGCTGAAGTCCTCGATCTCCAGGCACTGCTGTACAAAAAGGCGCGCAACCTTACCGCCGATGAAAAACAGAAAGTCTCCATGGGCCGTGGACTGGTGCGCGATGACGTGTCGGCAATCCTCTTCGATGAACCGCTGACGGTGATCGACCCGCACCTGAAATGGAAACTGCGGCGCAAGCTCAAGCAGATCCACGAGCAGTTCAACATCACCATGGTCTACGTCACCCACGATCAGCTCGAAGCTTCGACCTTCGCTGACAAGATCGCAGTGATGTATGGCGGCCAAATCGTGCAGTTCGGCACGCCACGGGAATTGTTCGAGCGACCGAGCCACACCTTTGTCGGTTATTTCATTGGCAGCCCGGGGATGAACCTGATCGAGGTCCAGCCACAAGCCGGCGGTGTTGGTTTTGCCGGGACTCATTTGCCGTTGTCCGACGCGATGCAGAAACGAATCGCCGAGTCCGAATGGAAAACCCTGAAGGTCGGCATTCGTCCGGAGTTCGTCCATGTGTGGGACGAACCCTTTGATGACGCGATGCAGGCACAGGTCGTACACGTTGAAGACCTGGGGACCTACAAGATCATGACCCTGAACCTCGACGGCGCTCCGCTGAAAGTACGCCTGGCCGAAGACAAACCGGTGCCCGAAGGCACGGCATACATCAGTTTTCCGGCGCAATGGCTGATGGTCTATGCCGATGATTACCTGTTGGAGGTGCTGCCATGAACAAGGTGCAGAACAACAAGGCCTGGTGGCTGGTGTTGCCGGTATTTCTGCTGGTGGCGTTCAGTGCGGTGATCCCGATGATGACCGTGGTCAACTACTCGGTGCAGGACATCTTCGACCAGTCCAGCCGCTACTTCGTCGGCGCCGACTGGTACAAGCAAGTGCTGCTCGACCCTCGTTTGCATGACTCGCTGCTGCGCCAGTTCATCTACTCCGGTTGCGTGTTATTGATCGAAATTCCGTTGGGCATCGCCATCGCCCTGACCATGCCGACCAAGGGCCGCTGGTCGTCGGTTGTGCTGATTATTCTGGCGATTCCGCTGCTGATCCCGTGGAACGTGGTCGGCACCATCTGGCAGATTTTCGGCCGCGCGGACATTGGTCTGCTCGGCGCCAGCCTCAAGGCCATGGGCCTTAACTACAACTATGCATCCAACACCATGGACGCCTGGGTCACGGTGTTGGTGATGGACGTCTGGCACTGGACGTCGCTGGTTGCGCTGTTGTGTTTCTCCGGTTTACGGGCGATTCCAGACGTGTATTACCAGGCGGCGCGGATTGATCGAGCGTCGGCCTGGGCGGTTTTCCGACACATCCAGTTGCCCAAGCTCAAGAGCGTGCTGCTGATCGCGGTGATGCTGCGGTTCATGGACAGCTTCATGATCTACACCGAGCCGTTTGTGTTGACCGGTGGTGGCCCGGGGAATGCCACGACCTTCCTGAGTCAGACTCTGACCCAAATGGCCGTAGGGCAATTCGACCTCGGCCCGGCGGCTGCATTCTCGCTGGTGTACTTCCTGATCATTCTGTTGGTGTCGTGGCTGTTCTACACCGCCATGACTCACTCTGACGCCAATCGGTGAGGCCCGCCATGAGCAAGAGAAAGCTGATTCCACTGCTGATCTACATCCTGTTCCTGCTGGTGCCGATCTACTGGCTGCTGAACATGTCCTTCAAGAGCAACACCGAAATCCTCGGCGGTCTGACCCTGTTTCCCCAGGATTTCACCTTCGCCAACTACAAGGTGATCTTCACTGACCCGAGCTGGTACACCGGTTATCTCAACTCGCTGTACTACGTGAGCCTGAACACGGTGATTTCCTTGAGCGTGGCGCTGCCGGCGGCGTATGCGTTTTCACGCTATCGTTTCCTCGGTGACAAGCACCTGTTTTTCTGGCTACTGACTAACCGCATGGCGCCACCGGCAGTTTTCCTGCTGCCGTTCTTCCAGTTGTATTCCTCGATCGGGCTGTTCGACACCCACATCGCGGTTGCGCTGGCTCACTGCCTGTTCAACGTGCCGTTGGCGGTGTGGATTCTTGAAGGCTTCATGTCCGGCGTTCCCAAGGAAATTGACGAAACCGCCTACATCGACGGCTACAGTTTCCCCAAGTTCTTCGTGAAGATCTTCGTCCCGCTGATCGGCTCCGGGATCGGCGTCACGGCGTTTTTCTGCTTCATGTTTTCCTGGGTCGAGCTGTTGCTGGCGCGAACCCTGACCTCAGTGAACGCCAAACCCATCGCGGCGGTGATGACCCGCACGGTCTCGGCGTCCGGCATCGACTGGGGCGTGCTGGCGGCAGCGGGGGTGTTGACTATCCTGCCGGGCATGTTGGTGATCTGGTTTGTTCGCAACCACGTGGCCAAGGGCTTTGCCCTGGGCCGGGTATGAGGAACTGATGATGGAATGGATGAGTTGGACTGGCCCCACGGCGGCGTTCTTCAGCGTCATTGCCTTGATCCTGACGGGCATGACGACCTGGGAATTGCGTTCGCCGAGCATCCCTCGACGTGGTTTTTTGCCGATTGCCACTACCCGTGGCGATCGGCTGTTTATCGGTCTTCTCGGCAGCGCCTACCTGCATTTGCTGGTAATCGGCGTCACCGACTGGAGCATCTGGGTAGCGTTCGCGTTGTCCCTGGTGTGGCTGTTGGCTGTGATGCGTTGGGGCTAGTCGAAATCGATCGGCATGCATGTCCCGAAACCTAAACAGGAGGTCTCTATGTTCGACAAAAACAATAAGCTGCGACATAGCGTTTCATTGGCAGCCATGCTGGCACTCAGCGGGTTGAGCGCTGCGGCCTGGGCCGATGCCTATGAAGACGCTGCCAAGAAATGGATTGGCAGCGAGTTCAAACCGTCCACCCTGACCGAAGCCCAGCAACTCGAAGAGCTGAAGTGGTTCATCAAGGCGTCCGAGCCGTTTCGCGGGATGAGCATCAAGGTGGTTTCGGAAACCATCGCGACCCACGAATATGAATCCAAAACGCTGGCGAAGGCCTTTACCGAGATCACCGGGATCAAGCTGACCCACGACTTGCTGCAAGAAGGCGACGTGGTGGAAAAACTGCAGACCCAGATGCAATCGGACAAGAACATCTATGACGGTTGGGTCAATGACTCGGACCTGATCGGTACGCACTTTCGCTACGGCAAGACCGAATCGATTACCGACCTGATGGCCAACGAAGGCAAGGCCTACACCTCGCCAACGCTGGACATCAAAGACTTCATCGGTATCTCGTTCACCACCGCGCCGGACGGCAAAGTCTATCAACTGCCCGACCAGCAGTTCGCCAACCTCTACTGGTTTCGCGCCGACTGGTTCGAGCGGGCGGATCTGAAAGCGAAATTCAAAGAAAAATACGGTTATGAACTGGGCGTACCGGTGAACTGGTCGGCCTATGAAGACATCGCCAAATTCTTCAGCGAAGACGTCAAGGAAATCGACGGCAAACGCGTCTACGGCCACATGGACTACGGCAAGAAAGACCCATCCCTCGGCTGGCGCTTCACCGATGCCTGGTTCTCCATGGCGGGTGCTGGCGATAAAGGCATACCCAACGGTTTGCCGGTGGACGAGTGGGGTATCCGCGTCGAGGATTGTCATCCGGTCGGCTCCAGCGTGACCCGCGGCGGCGACACCAACGGCCCGGCGGCGGTGTATGCGACCACCAAGTACGTAGACTGGATGAAAAAATACGCGCCACCGGAAGCGGCGGGCATGACCTTCTCCGAGTCTGGGCCGGTGCCGTCCCAGGGCAACATCGCCCAGCAGATCTTCTGGTACACCGCGTTTACCGCCGACATGACCAAACCGGGCCTGCCGGTGATGAACGCCGACGGCACGCCGAAATGGCGCATGGCACCCTCGCCAAAAGGTCCGTACTGGGAGGAGGGCATGAAGCTCGGTTATCAGGACGCCGGTTCCTGGACCTTCCTCAAGTCCACGCCTGAAAAGCAAAAACTCGCGGCCTGGCTGTACGCGCAGTTCGTGACGTCGAAAACCGTATCGTTGAAGAAAACCATTGTCGGTCTGACCCCGATCCGCGAATCGGATATCAACTCGCAAGCCATGACCGACCTGGCGCCGAAACTCGGTGGCCTGGTGGAGTTCTATCGCAGCCCGGCCCGCGTGCAATGGACCCCGACCGGGACCAACGTGCCGGACTATCCGCGTTTGGCGCAACTGTGGTGGAGCCACATCGCCGAAGCCGCCAGTGGCGAGAAAACGCCGCAACAGGCACTGGACGGTCTGGCCAAGGATCAGGACGCGATCATGACCCGTCTGGAACGTTCCAAGGTACAACCGACCTGCGGGCCGAAAATGAATCCGGAGCGGGATGCGCAGTACTGGTTCGATCAACCGGGTGCGCCGAAAGCGAAACTGGCGAACGAGAAGCCTAAAGGCGAAACCGTGAGCTATGCCGAACTGCTGAAATCGTGGGAGGCGGCGCGTAAGTAAGCGTCTGTAATGTGAAAGGCGAACGGCACCGTAAGGTGCCGTTTTTGTTTGTGCCTGTTCCACCGCCATCGCGGGCAAGCCCGCTCCCACAGTGGATAGGGAATGGTCATAAAATCTGCTACTAGCGCGAAACCTGTGGGAGCGGCGGTGCGGCGACCCGACTTGCCCGCGATGGCGTCATCGGACACAACAGTGGATTCAGGTCAGCGCCGCCAGTTGTTGAACCGTCTCCGGAAAGCGCTCAACCAGCCGGATCAGTGTTGTCGCCTGAGCATTAGGTTTCGCCCGCCCTTGCTCCCAGTTCTCCAGCGTCCGGGTGTTGGTGCGCAAGTACATCGCGAATACCGAACGGGAAAGGTTGAGCTGTTGGCGTATGGCTACCACTTCTTCGGCAGTGATTGGCACCAGTTTTGGCAGTTTGACCTTGTGGGTTCGCAGCGTGACCTTGCCTTGGCGCTCGTCGGCCAAGGCTTCAAGGCCTTCCATCAGTTCGGCAAAAATGTCACGTTTCATAGTGGGATCTCGTGTTGATTTCGCTATCTAGAGTTTGTCTGAAAAGTTTCTTCTGGGAAGGCGACAAGTCGTCTTGCTCGTTTTTGCCATATATGGTGAACAGCCAGAATTGATCAAAACCCGACCACCAGTAATAAATCACCCTTAGTCCACTGCGCTTGCCTTTACCTCGTCGCTGGTCGGAGAAACGGACCTTTCGCAACCCGCCCATACCTTCCACCAGGTCGCCAGTTTCCGGGTTTTTCAGCAGCTCCAGTTGAAAGCTGCGAAACAGTTCGTCGTCCAGGTAGTCATTTCGATGCTTTTGAAATGCGGGTAATTCGATAAAAAGAGCGTCCATGTTCTGTACGTTACCTGCGTATATTTCTA
The DNA here is from genome assembly GCF_050280605.1 of Pseudomonas sp. NPDC089918. Taxonomy (NCBI): domain Bacteria; kingdom Pseudomonadati; phylum Pseudomonadota; class Gammaproteobacteria; order Pseudomonadales; family Pseudomonadaceae; genus Pseudomonas; species Pseudomonas sp. NPDC089918. Next base: position 10,385 of record NZ_JBNNVP010000001.1, on the reverse strand, counting down.
TCACAAGAATCGAATAGGTCAAGGCTTCTGTGCCTGCCAATTCGGTCAAGTCATTACGTTAAAGTCGCAGGCAGGATCGGGATGTAGGACGCGGCTGATTCATCCGCGAGGCGATTCTGGATATCGGGGAGGAGAGGGGATTCAACATCAAAAGATCGCAGCCTTCGGCAGCTCCTACACGCTTGTAGGCGCCGCCGAAGGCTGCGATCTTTTGATGTTGAATCCCCAAACGCAAAAACGGCACCCGAAGGTGCCGTTTCTGTTTTCTACCGAGTATCGCTTACGCGATCAACCTGCCAACCCCGATTGCTGAACCAGGTTCAGCAGCGGCTGTGGATACAGGCCGAGGAAGAACGCCAGTACAGCAATCGCCAGCAGCATCACGCCGCCTGCACGTTGTTCCCAGTGCAGTTGCGCGTCGTGGCGACGCAGGTTCGGTTCCATCAGGTACAAGGTGACCATCACACGCAGGTAGTAGAAGACGCCGATGGCGCTGCCCAATACCAGGGAGCCGACCAGCCACCATTGGTGCGATTCGACACCGGTAGCGATGATGTAGAACTTGCCGATGAAGCCCGCGGTCAGCGGGATACCGGCCAGGGACAGCATCATCACGGTCAGGACGGCGGTCAGGTACGGACGGCGCCAGAACAGGCCGCGGTATTCGTACAGGGCATCCGCGTCACGGCCGTTGTACGGCGAGGACATCAGGGTGATCACACCGAATGCGCCGAGGCTGGTGATCACGTAGGTGACCAGGTACACGCCGATGGCTTCCACGGCCAGGCCTTTGCTCGCCACCAGGGCGATCAGCAGGTAGCCGAAGTGGGCGATGGACGAGTAACCCAGCAGACGTTTGAGGTTGCTTTGGGTCAGTGCCAGCAGGTTACCGAACAGGATCGATGCGATGGCGATGATGGTCAGTACGTCGCTCAGCACACCGCTGCTCGCCGCTGGCGAGATCTGGAACAGACGCACCATCACCGCGAACACAGCGACTTTTGACGCGGTGGCCAGGAACGCTGCCACCGGTGCCGGAGCACCTTCGTAAACGTCCGGGGTCCAGAGGTGGAACGGTACCAGCGACAACTTGAACGCCAGGCCGATCAGCATCATGCCCAGGCCCAATTGAGCCAGAGAGCTTGGCAGACCGGTGGCCGCCAGGGCCTGACCGATGCCGTTGAAGCTCAGGCTGCCAGCGTCGGCGTAGAGCAGGGCCATGCCGAACAACAGGAACGCGGAACCGGCGGCCGACAGCACCATGTACTTGATACCGGCTTCCAGCGAACGCTTGTTGAAGAAGGCATACGCCACCAGACCGTAGACCGGTACCGAGAGCAGTTCCAGACCGACGAACAACCCGGCCAGGTGCTGCGCGCTGACCAGCACCAGGCCACCGGCGGCGGACATCAGGATCAGCAGGTAAAGTTCTTCACGGTTGCCCGGGTAGCCCGAACCGCCATCGCCCAGGTAGGCGTGGGCGAGGGTTACACAGGCGAGGGTGGCGACCAGGATCAGCGCCATGTACAGGCAGGCGAAGGTGTCGATCTGCAGCAATGGCGTCACGGCCAATGGCGCGACTTTCAGGGCTGGCAGGATTGATAGCAACGCCAGGTTCAGGCCTGCCACCGACAGCAGGAAGGTCTGTGAGTGGTTGCGGCGCCATGCGATAGCCAGCATCACCACGATGATCGTGGCGCTGGTGATCAACAACGGCGCAAGCGCGATAAAGTGTTGAGTCGTGAATTCCATAGCGCTCTTACCGGGCCGAAGCGAGTTGAGTGAAGGCGGTGCCGAGCCACTGCTGCACGCCATGCATCGTCGCGGCAGAGGTATCGAGGAACGGTTGCGGGTACACGCCGATGTAGATCAGCAGCGCCGCAAGCCCAACCACCATGATCAGTTCGCGACCGTCCATGCCATGCAGCACAGCGTCCGATTTCGACGGGCCGAAGAAGGCACGGTGGACCATGATCAGCGAGTAGACCGAACCGAACACCAGGCCGGACGTCGCAATCACAGTGATCCATGGGGCGCTGGCGAAGGTGCCGATCAGGATCAGGAACTCACCGACAAAGTTACCGGTCGCCGGCAAGCCCAGGGACGCGGCGGCGAAGAACAGGCTGAGAGCCGGCAGGTAGGCAATCTTCGACCACAGGCCACCCATCTCACGCATATCGCGGGTGTGGGTACGCTCGTACAGCTGACCGGAGAGGATAAAGAGTGCCGCGGCCGACAGACCGTGCGCCAGCATCTGCATCACTGCGCCCTGCAGCGCCAGTTGGCTGCCGGAGTAGATGCCGATCAACACGAAGCCCATGTGGGAAACGGACGAGAAGGCGATCAGACGCTTGATGTCGGTTTGTGCGAAAGCCAGGAACGCACCGTAGAAGATCCCGATCAGACCCAGGGTCATCGCGAACGGCGCGAACTCGGCCGAGGCGTTCGGGAACAGCGGCAGGGCGAAACGCAGCAGGCCATAGGCCGCAGTCTTCAACAAGATACCGGCCAGGTCCACGGAACCCGCGGTCGGTGCCTGGGCGTGAGCGTCAGGCAACCAGGAGTGGAACGGTACGACTGGCAGCTTGACCGCGAAGGCGATGAAGAAACCGAGCATCAGGATGTACTCGGTGGTCGTCGACATCTTGGTTTTCAACAGATCGGCGTAGTTGAAGGTAATCACGCCAGTGTCGTTGAAGTTGACCAGTACCAGCCCCAGGATCGCCACCAACATGATCAGGCCGGAAGCCTGAGTGAAGATGAAGAACTTGGTTGCCGCGTAGATCCGGGTTTTCTTGCCGTCCGAAGAACTGTGACCCCAGAGCGCGATGAGGAAGTACATCGGCACCAGCATCATTTCCCAGAAGAAGAAGAACATGAACAGGTCGAGGGCGAGGAACACGCCAACGACACCGCCCAGGATCCACATCAGGTTCAGGTGGAAGAAGCCCACATGACGCTGGATCTCTTTCCACGAGCAGAGTACCGAGAGGACACCCAGCAGGCCGGTCAGCAGGATCATCAACAGCGACAGGCCGTCGAGGGCCAGGTGCACGTTGATGCCGAAGCGCTGGATCCAGACGTGCTTGAACTCAATCGCCCAGGTCGGATCGGCGCCAGGCGCCGGTGCAAATGAATAGTCACCGTTGGCCCACAGCCAGAGGCCAAGGGAGAGCAACAGGGACATGGTGATCAGCGCAATCCAGCGGGGGAGGGTGGCGCCGAAGCGCTCACCCATCCAGCACAGCAGGCCGCCGATGAAGGGGATCAGGATTAGCCAGGGCAGAATCATGACGGGCTCGTTTCCTTTCGCAAGTTCGCAAGGTTCATATCAGACCGCTACCAGCACGACGGCGCCGATTACCAGCACGGCACCAGCAGCCATCGAGGCGGCATACCAACGCAATTGACCGGTCTCGGTGCGGCTCAGGGCGGTGTGACCGCCTTTGGCCATACGCGGGATCAGACCGATGGTCTGGTCGAGCGGGTCTTTGCGCAGAATGTGGCTGATCGCAAGGTAAGGCTTGACGAACAGTTTGTCGTAGATCCAGTCGAAGCCCCAGGCAGCGAACCACCAGGCCGAAAGGAAGCGGCCGACGCCGCTGTTGGCGATGGCGGTGACGAAGCGGCGCTTGCCGAGGAACAGCAGCGCGGCCAGCAGGATACCGGCCAGGGCGATGGCACCCGAGGCGATTTCCAGACTGTGCTTGGCTTCGCCGCCGGCATGGCCGACGCTTTGTGGCAGTACACCGTGCAGCGGCGGAACGATCATTGCGCCGACGAACGTCGACAGTACGATCAGCACCGACAGTGGCAGCCAGTGAGCAATGCCGTGACCGGCATGCGCTTCGGTCTTCGCTTCACCGTGGAACGCGATGAAGATCAGGCGGAAGGTGTACAGCGAGGTCATGAAGGCACCGACCAGACCGGCATAAAGCAGACCCTGGTTACCGCTGGCGAACGCTTCCCAAAGGATTTCATCCTTGGAGTAGAAGCCCGCAGTCACCAGAGGCAAGGCCGCCAGGGCCGCGCCGCCGACGATGAAGCTGGCGTAGGCCAGTGGCAGTTTCTTCCACAGACCGCCCATCTTGAAGATGTTCTGCTCGTGGTGGCAGGCAACGATTACCGAACCGGACGCAAGGAACAGCAGCGCCTTGAAGAAGGCGTGGGTCATCAGGTGGAAGATCGCGCCGTCCCACGCACCTACGCCGAGTGCCAGGAACATGTAGCCGATCTGGCTCATGGTCGAGTAGGCGAGGATACGTTTGATGTCGGTCTGCACCAGTGCGGCAAAACCTGCCAGCACCAGCGTCACACCACCCACGACACCCACCAGGTGCAGGATATCCGGCGCCAGGGCGAACAGACCGTGGGTACGGGCAATCAGGTAGACACCGGCGGTCACCATGGTCGCGGCGTGGATCAGTGCCGAAACCGGGGTAGGGCCGGCCATCGCATCCGCCAGCCAGGTTTGCAGTGGCAGTTGCGCGGATTTACCGACAGCGCCGCCCAGCAGCATCAGGGTCGCCAGAACGATCCAGAAGTCGCCGGCCTTGAAGTGCTCAGGCGCCTTGACCAGCAGTTCCTGGATGTTCAGCGTGCCCAACTGTTGGAACAGGATGAACAGGCCGATGGCCATGAACACATCGCCGACGCGGGTCACGATGAAGGCTTTGAGTGCCGCGTTACCGTTGTTGCGGTTGCTGTAGTAGAAACCGATCAACAGGTACGAGCACAGGCCCACGCCTTCCCAGCCGAAGTACACGAACAACAGGTTATCGGCCAGGACCAGGAACAGCATGCTGGCGATAAACAGGTTGGTGTAGGCGAAGAAGCGCGAGTAACCGGCTTCACCGCGCATGTACCAGGATGCGAACAGGTGGATCAGGAAGCCGACGCCGACCACCACACCCAGCATGGTCAGGGACAGACCATCCAGGTACAGGGCGAAGTTAGGCGTGAAGCCTTCCACCGCCATCCACTGCCACAACACCTGGGTGTAGTGACCGCCTTCAGGTGGCGCAACGTTGAACTGCCAGATTATGTAAGCAGTGACGATTGCCGAAAGGCCAATGGAGCCGACGCCGATCAGCGCCGAAAGGTTTTCCGAGAGGCGTCCACGGGAGAACGCCAGCAGCAGGAAACCAATGAGAGGGAATACGAAAGTCAGATAGAGAAGGTTCATCCGCGCATCTCGCTGGCAGCGTCAATATCGAGAGTGTGGAAGCGGCGATACAGCTGCAACAGAATCGCGAGGCCAATACTGGCCTCGGCGGCTGCCAGGCTGATCACCAGGATGAACATGATCTGTCCATCCGGTTGACCCCAGCGGCTACCGGCAACGATGAACGCCAAAGCGGAGGCATTCATCATGACCTCCAGGCTCATCAGCACGAAGAGAATGTTGCGCCGGACCATCAGGCCGACCAGACCGAGGCAGAACAGGATGCCGGCGACCGCCAGACCATGCTCCAAAGGGATAGCAGGCATCGTCATTGCTCCTTGGCTTCGTTGCGGCCCAAGTGGAACGCCGTGACGGCTGCGGCGAGCAGCAGCATCGAGGCGAGTTCGACCACCAGCAGATACGGACCGAACAGGCTGATGCCCACGGCCTTGGCGTCTACGGTGGTGTGGCCGATGGCCTGCCCGCTGGCATCGCTGAACAGCACATACAACAGTTCAACCAGCAGCAGGGTGCCGAGGGCGACGGGGCCCAGCCAGATACCGGGCTTGAGCCAGACGCGCTCTTGCTGAACCGAGGCCGGGCCCAGGTTCAGCATCATCACCACGAACACGAACAGCACCATGATGGCGCCAGCGTAGGCGATCACTTCCAGTACACCGGCAAACGGTGCGCCGAGGGCGAAGAACGTCATGGCCACGGCGATCAGCGAAATGATCAGGTAGAGCAGGGCGTGCACGGGGTTGGTGTTGGTGATCACGCGAAGCGTGGACACAACAGCGATACCCGATGCGAAATAGAAAGCGAATTCCATCTTTCTTCCTTAAGGCAGCAAGCTCTTCACGTTGATCGGCTGGGCTTCATTCTGCGCGGCGCCTTTGGGCTTACCGGCAATCGCCATACCTGCAACACGATAGAAGTTGTAATCAGGGTTTTTGCCGGGGCCGGAGATCAGCAGATCTTCTTTCTCGTACACCAGGTCCTGACGTTTGAACTCGGCCATCTCGAAATCCGGTGTCAGCTGGATCGCGGTGGTCGGGCAGGCTTCCTCGCAGAGGCCGCAGAAAATGCAGCGCGAGAAGTTGATGCGGAAGAAGTCCGGGTACCAGCGACCGTCTTCGGTTTCAGCTTTCTGCAGCGAGATGCAACCGACCGGGCACGCCACGGCGCACAGGTTACAGGCTACACAACGCTCTTCACCGTCAGGGTCGCGGGTCAGGACGATACGGCCACGGAAGCGCGGCGGCAGGTACACGGCTTCTTCCGGGTACTGCAGCGTGTCGCGCTTGCGGAAGGCGTGGCCGAAGATCATCACCAGGCTGCGAAGCTGGGTGAAGAAGCCATGCACGATGTCAAAAATGTACTTCATGATTCTCTATCCTCACTGAGCCGCGACGGCGGGCGTGTTGAGCAACACGACCGCAGCGGTCACCAGCATGTTGACGAGGGTCAGCGGCAGGCAGAACTTCCAGCTGAAATCCATCACTTGGTCATACCGTGGACGCGGAATCGAGGCGCGCAACAGGATGAAGAACATGATGAAGAACGCGGTTTTCAGTGCAAACCAGATGAACGGGATCTGCGGCAGAATGCCGAACGGACCGTGCCAGCCACCGAAGAACAACGTCACCAGCAGCGCCGAAATCAGCACGATGCCGATGTACTCACCGACGAAGAACATGCCCCATTTCATGCCGGCGTATTCAATGTGGTAACCGTCGGCCAGTTCCTGTTCCGCTTCCGGCTGGTCGAACGGGTGACGGTGAGTCACGGCGACGCCAGCGATGAAGAAGGTCAGGAAACCGAAGATCTGCGGAATGACGAACCACAGGTTCTGCGCCTGGTATTCAACGATGTCGCGCATGTTGAACGAGCCAACCTGGATCACGATGCCCATCAGCGACAGGCCCATGAACACTTCGTACGACACGGTTTGCGCCGAGGCCCGCAAGCTGCCCAACAGGGCGAACTTGTTGTTACTCGACCAACCGGCGAACAGCACCGCGTAGACCGACAGACCGGCCATGGCGAAGAAGAACAGGATGCCGATGTTGATGTCCGCCACACCCCAGGTCGGGGTGATCGGGATGATCGCGAAGGCAATCAGCAAGGCGCTCATGGCCACGACCGGCGCCAAGGTGAAGATCACTTTGTCGGCGAACGGCGGGGTCCAGTCTTCCTTGAAGAACATCTTGATCATGTCGGCGGCGATCTGGAACGCGCCGAACGGGCCGACGCGGTTCGGACCGTAACGGTCCTGCCAGAGGGCGAGCAGACGACGCTCGACCCAGCTCAGCAGCGCGCCGCACACCACCACGGCGAGCAGAATCACGATGGCCTTGAGGACCGCGATGATTACGTCGATCACTTCAGGAGTGAACCAGGTCATAGCGCTGCCTCCTGCAGACCGTCAACGGATTTGCCGAAGATCGCTGGCGGAATGCCGGCAATACCGGCCGGCAATGCGACCAGACCGGCACCCAGCTCTTCGTTGATACGCAGCGGCAGACGCAGGGTCTGGCCGGCCACGTTCAGGCTCAGCAGGGCACCGTCATTGACACCCAGACGATCGGCTTCGGACTTGGCCAGCGACACGTAAGCGGCTGGAATGCGTTCTTGAACCGGCGCGGCTTTGGAAGAGTTCTCTTCGCTGCCGAACAGGTGGAAGAACGGCACGACCTGCCAGGTGCCCGGAGCCGGGTTGAACGCGCGCGGAACACTGGCGAACCAGTTCAGCGAATCACCGGTGCTTTCGATCAGGCGAGTGCCCGGGTCGCCAGCGCGGATGTGACCACCGACTTCGTCCTGGAACTTGTTCCAGGCTTGCGGCGAGTTCCAGCCCGGAGACCAGGCGAATGGTACTTGCTGACGCGGTTCGACCGAGCCCGAGTAACCTTCCATGGAGAACGAGAACGCGGTGTCGTTGTCCTGGGAAGTACGCGGTTCGTGCACGCTGATATCGGCGCGCATGGCGGTCCGGCCGCTGTAACGCAGCGGTTCGCGAGCCAGTTTCAGGCCTTTGATGCGGAACGCGGCGGACGGTGCGGCATCGACGATGCGCGCCAGTTGCGGTTTGCTCGCAGCAACGGCAGCGGTGACGTGGTCCAGTTGGGTCCAGTCGATTGGCTGGTTCAGCAGGGTCGAACGCAGGGCATGCAGCCAGCGCCAGCCTTCGTGAACCAGAATGCTTGCGTCGAGGTAAGTCGGGTCGAAGACCTGGAAGAAACGCTGGGCGCGGCCTTCCTGGCTGACCAGCGTACCGTCGCCTTCAGCGAAGCTGGCAGCTGGCAGCACCAGGTGCGCGCGATCGCTGGTGGCGGTCTTCTGATGGTCCGCCACGATTACCACTTTCGCGGCGTTCAGGGCAGCATCGACACGGGCTTTGTCGGTACGGGTGTACAGATCGTTTTCCAGCACGACGATGGCGTCCGCCTTGCCGTCGATCACCGCTTGCAGGGCTGCGTCGACCGAGTCACCACCGAGCATGGCCAGGCCGAGGCTGTTGGCCTCTGGCACGATCAGGCTGATGGAGCCGTTCTTCTCGCGCAGCTTCAGGGCCTTGGCGATGTTCGCCGCGGCTTCGATCAGCGCCTTGGAACCCAGTGAGGTACCGGCAATGATCAACGGACGCTTGGCAGCGAGCAGGGCGCTGGCGATGCGCTGAGCCAATTCGAGGGCTTCAGCGTCCAGGCCTTCAACGGCCGGCGCGCTGGCATCGAGGGCGTGAGCCACGGCGAAACCGATGCGGGCCAGGTCGTCGGGAGCTGCGTGAACGCATTCTTCAGCCACGTCGTCGAGTTTGGTTTCAGCCAGGCTGGCGATGAACAGCGGGTTCAGCGCGTTCTGACCGATGTTCTTCACCGCGGCATCGAGCCACGGCTGAACACGCATGGCGTCGGCCATGTCTTCGGCCTTGCCCTTGACCGATTGACGCAGGGCCAGGGCCATGCGCGCAGCAGTCTGGGTCAGGTCTTCGCCGAGGACGAAAATCGCATCGTGATCTTCGATGTCGCGCATGTTCGGGATCGGCAGCGGGCTGTCTTTGAGCACCTGCACAACCAGACGAATGCGCTCAAGTTCAGCGGCTTCGATACCGGAGTAGAAGTGCTCGGCACCGACCAGTTCCAGCAACGCGTAGTTGCTTTCGAGGCTGGCGCGCGGCGAACCGATACCGACGATGTTGCGACCGCGCAGCAGGTCAGCGGCTTTATCCAGTGCTTCGTCGAGGCTCAGCTTGGCGCCGTTGGCCAGCAGTGGCTGACGCGGGCGGTCTTCGCGGTTGACGTAGCCATAGCCGAAACGGCCACGGTCGCACAGGAAGTACTGGTTCACCGAACCGTTGAAACGGTTTTCGATGCGACGCAGTTCGCCGTAACGCTCGCCCGGGGAAATGTTGCAACCGCTGGAGCAGCCATGGCAGATGCTCGGCGAGAACTGCATGTCCCACTTACGGTTGTAGCGCTCGGAGTGAGTCTTGTCGGTGAACACACCAGTCGGGCAGACCTCGGTGAGGTTGCCGGAGAACTCGCTTTCGAGGGTGCCGTCTTCAACGCGACCGAAGTACACGTTGTCGTGGGCGCCGAATACGCCGAGGTCGGTGCCGCCAGCGTAGTCTTTATAGAAGCGCACGCAGCGATAGCAGGCGATGCAGCGGTTCATTTCGTGGGAAATGAACGGGCCCAGTTGCTGGTTCTGGTGAGTGCGCTTGGTGAAGCGATAACGGCGCTCGTTGTGGCCGGTCATCACCGTCATGTCTTGCAGGTGGCAGTGACCGCCTTCCTCACAGACCGGGCAGTCGTGAGGGTGGTTGGTCATCAACCATTCAACGACGCTCGCGCGAAACACTTTCGCTTCTTCGTCGTCGATGGAGATCCAGCTGCCGTCGGTGGCGGGGGTCATGCAGGACATGACGATCCGACCACGCTTGTCGTTCTCGTCGGTGTACTGCTTGACCGCGCACTGGCGGCAAGCGCCAACGCTGCCAAGGGCTGGGTGCCAGCAGAAATAAGGGATATCGAGGCCTAGCGACAGACACGCCTGTAACAGGTTGTCTGCCCCATCGACTTCGAGCTCTTTGCCGTCTACGTGGATAGTGGCCATGGTTCAAAGTTCTTCGTTGGCCCGGTGACCATTTCCCACGGTGGCTACGCCAAGACCCAGCCATTGGCTGCGTACCAGGCTCAGCGTCGTGGCGGTAAAGGCA